>CBFHHK010000115.1:0-14108 GCA_965655435.1 Planctomycetota bacterium | reverse complement strand
CCCAGCCCGGCGCCTGAGCCCACACCACCGGGACCAGCCCCCCCGGTACCCGGGCCGACGCCGCCGGCACCACCGCCGCCGCCTCCGCCGCCGCCTCCGCCGCCGCCTGCTCCCTGGACCTCGGCGTCACCGAGGGAGTGCAGCATGTTGTGGACGCGGAAGAGGGTCCCGGGATCCGAGCGCACGAGCTGGGATGCGGCCAGGTCGATCTCGTCATAGCGGACCCACTCGGTCTGCTCACCGTCGTCGAGCCTCGTGATCTGCGCGAACTGCGATTGCTCGGCCGTCGCTTCCGCAAAGCTGAGCGCGGAGGCGCCCGGCACGCCGATCGAGATCGGATAGCAGAAGGTCGACATCTGGAGCAGCTCGTCGCCGTCATAGGCCGTCCCCGAGGCACCACCCACCAGGATTTGAAGGTCCCAGGAGAAGATGAACGCGTGGGCCCCGCCGAGGAACCCCTCGTCCTCTTCCTGCTCGGCAATCCGCTGCAGCTCGACGTTGCGCGCCACCACCTGCAGCTGGTTGCCGGAGAAGCCCGAGTAACGAATGACCTCCATCCCTCCGACGATGGCCCCATCAGGACTGTTGGGGTCGAGCCCGTTGACCGGGCCGAGCCTCGGTCCGGAGAGGATCGCGTAGCCGCCGTTGGGGTTGAACCCGGCCATCAGGTCCGTGCCCTCCGGGTCCGCCTCCGGCGCGTCGCCGAGCGAAAGGGTCAACGCGCCGAGGACCTCGGGCCCCCAGCCGCGCCCCACCGTGATGGGACCGAAGGGGCCCTGGACCTGGATCGGCTCCAGGGAGTTGTCGCCAGGTAGCCCAACGGCCTTGCCGACACGGAAGGGTCCGAGCTCGCCCGCGAGCACGGACTGCCCCGAGGGCACGTTTCGGGAGAGCGGCAGGCTGTACCCGTAGTGGATCACCGGAGTCCCCGCCACATAGCTGCCGGTGATCACCGCCGCAGCCTCCGCGGTGGGCGTGGCCGAGTCGGAGCCCTCCACGTCGAAGCGGACCCTGGAGAGCCGGCCGCCAAAGCCCGCGTTGGGCCCGATGAACTCGTGCTGGATCAGGAAGGAGGTCTCGCTGGCCACGGTGGCCTCGATGATCTCGTTCCCGATGCGCAGGGCGCAGACCGGCGGGAAGCCCTCGGTGGACTCCACCAGGAGCGTGCCGTCACCGGTCCCCACCGAGGCCGTGAGCCGCGTCATACCGAGGCGCTCAACGCCGGTGGCGTTGCCGTTCACCAGCATGTTCATCTGGTCCGGCCGGTTCCCGCGGACGTCCACGGAGACGTGACTCCAGACGCCGATGGGGAGCCCCGGGATCCCGGCTCCACTCCCGATCGGGTAGCGGATCTCGGAGACCTCCTGGAAGGCGGTGTCTCGATGATCCCCCATGCCGTCGAGGACGCGCAGCACCAGGTTGTCGCCAGACATCCCCAGCACCACGCGGTCCGACGCCTCGGTCCGATCGCCGACGGACATCAGCGTCCCGTCACCGCCGCTCTCCGGACGAATCCACATGGAGACGTTGAGGGGCGCGAGGACGTCCGGCGCCAGACGCCCCGTCCAGCTCACCATCTCCGCGGTGGTATCCAGCGTGATCGTCTCGTCGGGCAGGTAGCGCCCCTCGAGGGTGCGGCTCTCCTGATCGAAGTGCATCATCCGCCCGGTCGTGAACTGGGTCTCCTCCACCCGGATCGGGTCCAGCTGCACGAAGCCGTCCTCCTCCCGCGAGGCGAAGGTACGCACCGGCGGCACGGGGTTGCCGTCGCCGTCCACCACGGGGTCGTTGATCCCCGGGATGTAGCTCTGCCCCTCGAGGGTCCCGAGGTTCGGAATCAGCCGCGAGGGCGGCGTGACGCCCCCGTCGAAGCGCCCGGTGGTCTCCGGGCCCGTGAGCCAGAACGGCGCGGAGCGAGTCAACCGGAACTGGTCCTCGAAGTCCTCCTGGCGCGCGATGACCGTGAGCAGCTCCTCCACCTGCGGGACCACGAGCTCGAGGCGATCGCGAGCGCCGCTGGCCCGGGCGATCCCGCTCTTGGCGCTGACGTTGGCGCGCAGCTCCAGCTCAAAGACCTGTCGGGAGGTGAAGCTGAAGGGCATGGTCGCGAAGCCCAGCCGGGCGTCGTTCGCGTTGAGCCCGTTCATGAAGAGGGCCGCCGCGTCCCGGGGGTCATCCAGGATCGATCCGTCGCCGTCGAAGGCCGCAGGGATCATCGGCGCGTCGCTCGGGAGCACGTCAATGCCCCCGGCGGGCAGCACGAGCCGCTCGGCGAAGTCACGCATCCCGGTGAAGGGGCGGGACTCCATGATCGTCGCCGCCAGGGCGCGGGCCTCGCGCTCGTCGATGCGGTGGTTCTGCCCGAAGAGCGTCAGGTTCGTGAACAGGGCCACCAGCACCTCGCGGGGCGCGGTGTTGATGTTGACCGGTCGACGCGCGAGGACCTCCACGGTGGTGAGGAACGCCTCGTAGTCGTTGTCCAGCACGCGGTCCATGTAGACCCGCCCGTCCCGGCCACGCTGGATGATGACACGCAGCTCGCTGTTGACGCCGTCCGAGATCCGCACCGTGCTGCCCACCCCCATCCAGCGCCCCTGCGCGGGGCGGAAGGACAGGGCGAGTCCCGCCTGGAGCGGGCCGATGAGGCGCGTCGGGCGCTGCCAGACCGGACCAGCCCCGAGCCCGCCGAAGGCCGTGGCCGTCCTCCGCAAGAGCAGCAGCGAGGCCTCGTCGAAGCCGCCCGAGAGGGCGAATTGATCCGCCGCGCGGATCTCGTCCAGGGTCGAGATGGACTGGGGCTCACCGTCCGCAGACAGGGTGCGCCAGATCGCCGGCGCGAAGGCCTGCTGGCCGAGCACCGCGGCGCCCACGCCGTGGGTCGAGGGGGGGCGAGGTCCCGTGGACTGCCAGGCGCCCTCGTCGTCCTGCACGGTCCCGAGCCCCCGCTCGGCGACGAGCTGTGCGCCTTCCTCCTCCTTGTCTGGCTCCGCGAGTCGGATCAGCTCGCCGTCCACCGAGATCACGGTCCCGGGGGCGAACTCCGTGCTCCCGGCGAGGGTCAGCGAGTCACCGCCCCCGCTCGTGGGCGCGCCGAGGCGCGCGACCTGGCCGAGCAGGTTCCCGAGCACGTGCGGCGAAGCGCTGTTCACGTCCACCAACCCCGCCACGTCCACCACGTCCAACCCGAAGCCGACCCCGTTGGGGTCCGCCGGGTCAAAGACGTCCCTGGGGAAGTCCATGGAGACCTGGATCTCGTCCTTCCCGTCGAAGTACGGCGTCGGATCGAGGGCAGGGTGGGTCCCGTCGAGGCTGAGGCGGGCGTGGCGGCCAGCGGCGTCAAGCGCGAGGCGCAGCTGCACGTCGTTCTTCTCGAACTCACTCGCCGCGTCGGCGTTGCGCGCGGTGGCGAGGAACGGAGCGGTCAGGGCAAAGAGCCCGAGCAGGATGAAGAGCACCAGCACCAGCACGAAGCCCTGCTTGGCGCGGTCGGTTGTGATCGGGGTTCTCATGCGTCGACCGTCCCCAGCGCTCGCACTGTGATCATTTCCTTGAGGCCATCGTCGAAGAGCAGCTCGATGGCGACCGGCCCCGCGTGGAACACGGGGTCGAGGGCGCCGCTCTCGTCGAACCGCACCTCCTTGGGTCCGTTCGCGAGGAACTCAGCGCTCTTGGGCAGGACCACCTCATCCCCCGTGGTGATGACCGAGAGCACCAGGTCATCCACGCACCCCGCGAACCTGCGGCGCCCGCCCCCCAGCACGAGGCCTCCCTCCAGCCGCCAGATCGGGCGCGACTCCGCTCGCTCCGCGACCGGCACCCCGTCGGCGAGCGCCACCACGCGCCGGCGGTCATAGCGGAGCTCGATCTGCGTCCAGTGCCCCGGCTCGAGGACACCGCCGCCGGACTGGAGGGTGATGGTCTCCCCCTTCACGGGCTGGCCCAGGCCATCGTCGCGCTGGGTCGTGAGCTCGAAGGCCACCGCCCCGTCGCTGCGCGCCTTGATCCGGACCACCTTGCCAAGGTTCACCACGTCAGCGTCCACGAAGTCCTCGGGGCGGAGCGTGGCCGAGAGGCGAAACCCCTTGGCAACGTTGAAGATGGGGTCTGAGCTCAGGTCAATCTGAACCTTCGCTCCGCGCGAACCCAGGTTCAGGTCGAGGGCCTTGCCCACGTAGCCATCGTTCGCGAGGAACGCGCCGGGGAACCCGTCCGCGATGCCGTTCACCCCGCGAGCCCCGGCGAGCGTCTGGTCCTCGAAGCGCCACGTCCCCGCCACGGTGAAGGCCTCGGTCCGCACGGCCATTCGGCTGTGATCGATCAGGACGCGGGCGGGCGCGCCACGCTCGATCGCGGTGTTCCGGGTCTGCCGGAGCGCGTTCGCCACCAGGCCTCGGGCGGCGCTGCGGCCCGGGTCGAAGGAAGCGAAGCTGCCGAGGCCCACACCCATCACGATGCCCAGCAGCACCATCACCAGGAGGAGCTCCACGAGGCTGAACCCCGCGGCGCACGCGCGGCCGCGCGCCCGCGAGACGCCGTCTCTCCGCCGGGCAGCGTCTTCTCGCCGGGCAGCGTCTGCTCGCAGGACAACGTCTTCTCGCAGGACAACGTCTTCTCGCCGGGCACCACCTTCCCAGGGGGCACCAGGGGCGTCCGCGCCGAGCGCGTGAGAGGCGAGGTCATTGCACATCGATCTGGAGGTCAGCGGCGGCTCAGCGCTTGAAGTTCCCAATGTCGTCCGCGGTCCCGAACTGCCCGTCGGCGCCAGCGGAGATGAGCTGGAACGAGTCCTGGCGGTACGGAGAGCCCGTCGTCGGGTTGATGGCCGCGCCGACTTTCTCCTCGACAAAGTCCGACAGCGCTTCGCTGTACGTCAGGTAGGTCCCACCCTTTTCGTAGTCCCGGCGGTGCAGGTAGACGATCGGGTTCTCCCAGTGGTCGCAGAGCTCGAACACCTCGGAGCTGGCGAACCTGGAGTGGGACTTCTTGCTGTCGTCCCCGTCGGTGTTCCCGAGGCGATCGTCGTAATCACCGCCAGCGAGGTACGACCCGTCCGCTGGCATGAGCGCGATCAGGAGAGACTCGACGCCCATGTTGGTCTTGCTCGGCTTGGGGTCCAGCTTGCGCGGGAAGGTCGAGGGGGGAAAGTCCCCCATCTCCCGCTCATAGGCCGAGATCTCGGCAGAGATCTGGTTGAGCCAGGTCTGCGTCATCTTGGAGTTCACCGCCTCCTTGGACGACAGGAGGTTCGGGATCAGGAACCCGATGAGCAGGGAGATGATGATGATCACCGCCATCAGCTCGATGAGGGAGAAGCCCGCGCGTGAGGTCCGCTGGGATGCTCGCCGTTGGATGATTCGAGGGGTCAGCATGGATCAGCGCCTCCGAACGACCCGGGCGTCGTCCATGAACAGGTCTGCTCGACGCCCGGCCTCGCCGCCCACGAAGGCGCCGAAGTTGATGGGCTGCCGCGAGGACGTCAGGCGATCGCACTCCACGTTGGTGGCCACCGGCTCGCCGTCGATGTAGATGGTGAAGGTCGCGTCCAGGTCGTCGCCGACCCGCTGGATCTCCACCCTGATCGGCTCGCCGATGGGCCAGGCAGGACCCACGAGCTGCTTGAAGCTCGCCTCCTCGTCGGTGGGCGACTTCTGCACCCGAGCCTCGATGAGACCGTCCCGATTGCGGCAGATCACGACCTCCGCGGTCACCTGCGACTCTCCGCCGGGCCGCGTCCGCTCGGAGGAGATGAAGACCCCCGCCCGGGTCCCCTTGGCCTTCTCTCCGACGGTCAGCATGCAGGAGAAGGCCAGGAAGCGGTCGGGCGGCAGCGACCGGAAGGCGCGTGTGCGCCCGCCGCGATCGTTCTGCCCCTCGATGGCGATGCCCTCCTCGCGGATATCCACCAGCGGACCGAAGCCCTGGTCAAGGACCCAGCCGTTGCCGACGCGCCCGGGCGCCCGGTCGAAGCGGTCGAGCCAGACCTCCTTGGACTCATGGTCCACGATGCGCGTCCCCTGGGCGTCGGCGTACACCAGGACGGCGTCCTCCTCACCGGAGGCGCGTCGGTCGTCCACGATCTCACTGAAGAGCGTGATCGCCTCGGCGGAGTCCCCCGCGACGTAGTTCGACCAGGCCACGCCCGCGCGGGCCGAAGCCAGCGCAGGTGAGAGCCGGCGCGCTTCGCCGAAGCAGATCTCTGCACGGCTGAGGTCCCCGGCCTGGAGCGCGTTCCAGCCGCGACGCGACCAGAGAGCGGCGCTGCCCTTCTCCACCGTCAGGGCTCGCTCGAAGTACCGCTCCGCGCCGGCGTGATCGCCGGACGCCTGCAGCAGGGCCCCCATACGCTCGAGGGCGGGCACGAGGTCAAGCTCCACATCGAGGGCCGCCCGATAGGCCGCCCGCGCCTCGAACTCGTCGCCGTCCTGCTCGTACAGCCGCCCGCGCTGGTAGAGCGTCCACGGGTCCCCCGGCGCGGCGCGCAGCGCCTCCTCGGCGAAGGTCACCGCCTCCTCAGGGTTTCCGGAGATCTCGGCCAGGCGGCTCATGGCGCGCAGAGCCTCGTAGCGGCGGAAGGGATCCGCATCCAGGGCGAGCCCGAGGGTCTGGGCGGCCACCTCGAACTCACCTGAGTCCATGGCGAAGAGCCCCGCGGCCAGGAGGACGTCAAAGCCTCCCTCCACGGGAGCCCCGTCGTCGCCGCCGAACCCCGCCCCCGCGAGCGAGGAGGCGTTGTCCGTGAAGCGCATCGCCGAGAGGGTGCCCGCGGCCGCGACGGCCTGCAGGCCGACCTCGTTGGCGGCGTCCGCGCTGAGCGCGGTGCCGAAGGCCGCGACAGAGTCATCCATCTTGCCGGCACCGAGGAGCGCCCCCGCGTAGGCGAGGCGGATCCGGACGCGCATGCCACGCTCCTCGGGCCCCTTGGGCTCCCGGCGCACGGCTTCCTGAAGGTGGTCGAGCGCCTCCACGACGCGGCCTTCACGGACCAGGAAGCGGCCGTACCAGTAGCGCGCCTCCCAGTTGGTCCGCTCCACCCGCAGGCCCTCGCGGAAGCTGGCCTCGGCGTCATCCTTCATCCGCAGCTGACCGAGCAGGACGCCGAGCCGCGCGTGGATCGACGCGTTCGTGTCATGACCGCTCTCCAGCAGCGCCTTGTAGGTGTCGTAGGCGTCCTCGAAGCGGAAGCCCAGCTGATAGCACGTGGCCAGGCCGAGGCGCGGCCGGGCGTCGTCCTGCAGGTTGATCGACTGGGCCCGCTGGTAGAGGGTCTCAGCCACCTCGAGGGCGCGCGGGGTCTCGTTGCGCTTCAGGAGGCAGTTGTCCGCGAACTGAAGGGCGGCCTCGAACTCGCCAGGCTGGAGCGGGTCGTCGAACTGCACCAGCCCGACCTCCACCTCGGTGAGGGCGTTGTCCACGAGGCCGAACTCGTCGACCCGGCCCGGCACGTAGGTGATCGGCGTCCGGTAGAGCGGCGCGCCGGTCGTCGGGTTGACCGGGAGGAAGATCAGCTCGGGATCTTCGAGGTCGGGGAGCTCGTAACGGTTCTCGTTCAGGAGGCGGCCGAACTCGAACTTGTTGGTGTAGATCCAGTCGAACTCCTTCTTGAGCCCGGCGATCTGCGCTGCGCGCGCCTCGGGGTCGTCCGAGAGCTCGGTGGTCAGCACGCCCGAGGGCGCGTCGTCCAGGCCGGCGCTGGCGCTGCCGCCGTCCATCGAGTCGAAGAGCCCGGGCAGGGCCTTCGCGTTGGCGGGGCGCTCCGGCCGACGGAGGAACTCTCCGTAGAGCGCGGGCATCGGGCCCCACCCCGTGGGCGGCGCCAGGGCCGTCATGGGCTCCAGGGGCGGCAGACTCACGCCCAGCGGCGGGAGGGCCGAGGTCGGCGAGGGCGGCGAGAACAGGTCCCGGTCCAGGGTCAGGGGGCGCTCGCGGTCCGCCAGAGCCAGGTCAACATCCGGGGCCTGCAGGCTCACGTAGTCCTTGGGCCGGACCCTGCTGGAGCGCGACTTGGACCCGGAGTCCGAGATCATGTCCTTGGACATCCAGCCGACGGTGGCTGCGAAGATTAGGAAGACGATGGGCTCTTTGCGCATCTCGCTCGACGGTTGGGGTGGCGATTGATCGGAGGGCGACGCGCTCAGGCGTCTTCGTCTTCGGAGTCTTCGACCTCGTTCACACGAACGACGAGGAAGGTGACCTTGGCCGAGACCTCGTCCGACTTGGACGTGGCTCGCCGCGCGTCGATCGACTCGATCGGGAGCGCTTGTTGGCGGACGGAGAACTCGGCGTTCCCGTCGGCAGGTGTCTCGCAGGCCAGGAGCCAGCGCGCCACGGCGTCGGGGCTCGCGACGATGTCCACGGAGACCTTGGTCTTCTCGATGGACCCGAGCCCGCGGCGCGCGGTGAAGGCAGGGTCGAGCTTGATGTCGGCGCTGCGCACCTGCTTCACGCCGGACTCCACCGCGAGCACGACGACCCTCTCCAGGAGGTCGAGGGCGTGGAGGTTGCGCTCGATCGCATCGACGTTGTTCGTCTCAAGACGCTCGAGGTCCAGGCCCTCGGGCAGGCGCGCTCGGCGCCGGCTGGCGAGGTCTTCGACCCGGTTGCGGACCTGGTCCACCGAGCTCATGTAGACGTTCCGTGCCGAGCCGGCGCGGTCCCTCAGGTCGAACTCGGGGCGTGGCTTGAACGCCACCGCCTCGGTGAGCGTCTCGAAGCTCGCCAGCAGCGCGTCGTTCTCGTCCCGGGCGATCTCGCGGTCATCCGCCGTGAACATGTTCACCCTGAGCTTGCTGCGCGCGCTCTGGTTCTGACGCTCGACGGTCCGGATGTCGCCCGCGTACATCCCGTCCACCACGAAGAGGCCGATCAGGAACACAAGCAGCCCCGACCCCACGGTGGTGATCATCCGCTTGTTCTCTTGCCAGATATCATTCAGGTCCATCGTCTTCCTCCCCGGTCTCCTCCGGCGCGTCCGCGAAGGACGTCATGTGGATCGTGAACTTGTTGCGGTCGATGGAAGGGTTGAGCGCGACGTACGGCATGGCCTCCTCGAGGTCGGCCAGCAGCTGCTGGAACTGGGCGGTCGGCGACTGCACCCCGTCCCGGGCCTGCCCTTGGATCATCAAGATCGGGCGCTCATCACCGCGCGGGACGCGGAGCTCGCTGTCGGTGCCGAAGGCGCTCTCCACCCGCGTGATCCAGAAGTCACCCGGGAGGCTGTCGTCGAGGAACGCCACCGCGCGCGCCAGCTGCTCGCCTGATCCCGCGATGCCCTGGAGGGCCACGGCCTCGGTCACCAGGCGCGCGTTCTCGGCGACCAGCGACTCGGTCTCCGAGTGGATGTCGCGCGCACGGGCCAGCACGGAGGAGAGCCCACGGTTCTCCCCCGTCAGCCGGTTCAGCTTCTCGTTGGAGTAGGTCACCCGATAGCCGAGGAAGGCCACGGCCAGGACGGCCGCCGCGATGAGCCAGATGGTCCCGCCCAGGAAGGCCCGCTTCTTGGCCAGCGACTCGGGGACAATCTCGAGGGAGTACGCGTCTGGGTCCGAGGCCATGGTGGCCATCCCCAGGGCGACCACCGACTCCAGCTGGTGGGCCGCGAGGCGGTCCGCCACGTCCGGGTCGAGGGCGGAGGTGTCCACGACCCGGAACGGGTCGAAGAGCTCGACCGGGACGCCCATGCCTGCGGACAGGTAGCTGGGGAGGCCCCGCAAGGCGGCGCCGCCCCCGCAGAGGAGCACGCGGTCGACCTTGAGGCCGCTGAGCTTGACCTGTGACTTGCAGAACATCACCGCGCTCTGCAGCAACGAGGTCAGCTGACCGGCCGCGGCCATCACGGCGCGAGTGGCCTTCTCCCCCTCGGCGGTCGCATGGCGGGCCCCGGGGGTGAGGTCCACGTGGTCGATCTTGGTGGCCTCTGCCCGCGCAGCGGAGAGCTGCAGGCGCTGGATGAGGGCGTCGTCGAAGAGGCCCGAGCCACCGGTCAGGTTCCTGGCGAAGACCAGGTCCGCGCCGCGCACGAGCACCACGTCGGTGGTCTCGTGCCCGATGTTGGCCAGGAGCACCGTGTCGTCCTCGACCACGCCGTAGCGGGCGAAGGCGTTGTAGAGACCGATGGAGGCCGGGGAGAAGGCGTCGACGCTCCCTCCAGCGACCTCAACGCCCTCGGAGTGCCCGTCGAGCAGGGACTCGCGCGCCATGGCGAGGAGCACCACGTCCTCGCCGTCGATCTCGGGGGGCCGCGGGAGCAGGTTGAAGTCCGAGGCCACCTCGGCGCCGGACTGATCCCCGATCTCCTGGACCTCGAACCGCATCAGGTTCCGCAGCTGCCAGTCCGGCACGCCGGGGACCCGGGTGTAGCGGACGTTCACCTCGCGCCCTGAGGCCGCGATGCGGGTCGCGCCGAGCTTGAAGTCCGCCTGCAGCGAGGCCCAGCCCGAGTCCACGGTGCCGAGGTCGTTCTCGCCCACCGCGAAGTTCGAGACGTGGAACGTCCCCCCCTTCCAGGCGCCACGGATTGCCACGGCGGACCGTGCTCCGACGTCCGCTCCTGTACATGTCTTCGCCATCAGCGCTGCTCCTCTTCCCCGGTCTCCCCGGCACTCCCGGCCACCCCAGCGTCAGGGGACCCGAGCTCCGAGGCGTAGTCGTCCACGCGCTTGACGAGGTCAAGCGCACCGTCGTTCTTCAGGACCGTCGAGATCCCCTCCAGCCGCACGCGCTCGTAGCGGTCGCTCTCTCCGAGCAGCCCGCCGAGGTCCGCCTTGATCTCGTCCGCGAGCTGGAGGAACTGCTCCTCCGCCTCGCCGGAGCCCTCGTACTCCTTGGCCAGGGCCAGGGCCTGCCCCAGCTTCTCCTCGAACAGGCCGGAGAGTCCGAAGTAGCGCGCGCGCTCCAGCTCGACCCCCAGCTCCTTCAGGGAGGCCCGGGCCTCGGCGCCGAGTTCAGACTGCGCCACGATGGCGCGGTCCACGAGCCCCGCGTCGAAGGGCACGGTGTTCAGCAGGGTCTGCCAGGTCGCCAGCGCGGCGCCGCGGTTGCCGCGCTTTCGGAGCTCGGCTGCCTGCAGGGCCAGGCGCTCGGCCTGGACTCGCTCGTCGGAGAACTTCACCTGCACCTTGAGGGTCACCCCGGCCGGCACGCTCGCGCGCAGCACGGCGTCGTCCCCCGAGGGCTTCGACGAGAACCGGAGCGGCTCGCTGCTGGAGATCCGCACGAGGCCGGCGTCCGCCCCGAGGAGCAGATCGCTGGCCTCGGAGAGCTCGAACGAGGTCCCGTGCGCCACGTAACCCGACGCGCCGAGCGTCGCGAGGCCCTCCGAGACGAGCTCCCCCTCCGCTCGCAGCACGAGCTCTCCCGCCTGCGCGGGGGTGAGCTCCCAGGTCCCGCCCTCCCCCGAGATCGCCAGGGCGACCGAGTCCTGGGGGGTCCCGGTGCGGTGGATTCGAAGCGAGGAGACCTTGGGTTGGTCCAGCGCGGACAACGCGACCGCGAGGGCCTCACCGCCGGCGTCCATGCCCACGACCGCCATGGACCAGACGTCGTGCTCACGGAGTCGAAGCCCCGCAGAGTCCGCGGGGATGAGCGCGACGTCGTCGATATCCAGGGAGCCAGGCTCCACGTCACCGCCCTCGTCGCCGGGCCTCGGCGCCCCGCTGCCCTCACCGCGCAGGACGACGCTCACGCGATCAAGCCCTCGCGGCGCCGCGCCTCGCAGCACCAGCTCGGTCCAGTCCTCGCCGCCAGCGAGGGCCTTGGACCAGACCGTGACCGAGGGGCTCCCCTCACCTGAGCCCATGAAGCGCAGCCCGAGCCGAACCGCGGTGTCTGCGTCGCCGCGGACCTGGGCCACGGCCTCGACGTTCCTGGCCGCGCTCGAGAGGCGGACCGGATCCGAGGCGATGACGGCCAGGTCGCCGCCGAAGAGCTCGGCGCGAATCCCGTTACGCCCGCTCCGTCGCGCTGCGCGCGACGGGTCCCAGAAGGCCGCGAGGGTCTCATCCACGGTCCAGCCCTCCGACTTCTCGAAGGAGTAGCCCGTGCGGATCAGGTTGCCCGGAACGGCCGCGACGGCGAGCGACGTGGAGGAGCGCCCCGAGCCCTCGTCGGACTTCTGTCCGGTCCACCACCACGCGCCCGCGCCAACGGCGGCCAGCACGACCACGAGCAGCGGGCCAAGCTTCGAGCTCTTCCTGGACCTCGCGAGGTCGTCGGCGGTGATCACGAGGGAGTCTTCTCCCTCGTCTCCCATCTCAAGCTCCATGGGAGCCGGGGCCGCAGGCATCGCTGGCGCGGTTGCCCTGACCGGAGCCGGAGCCGCGGCCGGACCTGGGGCCGGAACGGGAGCCGGGGCCGGCCGGCGCGTCGGCATCGGAGCCGCCGCCGGCTCCTCGAGGACCAGCTCGTCGGGGTCCTCCAGCATGAGCTCCTCGCCGCCGAAGCCGCCGTCAGCTGGGGCTGGGGCCAGCGCTGGGGCGTCCTCACGCTGATCGAGCAGCGTGAACTCCACCGCCCCCAGGGCGAACTGGCCGAGGTGCTGGAGCGGCGCTTCGGACACCTTCCGACCGCCCACCAGGGTGCCGTTGGTGCTCCCAAGGTCGCGCAGGGTCACCCCCGCTGCGCTGATGGCGACCTCTGCGTGCTGGCCAGAGACCGACCCGTCGGTCACCTGCAGGGAGTTCCCCGGCCGGCGTCCGACGGTGAACACTCCGCCAGCGGCGGCGTCGACGAGGATCGGGACGACCTCGCCGCGGCGCTCACCGGTCTCGAAGCGCAGGGCGTACTGATAGTCCATTTGAGGATTCTGGGCTCGGGAGAGCGAGACGGGGCGGAAAGGAGGCCTGGCACTGACCTACCGTCAGGGGCCCTACAGGTTACCCGCCAGCCCCCGCCGTCTCACGATCTCCTTGGCTGTGGATCTGCGGTTCCCGCCCCGAAATCGGGTCACCACGCGGGGCCGCCGGGACCCGCCGCTGCGACGTCAGACCACTGGCTCCGGAGTCTCATGGAGACCCACCGGCAGCCCGCGACGATGAGATGGTCGGTGACGGGGACACCGAGCAGGCGGCCAGCCCGGAGGAGGCGGCGCGTCACGGCCCAGTCCTCCGGGCTCGGCTCCGGATTCCCGGAGGGATGGTTGTGAGCGAGCAGGAGGGCCGCTCCACCCAACCGGAGCGCCGGTCGGAAGACCTCGCGGGGATGGACGAGGGCCGCGTCGAGGGTCCCACGGCTCACCTCCTCGTTGCCGATGACCCCCCTCCGGACGTCGAGGACGAGCACCCGGAAGGACTCCACCTCGAGGCCTCGCAACTCGGGCGCGAGCAGGCGAAAGGCGTCCTCTGCCCGGCCGACCTGCGCCCCTCCGCTGACGTCGGAACGCTCCACTTCCCTACCAAGTTCGAACATCGCGGCGAGCCGTCGCGCCTGCGATCGAGTCAGGCCGCACTCCGCGGCCAGGCTCCCGGGCCCGAGCCTCGCCACCCTGGCCAGGCCCAAGTCGGCGATCCCCCGGGCCAACGCCTGTCGCCGAGGCTCGGAGAGCCTGCCGCCGGCCGCGAAGGTCGCCAGGTCCACCGCCCTGGACGAGGCCGGATCCAGCCGGGGGCTCCGCGGCGGATCCTGAGGATGGCTCGGCCTCGGACCCACCGGACGGTGCTGCCGCGCGCCCGGCTCCCGGTTCGGCTGCTGCCCGGGCGCGAGGCGCTGACCTGAGACTCCTCCCGTTGATGTGTGTTGCATCGAAGCACTCCTCGGTTTCCTGCGGTCGGCGCGGGGCCGCTGCCGGCGCCTCATGGGCGCACCAGCGCTCCCCGGCTCCTCCTCACCCCCCACCCGGCTGCCCTGGTCGGGCCCCTCCCGTACCCGGGCTCCCCCCGAGGCCCGGTTCCCTCTCCGGGCCCGGTTCAGCCTCCAAGCGCGGGCCAGCGAGTGCAGCCGAAGCCCGGCGGGAGCGCTCCTCAATCCGCTGGCCGAGCGAGCGACCCACTCTCTCTGTCAACGCGTCCTCACGATCGACCCGCCCTCACGGTCCGCCCGCCCCCCCCGTGCGCCCCCCCCGTGCGCCCCTGACTGCCGTGCGCCCCTGACTGCCGTGCGCCCGTTTCTACCGTGCG
>CBFHHK010000114.1:0-14177 GCA_965655435.1 Planctomycetota bacterium | reverse complement strand
GCTGCCCAGTCCCCGCGGGTCACGGTCACGCGCTGCGGTTGGCCGAGGCGGAGGGCCGCGGCGCGGGCCCAGGCTCGGAGCCCGTCCCCGGCGTGTCCGAGCTCGAGTTCGAGGTCCCCGAGGGCCCACCAGGCGCGCTCGGCCGACTCGGAGAGGGGCCAGCGTCGGGCGACATCGGAGAGGCCGCCCCGATCCCCCGCGGCGATGGCGCGCTGGAGCGCGAGCCGCGCTCGCCGGCCGAAGCGCTGCCGGTAGAGGTCTCGACCCTCAGGAGGCAGGGCGAAGAGCTCGCGGGCCGCCCAGCTGGAGGCGCCGGAGTGGACGTCCGTCTGCGAGGGCTTCAGCGCTCCCAGCGCCTGCGGACGCTCAGCGCCGAGCACTTCGCCCCGGTGATCCTCGATCAGGGTCTGCAGCCCCTCGATGGCCTCCGACCAGCGGCCGGCAGCCACGTGGTCCGCGGCCTGGTTGGCGAGGGCCCGGGCGGCCTGGGTGTCGTAGAGCTGGAAGGCGCGCGGGCGGAAGTCCTCGTCAGCCTCATCCTGCGGCGCCGCCGCGGCCGCTGGAACGAGCGAGAGCCACCACGCCGCCGACGCCGCGAGCAGGAGCTGCCTGCCCACGCCGCGCGCGGCTCGGGTTGTTTCCCATCGGTCCAACATGACTCTCTTAGATGAGCTCCATGCGTTTTCTAAGGAGCCATTCGGAGCCGAGCAGGATCAGCGCGAGGATCAGCGTTGCCCAGCGGTCCCAGGCGTCCTCGAGCTGGCTCGAAACGGGCTCGCGGCGCTCCTGATCCGCGGGGAACGCGTCCTGGATGGCCGCGAGGTCGGCGGCGGAGGTAGCGACCCCTCCGGTGAGGGAGGCGAGGCGCTCCATGAGCAGCGGGTCGGGGCTCGGGTCGGCGTTCTCCCGCGAGGGGAGCAGCACGTCAAACTCCGTCCGGACGCGCTCGCCGCCGGTGTCGGACTCCACGAGGGAGACGTAGCGCCCGGGCCGCTCAGGCTGGTAGGTGCCTCGGTAGAGGCCCGGACGACCCTCGACGCCCGCGAGGACCAGCTCGGTCTCGTCCCCGTCCGGGGTCCGCAGGATGACCTCCTGCGAGGGCTCCTCGCTGGGCTGGAAGTCCTCGTCGAGGACCCGTGCCTCGAGCGTCACCCGATCGGAGATGTCGTACTCGGTGCGCAGGGACTCGAGCTCGAACCGCCGATCTCCGCTCCGCATCCGGCCGAGGGCCAGCCAGCGCAGGGCGTTGCGCCAGAAGGCCTCGTAGTAGCGATAGCCGAAGCGGAACCGCCAGCGGTTCGTGGCCTCGACCGCGAGGAACAGGGTCCGCCCGGAGGGGAAGTACCCGGTGACCAGCAGCGGGTCGCGCTCGCCACCCCCGGCGATGGAGGCGACGGGGTGGCGGAGCAGCACCTGGGCGCCAGCCTTGGCCCCGCGGACGGGGTAGTGCCAGTAGAAGCCGCGGAGCCCGCGCTCGTCCTCCCAGAGGGCCCGGTTGGTCTCGGGGTCCTGCTCGAGGCGAACGATCTCGTGCGGGGCGCCGGGGTCCTCCAGCGTGTAGCGGTGCTCCTTCGAGGTGGGCACGTCGAGCATGGACACCCCCGCGCGGTCGAGCTCCACCGGCAGCAGGTCGGCGAACTCGGTCCCCGCGATCGAGCGCGGCATGTCGTACTGACCCGCGATGATGCAGAGCCCCCCGCCCCGCTCGACGAACTCGAAGAGCGATCGCACGAACTCCTCGCCCCGCGCGGGGTCTGGGGAGATGTCATACGGGTTGATGTCACCGAGGATGATGACGTCGTAGTTCTCCAGCAGCTCCTCGCGGGAGGT
Organism: Planctomycetota bacterium; assembly: GCA_965655435.1. Lineage (GTDB taxonomy): Bacteria > Planctomycetota > UBA1135 > UBA1135 > Saltatorellus. The sequence continues at coordinate 12,347 of CBFHHK010000114.1, read as the reverse complement.
CGGCACCGAGGTGAGCGAGGCGAGACCGCGGGTGCGGTCCTGCTGGAAGTCCGGGGTCGCTGAGAGCAGGAAGAGCTGGACGTCGATCCTGTCGTCGATGCGCCGCAGCTCGGTGTTGAGGAAGCGATACTCGTAGCGGGGATAGCCCTCCACGTAGAGCACGCGGACCTTCTCGCGCGTCACGGTGACCGAGACCGTGAGCTGGTTGTCGTCCGTCACGCGCTCGCCCTCGAGGGGGTCGACCCGGAGGCGGAAGCGGCGCTCGCTGGAGCCGTAGTCGAGGGCGTCCCGCCCGGCCACCAGGACCACGCGGTCACCGGAGTCCACCAGGGGCACCTCCTCGGAGGTCACGATCCGAACCTCGTCCGAGCCGGTGGTGGAGAGCTCCTCGAGCTGAAGGATGACGCTGCCGCCTTCGGTGCCGCGCGCCGAGACGCGCGCCGCGATCTCGATCTGGTCGCCCTCGAGGACCGAGCTGGGTGAGTCCACCAGCTCGATGGCGAGGTTGACCTCCGTGCGGTCATCGCCGACGACGACGGTGTTGAGCGCGACCCCCGCGACGCCTGCTGCCCCGACGGCCTCCTCGATGACGGAGCCGGTGTTCGACCGACCGTCGCTGACGATCACCACGTCGGACACGTAGCGACCCCGGTGGCCAGCGAGCGCGGCGCGGATGGCGTCACCGATGGCGGTCGCAGAGCCCTTTCCGTCCAGGGAGCTCCCGGTGGCCAGGGGCTCGAGGTCCTCGGAGAAGCGGAACGTCCGCGGGATGTAGCCGCGGTCCGTCACCAGCTGCTCGACCTGGCCACGGACGGCCAGGGCGATGTCGGTCCGGGTCAGGGCCTCAGGGGGCTTCCCCGTCAGGGCCTGCAGGGCGGCGCGCGCCTCAGGGTCGCCGGTGTAGGGGTCCTGCCGGGTCATGGAGCCCGAGTCGTCGAACAGGAGCAGGACCTCTGGGGAGATCACGTTCTGCTGCTGGCGCACGTGGACCGGGCGGGCCAGGACCGTGAGCAGCAGCAGGAAGCTCAGGGCGCGCAGGGTGACCATGCTCCACCTCGCCCTGGTGGAGATCGACTCCCGCCAGTACGCGAGGTAGGCGACGCCGAAGGCCCCGGGGATCAGGATGAGGACCACGACCCAGAGCGCGGGCAGGTCCATGAGCCGCCAGGTCTCCTGGACGGCGTCGCCCGCGGCCTGGCGAGCCGCGTCACCGGCGGGGTCGCCGCCTGCCTGGAGCAGCGCGATGAAAGGGCTCATGAGTGGGTCCTCCGGCGGGTGCCGATCCAGGCGCCCCAGAGGGACTCCGCCACGAGAAACACGAGGGCCGCCAAGGCGAGCCAGCGCCAGAGCTCTCCCTGGCGGGGCGCGATGCTGGCCTCGACCTCGCCGCCCTCGGCGTTGACCGTGGCGACGCGGAGCGCGGGGTGAATCGCCTCGACCTCGAGGGCCGTGGTGCGCGCGAGGTCGCTCTCTCGGGCGTCGAGCTGAACCGCCACCGGCTGGGTGCGGGTACCCTCGGTCCGGACGGTGTACACGCCCACGGAGTCCATCCAGCTCCCGTCCAGCATGGGCAGCGCCCAGCGGCGGTCGGGGCGCTCGGTCGAGTCGCCCTCGATGGGGCGCTGAGCGCCGCTCGGGGAGATCAGGGTGGCGGCCCTCGGGAAGCTGTCGACGACGAGCTCGATCCCGCTCCCCACGGCCAGGTTCCGCTCCTGCTGGAAGCGAGCGCCCAGGTCCTGGACGAGCTCGAGGACGAGAGGGACAAAGGTCCCGGGGGAGTCGGGGACCCGGTTCCAGGCCCGGTCCAGGCTGCTCGCCCACAGGACCACCTTCCCGTCGCCGTAGGCGCGCTCGAGGAGGAATGGGCTGCGCGCGGTGTCATCGAAGGAGGCGAGGACCCGGGCGGTGGGCGACGGCGTGAAGGACACGAAGTCGTAGAAGGGCGCCTCGGTCAGCAGGGGCCGCCAGCGCTCATCACCGAAGAAGTTGAGCGCGGGGTGCTCCTCGTCGAACTCGTTGACGCGGTAGTAGCGCGTGCGATCCGCGGCAGAGACCCGCCGGACGGGCTCACCGGGGAGCAGCCCTGTACCGTCGGCACGGAAGAGGTCCTCGCTCCAGCTGGCGAGGTCTCCGAGGCGATCGCCCGCCGTGATCAAGAGGCCTGCGCCGGCGGCCACGCGCTCCTCGAGCCGGGTGACGGCCGCGCTCGGGAGGGCGGGGACGTTGGCGAGGACGATCAGGTCCGCGTCCTCGATGGGGGAGTCGGAGGCGTCGAGCTCAGGGGGGGAGATGGTCCGAACGCGGAAGGGGCTGTTGGGCTCTCCGTTGACGCCGAGCTCATCGGTGGGAGGCTCGAGCACGGCGAGCAGGTAGCCCGCCTCGTCCTCTTCCACCCGGTCAGACGGCGCGCCGTTGACCACGAGGACCTCGAGGGGCGGCGGCGCGAGGACCACCCGCGCGCGGCTGTCGTCGACCCCGAGACGGTCGCCCTCGAGCGTGGCGACGATGTCCTGATAGCCGGGGTCCTCCAGCGTGACCGTGAAGACGGCCTCCGCCTTGCCCCGCGCCGGGACATCGACGCGCTGGCTGGGGAGGCGCTCGCCGCCGACCTGGAGCGCGACCCGCTCCGCGAGGAGCTCCCGCTCGCCGTGGTTGCTGACGCCGACGGCCACCTCGAAGGGGGTCCCTGCTCTCGGGCCTTCACCGAGCACGAGGATCGAGTCCACCGAGAGGTTCGGCGGCGTGAGTTCGCCCGGTCCGAGGTCCTCGACGAGGACGACGAGGTCCAGCGCCTCGATCCGCGCGAGCTGCTCCGTGAGGGCCGGGCGGGTGCCGCCCTCGGGCTCCGATCGGGTCGAGCCGAGCGCGAGGTACGTGCTCTCCTGAAGGTCGCTCAGCAGGCGGATCTCGGCGCCGCCGCCGGCGCCCCGCTGGGCGCTCTCTTCGAACACGGCCGCCACCTCACCGAGGGCGAGCGCGAGGTCCAGGGACTCGTCGAGGGGGCGCTCGATGGACTGCAGGATGGATCGCGCGTCCTGCGGATCGGTCCAGGGGAAGACCCGGGGACGGTCGCCTGCGAGGATCAGGCGGGCCCGGTCGCCCCGGCCCTCATCCAGCTCCTCGAGGAGGACACCCGCGCGCTCCTTGATACGGTCAAAGACGCTCTCCACCTCGGCCCGGTAGCCAGTGGACGCGGAGCCATCGATCACGAGCAACAGGTCTCGGCGCTCCTCCTGGAGGCCGACCAAGGGGCTGTCTCCCGAGGCGAAGGGGCGGGCCACCGCGAAGGCCAGGGCGGCCACTGCCAGCATACGCAAGAGCAGCAGCAGCAGGTTCTCCAGCTGGACCCGGCGCCGCGTCTTCCTGTACGCCGCCAGGACGAACCGCATGGCCGCCCAGCGCTGGGGCCGGTGCCGCTGACGGTTCAGCAGGTGGATCACGAGCGGGACGGCGGCGAGCGTCGCGCCGATCGCGAGTCCTGGATTCAGGAAGCCTTCGATCAAGGGGGCCGGAGGGGGGGGCGGAGGGGAGGCGGGAGGGGAGAGGGCCAGGGAGGTCGGCCGGGGAGGTCGGCCTGAGCGGTCAGCTGAGGTGCGAGCGGCTCGTATCGACCGCGCGGTGGCTAGCCGCCTGAGCGGGCGCGGGCGAGGCGGCGCGAGAGGTAGGCGGCGAGAACCGCGTCGAGGGGCTCGTCGGTGGACACCTGCACGAAGTCGACGGATAGGGCGCGCGCGCGCTGGGCCAGCTCTCGCGTGTGGGCCTGGATCTCCTCCAGGTACGCGTCGCGGATGGCCTTGGGGTCGATCTTCAGGTTGCCCGCACCCTCAAGCCCCTCGAGCTTCACGAGGGCGTCGAGGTCGAACGAGGTCTCCAGCGGGTCGACCACCTGGAAGAGAATCGGCTCGTGTCCCTCGTGGACCAGGCGCTTGATCCCCTCGAGGATGGTGTCGATGTCGTCGAAGAAGTCGGAGAACACCGCGGTGATGCCGCGGCGCCGGATGCGAGGTACGAGGGTGCGCAGGACCTCGCCGACCGCGGTCGGGCCGCCCGGCGTGGCCTCCTCCAGGGAGCGCAGGATGGCGGCCTCCTGGGGGGCGCCGTTCCCGGGGGGGACCTTGGCGCGGATGCTGTCATCGAAGACCACGAGCCCCGCGGTGTCGCGCTTGCCCAGCACGAGGTGCGCGAGGGCTGCGGCGCCCCAGCGCGCGTAGTCGAACTTGGTCCAGCCGGTGGAGCCGAACCCCATGGACTCCGAGGCGTCGACGAGCAGGTTGAGCGAGAGGTTCGTCTCCTCCACGTACTCCTTCACCACGAGGCGCTCGGACCGGGCGAACACCTTCCAGTCGACCTTGCGGACCTCGTCACCCGGGGCGTACGCCCGGTGCTGCGCGAACTCAACCGAGCTGCCGCGCTGTGGCGAGGCGTGGACGCCTGCCATGAAGCCCTCGACGGCTCGTCGTGCGACGAGCTCGAGCCCCGACAGCTTGTCGAGGACGGCGGGGTCAATGGTGCCGTTAGAACGGGCCACGGGGCGGAGCGCGTCAGGCCTCAGCTAGCGGACTGGTCACGGACGCCGGGGAGCCCGGCGCCGACGGCCTGGGCCGGATCAATCTCCTCGATGAGGCGGTCGATCAGGTGGTCGGAGGTGATCCCCTCGGCCTGCGCAGTGAAGTTGGTGACGATCCGGTGGCGCAGTACGGGCTTGGCGACCGCGCGGACGTCCTCGATGGCGACGTGCGTGCGCCCCGCGAGGGCGGCGTGTGCCTTCGCGCCGAGGATGAGGAACTGGCTCGCGCGCGGCCCCGCGCCCCAGGAGACATTCTCACGAATGAAGGGCAGCGGGTCACCCGCTCGCACCCGAGTCGCGCGCGCCAGCCCGAGGGCGTAGTCGAAGACGGCGTCGGCCACGGGGATCTCGCGGATCGTGTCCTGCAGCTCCTTGAGCTCCTCTGCGGAGACCACGCTGGTGACCTCGGCGCCGCCGCCGCCGGTGGTGCGCTTGAGGATCTCGCGCTCCTCGTCCGCGTTGGGGTAGCCGACCTGCACCATGAACATGAAGCGATCGAGCTGGGCCTCGGGCAGGGGGTAGGTGCCCTCCTGCTCGATCGGGTTCTGGGTCGCGAGCACGAAGAAGGGCTCAGGGAGGGCGTGGGTCGTTCCGCCCGACGTCACGTGGCGCTCCTGCATGGCCTCAAGGAGGGCGGCCTGGGTCTTCGGGGGCGTCCGGTTGATCTCGTCCGCGAGCACGACGCTCGCGAAGAGCGGTCCGGCCTCGAAGCGGAACGACCGGGCGCTGGTCTCCGGGTCGATGTGCAGCAGCTCGGTCCCGGTGATGTCCGACGGCATCAGGTCGGGCGTGAACTGGATCCGGTTGAACGACAGGTCCATCGTCTTCGCCAGGCTCGAGATCATGAGCGTCTTGGCGAGCCCCGGGACACCGACGAGGAGGCAGTGTCCGCGCGTCAGGATGGCGAGGAGGAGCTCGTCGAGGACCTCTTCCTGACCGACGATCACGCGCTGGAGTTCGCCCTTCATGGACGAGTGGACCGTTCGGAGGCGTTCGAGTTTGGCTTCGAGCATGCTGGGGAGTCGTCCCGGGATTCGGATCGGATTCGAGAAGTGCGGGATACGGGGGGGGATGCCTTGCGTGGGCGCGGAGTGGGCCCGGAGTGGGCCCGGAGTGGGCCTGGAGTCGGCGCCGGGTGAGCGCGGCGTCCTGGGGGCACCCCTCTGGTGAGCAGTTCGACTAGCGGATCCCCTGGCCCGGACCTACACCGGGGAAAACGGGGCGGACGAGCGCCAGCGAGGAGCCTGGCATCGACCCTTACCTTAGCCCGACGTGCTCGTTACCCCGAACCGCGACCAGAGCTTTACAGGGGCGCCCCTCACCGGGGTAGGTCGCTCTTGTGGAGGCAGGGCCAGGTCGTGGGCCTGGAGGGTCACTCCCGGACCCAGATCCACATCGTGTCCCGTCCGACGACATGCACGCGGTCGCCCAGGAGGACCACGTCGCCTCCTCGGCCGGCGCCGCGGCTCGGGAGCTGAGCGGCGGCCACCAGTCGCAGGTCGGCCGCGAGGCCCAGGACCCCGACCTCTCGTGTCCCCGCAAAAACCAGCCCCCCGGAGCCCACGGCGAGTCGTCCCGCGAACTGCTCATCGGGGGCCAGGTAGGTCGCCGGCTGGCGTGTCCCGCGGGGGTCCTCCACGAGGACCGCGCCGAAGCGCCCGTCCCGCCCGAGGAGGATGAGCCTCGACGGCTCCCCTGGGGCGCCAGGCTCGACGGCCGCCAGGTCGATCGCGCCGCGTCTCGCCCGGGGGGGCTCTGCGAAGAGGCTCCCATTCAGCGGAGCGGGCCCTGCGGGCAGGGCGTAGGCGAATTCCGAGTCGAAGGGGGTCGCCCAGGCGGTCTCTCCGACCAGCAGCGGGGGCCTGGACCCCGGCCAGCCCCTCTCGGAGGCCCTGCGCCGCTGGGTGCGGATGGCCCACGCGAGCCGCCCGTCCGCCACGTCGTAGGCGCTGACCACGCCAACGTTGGTGCCCACGAGCAGGTGCCCCGTGGCGCGGTCGACCGTGAGGGGCATGGTCGTGGTGGCGAAGGAGCCCGCGCGCCCGCGCATGGCGGGGTCGATCAACCCGCGCTCCGTCGTCACTTCCCGCGCCCAGAGCACGTCGCCTGAGTTCGCGTCGAGCTTGATCAGGCGGACCTCGTCGGCATGGTCTGAGCCCTCGTGCGTCGAGTCGCCCATCCCACGGGCGAGGACGAAGACGGCCCCATCGACCATCACCGGCCCGGGCTGGAACTCCCACCCGCGGCCGAAGTCCCAGCCGGCCACCAGCCGGCTGCTGCCGCCCACTGGCGCCGCCCCCGGCTCATCGTCGGCCTCGGTCTTCGGCGAGGGGCGCTGGACCTTGTACCCGTCGCGGAGGACCCAGAGTGGCTCAAGGGCTTGTTCCCGGGGGAGGTGCCCGAACACGCCGAGCATGTTCCCCGCGGGGGGGACCTTGATGTCCAGGAAGGGGCGCCGTCGGTCCCCGCGGCCGAAGACCAGCGCCGCGAGGTCACCGTCGCACGCGGGGTACGACTTCCACCCGCCCGCGGACGCGGAGGCCCGGACGATGGGGCGGTTGGTTCCGAACAGCACGTCCGGCCGCTGGCGTAGGTGGACCTTCCAGCCGCCGTCCACCTGACCGGCCAGGACGAGGCCGTAGGCGCCCTGGATGAGCAGGCTCCCGTCGCGGAACACGGCCATGCCCGAACCCAGGCCGCGGCCGAGCGGCTCATCGGGCGTCCGGGAGATTCCGGTGAGCCGAAAGCTGGTCTCGAGGCGCAGCGCCGGGGGATCCGCCGTGGTGGACTGGGGGCCGGGGAAGGCCGCCTGCGGGCGACTGTGGTCGCCGATGAAGGTGTCCGCCCGCTGCGCTTCAATGGCGCCTCGGCGGCTGGCCGTCGCAGCGCGTGCGGCTGCGGCCGCCTCGCTGCCCCATGCGGTCTCACCGAGGTCGGCGTGACGCTGTGCGCGGTCCACCCAGACCGTGGCCTCGAAGGGGTGCCCTTCCTCCAGCTCGAGGTCGGCCATGGCGAGGGCGGCGCGGCAAGCGGCGAGGGTGGCGGGGTACGTCCGCTCCACACTTCCGAGCCCGGTCATGGAGACGCCGAGCCGCTCCAGCTCGCGACGCAGCGCGGCCTCGGCGCTGGCGCTGAAGCGCTGGATCCACGCGACGCGGGCCTCGCGGGGGATGGCCGTGAGCCGGCGTTGGACCGCGACGGCGGCGTCCTCGGAGCGACGTACGTGGGTCCTGTCGGGGTCGGGGAGCCACGCCCTGCGCGCGTCCGGGTCGGTGAGGAGGCGGAGCCCGTCCCCTGCGTTCGAGAGGAGCAGCGCGTTGCGCCAGGCGTCGAATGCGCGCACCCGGGCAGAGTCGCGGTCGGCCTCTCCGGCGATCAGGGACGCGTCCCAGGCATCGTCTCCGACCCGGAGGGCGGCCGCCGCCACCTGTTGGTCCGGGAGCGGGCTGCTGTTGCGCAGGGGGCCCTCATCGGGGCCGAGCAGTGGACCGAGGGCGGGGCCGATGCAGGGGCCACGATAGGAGCCGGGCGCGGGGGCCAAGGGGCGAGAGCTCACCGAAGGCGTCGCCGAGGTGAGGCCCGGAGCCGTCACGGCCATTAGCGTCAGCCAGGCCCATGTTCTGCGGGAGGCACCCATGCGTGGAAACGATGCCACGAAGTGCGCCCGCTGGCGAGCCCGCGCTGCCATCCCGTGCCGCCTCTGCCCGGCGAACGTCCGGTCCATCTCGGGTCCGATGCGCCAGCCCGGCGCTGCGGTCCCGGTTCAGCGTGCCAAGGGGTCACCCCCGGCGGTGGTGGGCCCGTGCTCCCGTGAGGAGCGGCCCCCAGGGGATCCGCCGTAAGAAGAGGACCCAGCGAGGTGAACCCAGCGAGGTGAACCCAGCGAGGTGAACCCAGCGAGGTGGACACTGCGAGTTGAACTCCGCGTCGTGGAGACTGGCGCAGGAGGTCTCCTCGAGAGAGGTCGCCTCAGCGACCGTCGAGCTCGGCGTCGCCCTGGGGCTTAACCGCGTTGGCGCGGCGCCGCCGCTCGCGATAGACGGGGTCCTCCCAGGCGCGGTGCTCCGCGGACATCACCTCGAAGTCGAGCGTCGTCTCCTCGTGCCGCTCCTCGACGGCAGGCCGCTCTTGCTCGAGGCGCTTTTGCTCGGCCAGGGCCGGTTGGAGTCCCCCGGCGGAGATCTGCCAGAAGAGAAGGGCCGGAACCCAGACGGGGGACCAGCCGATCGTGAACCTCAGGGCACGGATCGGGAGCAAGGCAGGGATTGGACGAACGGTCGCCATGCCTCTCAGCATGGGACATTCAGGAGGCCCATCTCAAGCAGAAGGCGCCCCTCTCGGGTCGCCTGATCTGCGAGGCCGCAGGCGCGGCCCGCGGTGCGGCAGCCTCACTCCACGGAACCCCTGGGGTCGCGGCCTCGCCGGACGGCATCTTCGTGCGGGGGGGCTCCGGCGTTGGAATGAGGGCCCACACGGTGCCGTGCCCGCCGGGGGGCTCCCTCCCTGGACCCTGCGCCGGGTGGCTCCGGAGCTTGGCTCCACCCTTGGGGAGTGAACCTGGCCCACCTCGGGAGGTGACCGAGGATGGGGGGAGCGGTGGCCGGACCAGCAGCGGGCGATCTCGGTCCATCGTTGCTGGGTGGCGCGCCCCGAGTTGGGCCGCGGGTTGGGCCGCGGGTTGGGCCCCGGGTTGGGCCGATGTTTGGGCCCGGTTCACCAGCCGGCTTCATGAGCCCGACCTGCGGTCCTCGTCGAGGGCGGCAGGCCGGGCGCGTCTCCGCTCAGGGGGCGGAGGTGAGGTCCCGCGGGCCGTAGCGGCCGCTCTCCCCGAGCTCTTCCGCGATGCGAAGCAGGCGGTTGTACTTCGCGACGCGGTCGCTGCGGCAGGGCGCGCCGGTCTTGATCTGACCGGAGTTCGTCGCCACCGCGAGATCGGCGATGGTCGTGTCCTCGGTCTCGCCGGAGCGGTGCGAGATCACGCAGCGGAGCCGGTGACGGTGGGCGAGCGCGATGGTCGCGAGCGTCTCCGAGAGGGTGCCGATCTGGTTGACCTTGATCAGGATCGCGTTGCCCGCGCCCTTCTCCATGCCCTCGCGCAGGCGATCCACGCTGGTCACGAACAGGTCGTCACCGACGACCTGGACCGTATCACCGGTGACCTTCGTCATGCCGGTCCAGCCGCTCCAGTCGTCCTGATCGTGGCTGTCTTCGATGGAGAAGATGGGGTACCGGTCGCAGAGGTCCTTGTAGTAGCCCGTCAGCTCGTCGCTGCTCAGGGCGTGGCCGTCCACGTGGTACTTGCCGTCGCGATAGAACTCGCTGGCGGCGGCGTCGATGGCGAGCTTGATGTCGCGGCCAGGCTGGAGCCCGGTGGACTCCACGGCCTCGACGATCAGCTCCAGCGCCTTCTCGTTCGACTCCAGGTTGGGGGCGAAGCCGCCCTCGTCACCGACGGCGGTGTTCAGGCCGCGGCTCTTGCACACCCCCTTCAGAGCGTGGAAGACCTCGACGCCCATGCGGAGCCCCTCGCTGAAGGAGGTCGCGCCCATGGGCATGACCATGAACTCCTGGAGGTCCACGTTGTTGTCCGCGTGCTCACCGCCGTTGAGGATGTTCATCATCGGCACCGGCAGCACGTGGGCGGCGGCGCCGCCGAGGTACCGGTAGAGCGGGAGGCCGCACTCGTCCGCGGCCGCGTGGGCGTTGGCGAGGGAGACGGCGAGGATGGCGTTGGCGCCCAGCCGGCTCTTGTTCTCCGTGCCGTCCAGCTCGATCATCGCGCGGTCCACCGCGCCTTGGTCGAGGGAGTCCTCGCCGGAGAGGCGATCGGCGAGCTCCGTGTTGACGTTCTCGACCGCCTTGAGGACGCCCTTGCCCCCGTACCGGCCCTCTCCGTCCCGGAGCTCGTGGGCCTCGTAGATGCCCGTGCTGGCACCCGAGGGGACCGCCGCCCGGCCGTAGGCGCCGGAGGACAGGAGGACCTCCGCTTCGAGGGTCGGGTTACCGCGCGAGTCCAGGATCTCGCGTCCGTGAATGCTGACGATTTCGCTCATGCCGCGGATCCTAAGGTCACGGCCGCCCCGCGGCACCACTGGCGGGTAATCTCGTGGCCGAGATGTCACCTTCACCGAAGATTCCCCGGCGGCCGATCTCCCTGCTGCCGAACGCACTGACCCTCGCGAACGCGGGCCTGGGGCTCCTCGCGATCTCCAAGGCCATCGACGCCCTGGCCGGCAGCGCCGACCAGGCCTTCTTCGAGCAGAACCTCGAGACCGCTTGCTGGCTGATCTTGGCCGCTGGCGTCTTCGACATCCTCGACGGCAAGGTGGCGCGCCTGACCAACAGCTTCAGCGACCTTGGGGCACAGCTGGACTCGCTGGCGGACGCGGTCACCTTTGGCGTGGCCCCCGCGATGGTCACCAAGGTGCTCCTCGAGCACGAGGGACTGCTCCACCCCCGGGTGCACTTCATCTGCTCTGCGGCGTTCGCGCTCATGGTGGTCCTCCGACTCGCGCGCTTCAACGCGGAGGGAGACGACGAGCACTCCGAGTTCTCCGGACTCCCCTCGCCCGCGGCCGCGGGCATGCTGATCGCCACCGTGCTGATGTTCCTCTCGTTGGGGGGCGCCATCGAGAGCTCGGGGGCGCAGCCCACGCCCCTGGGGCAGATGTGGATCGGGATCTTGCCCGGCCCCTGGCGTGACACGCTGACGCAGTACGTCCTGCTGCCTGGGATCCTCCTGCTGCTGCCGACGCTCGCGCTGCTCATGGTCAGCCGGGTCCGCTACGTCCACCTGGCCACGCGCCTGGGCGGCATGCAGAACCGGCGCGCCCTGGTGCCCATCGTGTTCTTCATGCTCGGTCTCTACCTGGCGCCGGTCCTCTTCCTCTTCTGCTTCGGCCTCTGGTACGTGGGGTGGGGGCTGATCTCCGGCCTCCGGGCGGGCCGCGAGCCGTCCGCGCCGGGCGCCGATCGGGAGGCCGCCTGACGGCGCGAGCGAGATGGTGAGGTCGAGAATCACGGCGGCCATCGCCCTGGGCGCCAACGTCGGAGAGCCGGAGCGCAGCTTCAAGCGCGCCCTCTCTCTGCTCGAGCGCGACGGCGACGTGCAGATCCTTCGACGGTCGCACTGGCACGGGACCGACGCGGTGGGTGGGCCGGCGGCGCAGCCGAGCTACACGAACGGTGCGGTGCTCGTGGAGACCACCCTCAGCCCGCGGGCCCTGCTCGAGCGGCTCCATGGGATCGAGGCGCACCTCGGGCGCGACCGCGGGAGCGAGGAGCGCCGGGGACCGCGGGTCCTCGACCTCGACCTGCTCTATGCCATGGGCGAGGACGGCGCTCTGCTCGCCGAGCACGGAGACGGGCTCCACCTTCCTCACCCCCGCATGGAGGAGCGGCCCTTCGTCCTGGCTCCGCTCAGGGAGGTCGCGCCCGATCAACGCCTGCCTCGGTCCGGGCGGACGGTCGCCGAGCAGCTCGACTTCCTGGAGCAGAGCGGCGGTCTGGCGCGGCTGGAGTCACCCGCCGAGGCGCGGGCCTGGTGCGAGGCGGCGCGCGCCGCAGGCGCGACCATCGGCTTCGTGCCCACCATGGGCGCGCTCCACGAGGGGCACCTCGAGCTCGTGCGGCGTGCGGCGATGGAGAACGACCTCGCCTGCGTCTCGGTGTTCGTCAACCCGCTTCAATTCAACGACCCCGCTGACCTCGAGAAGTACCCCCGTGACCTCGCCGGTGACGCGCGGCTGCTGGCGGAGGTCGGTTGCGCCATGGTCTTCAC
>CBFHHK010000113.1:0-14392 GCA_965655435.1 Planctomycetota bacterium | reverse complement strand
GGCGGCAGCCCGCGGACCGGCCTCGGCGCCATCGCAGGCGGCGAGTGGTCCATCACCGCGACCCTCACCGAAGAGACGGAGGAGGCCGACGGACTGGAGTGCGCCGTGATCTCCCTGGAGATGGAGGTCGAGGGCGCCATGGAGGCTCGCCAGCGTGGCGGCCGTGGCGGCCGTGGCGGCCAGCTCCTGCCCCCCTCGGCTCCTGCCCCACAGGAGTCCACTTACACCGGTGAGTTCGAGGGAGCCCTGCTCTGGAGCATCGAGGAGGAGCGGCCGGTGGCCCTCCGCTTCGAGGGGTCCTACCAGGTCGACATGGAGATGGAGCGCGAGACCCAGCGCGGCCTCATGGAGATGAGTCGCTCCACCGAGACCACCATCGAAGTCAACGTCGACGTCGCCACCGGCAAGGCCGAGAGCGACGACTGACCCCACATCACGAACAACACAACACCTCCAAACCCAATAGCCATGTCCAACAGCACTCCCCTCATCCTTCTCGGCAGCGTCCTCGCGGGGGGCGTCAGCGCCATCGGCGCGACCGTCCTGCTCGCCCCCGCGCCGGGGCCTGAAGCGGCTCAGGCCGCGTCCTCTGGCCCCGAGATTCTCGCGGCTATCGACGACCTCGGAGCCTCGATTTCAAACCTCTCCCAGCGCGTGGAAGAGCTCGAGAGCACGGAGAGCCTGGCGCCCATCGCGGGCACCGGGCGGGTGGCTGCGAGCCTCGACCGCAGCGAGATCGAGAACGTCGTGAATGACATTCTCGGCTCAATCGAAGGCGCCCCGGCCAGCATCGCGAGCCCCACCCTCGAGTCCGCGGTGGCCAACGTCATCGAGATGCGCGAGGAGCGCGAGAATCAGGAGCGGCAGCAGCGGAGGGCTGACGCCGAGACCAAGCGCATGGAGGATCGCCTCGCCAAGCTCCAGACCGACCTTGGCCTCGACCAGACCCAGGTCGACTCCATGCGTGGCGTCCTCCAGAACCAGACGGCGAAGGTCGACGAGATGCGCCAGACCATGCGCGAGGCCCGGGACTCGGGGCTCGACATGGGCAGCATGCGTGAGATGTGGACCGGCCTCCGTGACGAGACGAACACTGCGGTCCAGGGGATCCTCTCCCCGAGCCAGTATGAGCAATACGAGGAGTCCAACTCCAGCCGGGGCTGGGGCGGACGCGGCGGCGACACCGGCGGCGGCCGCGGTGGACGCGGCGGCCGCTGAGGCGCCCCGCTGACCGAGACCCCCCTGGACGCGGGAGGTGGCCGAGACCTTTCGGCCACCTCCCGCGTGCTTTTTTTTGGTGGGCGGCCAGGGGCCGCCAGGCGCCGGGGAGCCAGCTCCCGCCCCGCCCTGGCTGGCAGCACCGCTGACGGTCCAGTCCCCTCTCCCTCCGAGAGCCCTTCTCGCCAAGAGCCCTTCTCGCCAAGAGCCCGTCTCGCCAAGAGCCTGTCCCGCCGAGGGCCTCTCTCGCAAAGAGACCGTCAGAGAGGCACCGCGCTCGCCCCACCTCTCCACGCTGTCCGCACGGTGCCTCCCTGGACGCGGACCGAGCGCCCCAGGTGCCCCTTGGGTCCACTGATCGCGCTTTGCAAAGGTCAGGTGCTGAGCATTGACGGCCGCGGCGCCCACGCTCATCGTGCCGGTGGTGAAGGGCGGGATGAACCTCAAGCCCGCTGGTGCGAGCCACAGGCGAGGACCCTGGCAGCCAAGAAGATGATGTTGAACCCCGCTCCATTCGACGAGCCCACCGGGTTGCCCGACCCGGACGGCGGCAAGCCGAGCCCCCTGAGCCTGGGGGGTCCGCGCTGTCGCGACCTCGCGGCCTGGACCCAGAGGCGTGTAGCCCTGACCTCGAGCGATGGCACGGACCAGGAGGTGAAGTCGCTCGGATCACCGCTTCGCCCCAAGTTCACCGCACCGGCCCCCCACGCCGCCACGCCCCACTCCTGGTGACCCTGTTCCCAGAAGACCCGCCTGCAGGACCCGGGAACGAAGCCCTCCCGCCGGGCCCAATCCGCCCCCCCGAGCAACTCCACGCTCCCCATCTCATGAACCGCTCCACCCGCTCCTTCCGACGCCCCCTCGCGCTCCTCTTCGCCATCCCGCTTGCCCTCGGTGTCTCGCTGAGTGCGGGCGGAGACGACCGTGAGGATCGCTTCGCCCAGCTGCGCGAGGAGCTGCCGTCGCCGTCCAGCTACCGCACGGCGTCAGGCGCCCCGGGGCACGAGTACTGGCAGCAGAAGGTGGACTATCAGATCGAGGTGGAGCTCGACGACGAGCGCCAGGCGCTCCGCGGGAGCGAGCGAATCACCTACCAGAACAACTCCCCGGACACGCTGACCTACCTCTGGCTGCAGGTGGAGCCCAACTACTTCGCGCCGGAGTCCCACGCGGTCGCCACGACCCTCGCCCCCAACCTCGACGCGGGTATGACCTTCGAGGCGACGCGAGCCCTCATGGAGCGGAAGACCTTCGACGGCGGCGCGAAGATCACCAACCTCAAGGGCGCCAGCGGCGACGCGCTCGACTTCGCGCTGGTGGACACGACCATGCGGATCGACCTCCCCGCGCCGCTCCCGAGCGGGGAGGCCTTCGAGTTCTCCCTCGACTGGACCTACGCCATCAACGATCAGCGCAAGTTCGGCGGACGGTCGGGGTACGAGTTCTTCGAGGACGACGGCAACTACCTCTACGAGATCGCCCACTGGTTCCCGCGGCTCTGCGCGTACACGGACTACATGGGCTGGCAGAACAAGGAGTTCCTCGGCCGCGGTGAGTTCACGCTGGAGTTCGGCGACTACCTCGTGAGCATCACGGCGCCCGACGATCACGTGGTCGCCTCCACCGGGGTCCTCCAGAACCCCGACGACGTCCTCCTGCCCGTCTGGCAAGAGAGGCTCGCCCTGGCAGAGACCTCCGAGACGCCGGTGCTCATCGTCACTCGGGAGGAGGCGGAGGCCAACGAGGGGACCGCACCCTCCGGGACGAAGACCTGGACCTTCGCGGCGGAGAACGTCCGGGACTTCGCGTGGGCGTCGTCGCGCAAGTTCATCTGGGACGCGAAGCTCCACGAGATCGAGGGCGGTGACCCCGTGTGGGCCATGTCGTACTGGCCGAAGGAGGGTCACGAGCTGTGGGAGCCCTACTCGACCCACTCCGTCATCCACACGCTCAACGTCTACGGCAAGTACACCTTCCCCTACCCCTACCCGGTCGCCATCTCGATCAACGGGCCCATCGGCGGGATGGAGTACCCGATGCTCTGCTTCAACGGCCCCCGCCCTGCGGAGGACGGGACCTACACGGCCCGCTCGAAGTACGGGCTGATCTCCGTGATCATCCATGAGGTCGGGCACAACTGGTTCCCGATGATCGTCAACTCCGACGAGCGCCAGTGGACCTGGATGGATGAGGGGCTGAACACCTACGTCCAGTTCCTCGCGGAGTCCGAGTGGGAGGACGACTACCCGTCCCGCCGCGGCGCGCCGGGCAAGATGACCGGGTACATGACCAGCACCGCCCAGGTGCCGATCATGACCAACTCGGAGAGCATCCTGCAGTTCGGCAACAACGCCTACGGCAAGCCGGCGACCGCGCTGAACATCCTGCGGGAGACCGTGGTCGGCCGCGAGCTGTTCGACTTTGCCTTCAAGGAGTACTCCCGGCGGTGGATGTTCAAGCGTCCCGAGCCCGCGGACCTCTTCCGGACCCTGGAGGACGCCAGCGGCGTGGACCTCGACTGGTTCTGGCGGGGCTGGTTCTACTCCACCGACCACACGGACCTCGCCCTCACGGGCGTCACGCACTACCGCGTCGACTCCCAGGACCCCGAAGCCGAGAAGGCGAAGCGCCGCGAGAAGCGGGACGCGGAGCCCGAGGACCTCTCGGCCTCCCGGAACCGCGACCTCCCCATGTACGTCGAGGCCTTCCCGGAGCTGGTGGACTTCTACAACACCTACGACGAGCTCGACGTCACCCCCGCGGACGTGCGCAAGTACGAGAAGCTCCTGGAGTCGCGAGTCGAGAGCCAGCAGGAGCTGCTGCAGTCCTCGCTGAACTTCTACGTGGTCGACGTGAGCAATGAGGGAGGCCTGGTCATGCCGGTGCTCCTGGATCTCCAATTCGAGGACGGGACGAGCGAATCCATGCGCATCCCCGCCGAGATCTGGCGCAGCAATGACACGTCCATCTCCAAGCTCGTCATCAGCGAGAAGGCCCTGACCCGCGTCGTCCTGGACCCCAGTCGCGAGACCGCTGACGCGGACCTCTCCGACAACGTATGGCCGCCGGAGATGGCGGAGCGCACCTTCCGGCTCAGGCCCCAGCCCGAGCGCGGCAGCGGGACCAACCCCATGCGCGAGGCCCGCAAGGAGGCCGAGAAGCTGAAGCGGCGGTCTCCGGGTGGCGACGAAGAGAACGGGGGCGGCGCCGAGGAGAGCGGGTCCGGCGGCGACTGACCCTGGCCCCCCCTCGACCCCTCCTGGATCCGCTCGACGTTGACTCGACCCTCCTCCGAGCGCCGGAGGACACACGGTCGGCCGCGTCGAGGGGCCCAGGGCCGGGGGAGCGCTGGGCCCCCTGAGCGGCGTGCCGCAAGAACACGGGGTCTCACGAACGCGGGGCCTCAAGGACACGGGGTCTCAAGGACACGGCGCGCCGATAGCGCGGTGCCTCGAGAGCGCGGTGCCCCAGGAGCGCGGTGCCTCGGGAGCGTGGTTCCGCGCGGCATCCTCGCCTAGGCCGTGGCTGGTTACGGACAGCGACGGCTCCGAACGGCCCGCGCCGCGACGGCGGGCCGCCGCCTTGGACCACTTCGGCTGCCCAGGATCGCCCGCCCCGCCAGCGCCGACGCCCTGGGCCGTAGGATAGCGCGGGTCAGCAGCCCCCCTCGAGGCTCGAAGACGTCGAGGACCTCCCAGCGGCGACCCGCTGCGCCCAGCCGCATTCAGCCGCACCCAGCACAAGCTATGCCGGACCTTTTCA
This sequence comes from Planctomycetota bacterium, assembly GCA_965655435.1. Lineage (GTDB taxonomy): Bacteria > Planctomycetota > UBA1135 > UBA1135 > Saltatorellus. Next base: position 9,412 of record CBFHHK010000113.1, on the reverse strand, counting down.
CCTCGTTCGCAGTCAGCGCCGGGTTCTACCTGCTGGTCCACGTCCCCGTCATCGTCCGCATCCTCATCCGGCCCCACCGCGAGCCGGCGTCGCGGCTCGCCTGGCTCCTGGTGGTCCTGCTGCTGCCCTTCGGGGGGATCGTCGCGTACATCCTGCTCGGGGAGGTGAGCATCGGCCGGGCCCGCGTGCGACGGGTCAGGGAGGTGACGCAGCACCTGACCTCGACGCGGAGCGCTCAGCGAGAGGCGGCCCTCGGCGGGCCGACCTCCGCCGTGGAAGCCGACCCCGGCAGCGCCCCGGAGGGCGCCACGAGCGCGGGGACGGACGGCGTCGAGGGCAGTGAGTTGGCGGAGTACGCGCACCTCTTCCGAAGCGCCGGCGCGGTCAACGGGTTCCGCCCCCATGGGGGGAACCACGCGAGCCTCCTGGAGGACTCCAACGCCTCGATCGACGCCATGGTCGCCGACATCGACGAGGCGATGGACCATGTTCACCTCCTCTTCTACATCTGGCTCACCGACGGGAACGGCCAGCGGGTGGCGGAGGCGCTCCAGCGTGCGGCCGCGCGCGGGGTCACGTGCCGGGCGATGGTGGACGGGCTCGGCTCGAGAGACATGATCCGCTCGGCCGTCTGGGAGCAGATGGGCGAGGCAGGGGTCAAGCTCGCCGTGGCCCTCCCCATCGGCAACCCGCTGATCCGCGCACTGCGCGGCCGGGTGGACCTGAGGAACCACCGCAAGATCGTCGTCATCGACAACCGCATCACGTACTGCGGGAGCCAGAACTGCGCCGACCCGGAATTCCGCGTGAAGGCCAAGTTCGCGCCGTGGGTCGACGCCGTGATGCGCTTCGAGGGGCCCGTCGTCCAGCAGAACCAGACCCTGTTCGCGAGCGACTGGCTGAACCAGGTGGACGATGACATATCGGATCTCCTCGCCCCCCAGGCGCTAGCGCCGGGGCGCGGCCCCGGCTTCACGGCCCTCGCCTTTGGGACCGGGCCCACCATCCGGTACTCCGCCATGCCCGAGGTGTTCGTGAGCCTCATGTACACCGCCCGCCGGGAGCTGGTGATGACCACGCCCTACTACATCCCCACCGAGCCGATGCAGGCGGCCCTGTGCGCCTGCGCTCGCCGCGGCGTGGAGACGACGATCGTCTTCCCGGCCCGGAACGACTCCTGGATCGTCGGGGCGGCGAGCCGCAGCTACTACGCAGAGCTCCTGCAGGCCGGGGTCAAGATCCGCGAGTACGTCGGCGGCCTCCTCCACACCAAGTCTCTGACCCTCGACGGCGCCGTCGCCCTGATCGGCTCGGCCAACGCGGACCGGCGGAGCTTCGAGCTGAACTACGAGAACAACATCCTCCTCGCGGACCCTGGGACCACCGCGACCCTCCGCGCCCGCCAGGAGGTCTACATCGCCTCGTCAGAGGAGGTCACCGTCGAGATGGTCCTCGCGTGGAGCAAGGGGCGGCGTCTCTGGAACAACGCGGTCGCGATGCTCGGGCCGATTCTCTGACGGTGCGGGGTGCCCCAGCGCGAGATTGGACCGCCTCCCGCGCCGCCGCGCCGGGCCTCGCGCGACTAGGCGACCCACCCAACGGAGCCTGGGGGGGCTCCGTTGACCGGATGTAGTATCCCGCGATGGGCCGCCACAGCCCCCGGGGTTTCCCTATGCCGCTCGCCGGCAAACGCGCGGATCCACCCCGTAGAAGTCGCTTTCGGGAGAGTCGTGAAGGGCTCTGATTCGCCGCCCGCTCGACTCGATGGCTGGCGTGTGAACAAACGAGACATCGTCCAAATCCCCCGCTCCCTCGACGCGAACTGGCAGCGCGCTATTCGCGCCGAGCTCGACGCCGCCGAAGAGGAGCTCCCCCGGCTCAGCCGCTCTGCCTTCGAGCTCGCCGCCATTCTCATGAGCGGCGAGTACGACACGGTCGCCGTGGGCGAGATCCTCGAGCGGGACAACGAGCTCAGCCAGCAGGTGCTGGCCCTCGCCAACTCTCCCCTCTACGCGGCGGTCTCGACCGTCGAATCCGCGACGGTCGCGGCCCAGCGGATCGGCATGCGCGTCCTCTTCGAGCTGGCCGTCATCAAGGTCGCCAGGACCAAGATCTTCGGCCCGGTGCTGAACGAGATGCTCGGGGGCAGGCGCGCCTGGCGAGTGGCGTGCAACTCTGGTGTCATCGCCCACCGGGTCTCCAGCGACCAGCTGGGCACCAACCGAGCCTCCTTGCTCGGGGGGCTCATCCTGGCATCCGGCCCGCCCCTCGGGTTCCAGCTGGTTCAGCGAGTCGAGGCGCGCGAGGGCAGGAAGCTCCCGGAGCGCGTGCGCGCGGAACTCTTGCGGCGGATCGGTCCCGCCCTCTGCGTGCTGCTCGCCCGCATCTGGCCGCTCTCACCGTCGATCCTCGCGGCGGCCAAGTCCATGGCCAACTGGCCCCAGGAGGTCCCCCCCTCGCCCGAAGTCCAGGTCCCTGTCTTCTCGGTGTTACTCGGGCGCCTGCTCACCGCCGAGGGCTTCGACAACCTCTCGATCCCAGCTGGCTGGCCCGTGGCAAGGGCCCTCAAGGTGGACCGTGGCAAGGTCCAGGAGCTCTCCAACCTGGTGGAGTCCGGGAGCGTGGTGTTGTTCGCCGCCTGACGGGGGCCGCAGGGGCCCACATCGAGACCGCCGCTCCTCACGTCATGGCCTGGCCGGGGCTGGCCTCCGTTGGGACAGTCGCCCCGGCGCGCCGGATCACCGCCCGATGGAGCCGGATCACCGCCCGATGGAGATGGTCTTGGGGACGGTAAACTGGCGATGCCCGTCCGGGCCACCGAGGTGCCCAAAGCCTGACTGCCGCGCGCCCACCCAGGGAGACCCCGACGCGCCGCCGAGGTATCGGTTCACGCCCACCTGTCCGGCCCGCAACCGCGCGGCGACGCGGGCTGCCCGGACAGGGTCACCCGTCCAGACGTTGGCCCCGAGCCCGTAGACCGTGTCATTGGCGAACCGCACCCCCTCGTCCTCCGACCCATCGAAGCGGGTGACCGCCACCACCGGACCGAAGGTCTCCTCGTGCGTGATCCGGTGGCCTTGCTCCACGCCGGTCAGGACGGTCGCCGGATAGAACCAGCCCGGCCCCTCTGGCTCGACGCCGCCAACCCGGAGGGCGGCCCCCTCCGCGACGGCCGCCCGGACTTGGGCAGACACCTTGGCGCGCTGCCCCTCGCTCACGAGCGGGCCCATCTTGACGCCGTCCTCTCGCCCGTCACCGTGGGTCCACTCCCCCGCGAGCCTCACGACCTCCGCCTCGAACTCCTCCGCGATGGCCTCCGCCACGTAGACCCGCTCGACCGAGCAGCAGACCTGGCCCGTGTTTCGCAAGCTGTGCTCCACGGCGCAGCGCGCCGCTGCCCCGAGGTCCGCGTCCTCGAAGACCACCAGCGGGTCCTTGCCCCCGAGCTCCAGGACGAGCCGCTTCAGGGACCCGGCCGCGGCGTTCATGATCCGCTGTCCCGTGGCCCGGCTCCCGACGAATCCCACCATGTCCACCTCGGCCTCCACCAGGGCCGCCCCGGTCGCGCCGTCCCCCTGCACCAGCTCGAGGACCCCCTCCGGGAGCTCTGCCTGGAGCAGCTCCGCGAGGCGGGCCCCGGTGAGCGGGGTGTGCTCGCTGGGCTTGAAGACCACGGCGTTCCCGGCCACGAGGGCGGGGGTGATGATGGAGAGCGGCATGCCCACAGGGAAGTTCCACGGCGTGATCGCCGCGACGACCCCGAGGGGCTCGTGGACCGTCGTCACGTTCTTCGCGCGGTCGCCGTAGGAAATCGGGGCCAGGGCCTCCACGACCTCCTGGGCCTCGGCGGGGACACCCGACGCGTAGCCCTTCACCTCCCCCACGGCCGAGCGCAGGGTCTTGCCCATCTCTCGAGTCACCGTCTCTCCGAGGCTGGCGGCGTCCGCCGCGAGCCGCTCGCCGAAGCGGGAGAGCGCCGCCGCCCGCGCCTCGACCCCCAGCTGGGCCCAGGGCCCCTGGGCGGCCCGGGCCCGGGCGACAGCCGCCTGGACCTCCCTCGCGTTGGCGCAGGGGATCTCGGCGAGCAGTTCGCCGGAGGCGGGGTCGAGGTCGGCGATGACGGCCGCGGATTGCGCAGTGGAGCTCATGATGGAGCCATTCTAGGTCCGCGCTACCGCGGCGTCGTGGAGAGCCCCCGCCAACTCCCTGATTCCACCCCTGCTCCCTGATTCCAACCCCGGTCCCCGGTTCCAACCCCGGTCCCCGACTCCAACTCTGGTCGTCGATGCAACGGGTCGCCGCCAACGCCAGGCCGGCCGTTCCTCGGCCGCGCCCTCCATCCACTCCACTCCACACGAAGCGGCCGATCTCATGACCAGCGGTGCGTCTCCTACCGCGCCGCGGGCTCCGCGGCCGGCCGGCGCGGGACCGGGGCCTAAGCAGGGGCCGAAGCAGGGGCAGGCTCCACGGCGCGCTGCTGCCCCCCCCTGTGCTGCGGCCAGCCCATCGCGGGGCGCGACGCCTGACTCCCGGCCGATCCACGGAGCTGGCCGTCTTCCGAACGAGGAGGTCTTTATCGGGCGCCCATCGCCCGGTGCCGAACCGCTCGAGGGAGAGGGGGGCCGGGCGCGGACAGGACGCGGCCGCGAGCGGAGACGCCGCCTCGCCGCCCCTCAAGCGAGGACCACCCGCCGGAGGCCTCGCCCCTCGTCGGCAGCCTCAGCCGGGACCGCGGGTCACTGGATCATGCCAGCACGAAGCGGCGGCCAGAGTCGCATGCGGACCTTGCCCCGCAGGTACTCGTGGGGCACCTGCCCGAACTCCCGGCTGTCCGAGCTACGGATTCGATTGTCCCCGAGGACGAAGTAGCAGTTGCTCTGCACGACCGTGTCCACGAAGGCGTAGGGGTCGTTCGCGGCCGCCGCCACGTAGGGCTCGTCGAGGAGCACCTCGTTGACCCAGACGTAGCCATCGAAGATCTGGACGTGGTCCCCGGGCAGGCCGACCACTCGCTTCACGTAGTCGACGGACGGGTCCATCGGGTAGCGCATGACGACCACATCGCCCCGATGCACGGAGCTGAAGATGTAGGACACGTGGTCCACGAGGATCCTGTCGCGGTCCTGGATGCCGGGCATCATGGAGCCGCCGCGGACCTCGCTGAAGTTGAAGCACAGCGCCCACGCGAGCAGCAGCATGAACGAGCCCTTGGCGGCCACGCCTGCGGCGAGGCTGACGAGCGTCGGCCGACGACGGGGCGGCAAGGCCGGAAAGGGTCGCTCCGAGCGCCGCTTGCCGGACGAGTCAGGCCGCGGAGAGAACAGGCTGCTCCTGCGCCCGGGGTGAGCCGGAGCCACGCCGCCTTGGCGTTCGGCGCGACGGCGGTCGTGACCGAGACCCGGGGCCGGCACCGGATCGGCTGATTGGTTGCTGTTGAAGAGGCCCACTTGGGCAACTGATCGGAGCCCGGGTCCGACGGAGTGAAGCGCGACGGTAAATCCCCATCGAGAGTTCTGCGGTCGGGACCCGCTCTGTCCAGGATCCGGACGCGGCAGGGCGCCGCTCTCTCGGGGAGTCTCGCGCTCCGGACATGCGCCGGACTCGGTCACGGAGCCGCGATCACGGAGCCGGCGGAACCCTGGTCGTGCTCGCCCCCGTCTCGACTATCCTCTCGCCCATGCCCATCCTCCCCTCGAAGACCCCTGTCCCGACTGGAGACGACCCCAGGTCCCGTCAGATCCGGGAAAGCCTTTCCGACTACGCGAGCGCGCCGCCGGCGCTGTCCCCGGCCGAGCGGGCCGAGTTCAGGGGCCGGCTCGCCACGATCCTGTCCGCCGACGGGATCGATGCCATGCTCATCGAGCCCGGCGGCACGCTGGAGTACCTCACCGGCGTGGCCCTCGGCCGGAGCGAGCGGCTGCTGGCCGCGGCCGTCATGGCCGACGGCTCCTTCGTGTGGGTGACCCCGGCCTTTGAGGCCAGCCGGGTCGCGACGCTCTGCGAGCGAGCCAGCGGCGGGCCTGAGCTCGGGAGGGAGGTGCTGCCCTGGGACGAGCACCAGGACTCCTCGAGGGTGCTCGCTGACGCGCTCCGGAGCCGTGGGGCCCGCAGGGTCGTCGCGGATCCAGACGTCCGCTCGCGGTTCACCCTGCCCACCGGCGCAGCTCTCGGGGTCGCCATCGAGGATGGCGCGGCGGTGGCGCGCAAGCTGCGGGGGCCCAAGACGGGCCGTGAGCTGGAGATCCTCCGCTCCGCCCAGGAGCGGACCCAGGACGCGATCCGCGCCGTGTACGCCGTGACCGAGCCAGGCATGAGGTCCTCGGAGGTCGGCGCCCTCGCGCACTTCGCCCAGCAGGAGCTCGGCCTGACCGGGACCTGGGACCTCTCCCTCGCCGGCCCCTCCGGCGCCTTCCCCCACGGCGACGAGGTGGACCGCGAGCTTGAGGTCGGCACCGTCATGCTGCTCGACACCGGCGGCCGCCTCCACGGCTACTGCAGCGACACGACGCGGACCTGGACCGTGGGGGCCGCCCCCTCGGATGAGGTCCAACGCGTGTGGGACGCCGTGCGGGCCGCGCAGCTCGCCGGCTATGAGGTCATGCGTCCGGGCGCTCGCACCGGCGACGCGGACAAGGCCGCCAGGGCGGCGCTCGCTGCGGCGGGCTTCGACGGGGGCTACGCCCACCTCGCTCACCGACTCGGGCACAGCATCGGCGTCGAGATTCACGAGCCCCCTTACCTCGACGGCGGGTCCGACGTCCCCATGGAGCCCGGCATGTGCTTCACGAACGAGCCCGGCATCTACCAGCCCGGCCGCTTCGGGCTGCGCATCGAGGACATCTGCTACATCACCGAGGACGGCGTCGACCACTTCGGCCAATGGCAGGAGGGCCCTGGAGCGCCTTGAGCCCGGCCCCCCGGCAAGCCGCCGGCGCCGGCGTCTTGCGCGCCGCCTTCGCCGTCGCCCGGAAGGAGCTCGGCGAGAGCTTCCGCGACCGGCAGACGCTGCTCTACACCTTCGTGCTGCCCCTGTGCATGTACCCGGCGATGTTCTGGGTCATGGTCCAGGGCGTGCTCGTGGTGCAGGGCCAGAAGATGGCCCGCGACGTGACGATCGGCGTCGTCGCCGCCGAGGAGACGGCGGAGGCGGCGCGCGAGCAGCTCACCGTGGATGAGGAGGGCCGGGGCCGCCTCGAGGTCTTCACGCTCCCGCCGGACACCCCCCAGGAGACCGCGGTCATCGCGGGCCTGATCGAGGACGAGGAGGCCGACGCCCTGCTCTACCTCCCGTCGGAACGCAGCGACGACGAGCCGGCCGCCCTCTTCTTCGACAGCACCAGCAGCCAGTCGGAGACCGCCCGCGGTCGGGTCGTGTCCGCCCTCGAACAATGGAGCGAGGAGCTGCGCCAGGAGGCCGCCGGCGACCGGGATCTCGACCCGGCGGCCCTGGTGCCGATCATCGTCCAGACCAGGAAGATCAACCCGAACAAGGACGAGGGCGCCCTGGTCCTCTCGCTCCTCCTCCCGATGCTGCTGGTCGTCATGTGCGTGCTCGGCGCCTTCTTCCCCGCCGTGGACCTCACCGCAGGGGAGAAGGAGCGTCAGACCGCGGAGACCACCCTCCTCCTCCCCATCCCCCGCCTCGGCCTCCACCTCGGCAAGATCTTCGCTGTCTGCGCCACGTCGATGATCGCGGCCACGCTGAACCTGCTCGCCTTGGGCCTCTCCGCCGGGCACCTGCTCGGGCAGCTCGCGGGGCTCGGGGACGGCGCCCCCAAGGTCGAGCTCCCCATCGGCGCCCTGATCTCCATCGCCCCCCTGGCCGCCCTGTTCGCGTTCTTCGTCAGCGCCGCCCTGACCGGCGTGGCGAGCCTCGCCGCGAGCTTCAAGGAGGGTCAGGCCCTGCTCGGCCCGGTGCAGATGCTCTTCATGCTCCCCGCCATGGCCACCAACCTGCCGGGCATGGAGCTGACCACCACGACCGCGTGGATCCCGGTGGTCAACGTCTCCCTCGCCTTCAGGGGCCTGCTCGTCGGCTCGGCCAGCGCTGGCCCCCTGCTCATCTGCGCGCTGTCTCTGACCGCCGCAGCCCTGCTCGCCATCTGGTTCTCCGTGCGCCTGCTCTCGAGTGAGGAGGTCTCGCTCTCCAGCGAGACGATCCCCATGGCCCGCCTCTTCCGCATCCTCCGCTCCCGGTGATCCCGACCATGACCGACTCCACATCAGCCTGCGCGATCCGCGCCGAGGGACTGGCCAAGACCTTCCACGACCCCCAGCGCGGCGTGGTCGAGGCCGTCAAGGGCGTGGATCTTGATTGCCGCAAGGGCGAGATCTTCGGCCTGCTCGGGCCGAACGGCGCGGGCAAGACCACCACCCTGCGCATGCTCTCCACCATCCTCGCGCCCACCTCGGGCCGGGCGCTGATCGACGGCATTGACGTGGCCAAGGACCCGCTCGAGGTCCGACGCCGGCTCGGCTTCCTCTCGGGGAGCACGGGGCTCTATCCGCGCCTCACAGGGCGAGAGACCCTGCGCTACTTCGGACGCCTCCACGGGCTGGAGGGTGAGGACCTCGAGGCCGCGATCGCGCGGGCCTTCGACGCCTTCGACCTGCACTCCTTCGGTGACGGGCGCTGCGAGGCCCTCTCGACCGGTCAGAAGCAGCGCGTGTCCATCGCCCGCGCGGTGCTCCACGACCCGCCCGTGCTCATCCTCGATGAGCCCACCACCGGGCTCGACATCATGGCGTCGAGCGACATGATCCAGTTCATCGACTCGCGGCGCGAGGCGGGGACCTGCGTCCTGTTCAGCACGCACATCCTCAGCGAAGCCGAGCGGCTCTGCGACCGGATCGGCATCGTCTATGACGGGCGTATGCTCGCGGGCGGTAGCCTCGACGAGCTGCGCGCGATCACCGGCAAGGAGTGGCTCGAGGAGATCTTCCGAGAGCTCGTGCAGCGCGCGGACGCCGGCGAGGGCGCGGCTTGAAGACGTCCCTCGACGTCCTCCGGATCGAGCTCCTGCAGCTCGCGCGGGACCGGCGTGCGCTGTTCTCCGCGATCGTCCTCCCGGCGCTGCTCTATCCCCTGTTGTTCTGGGGCACGGGCGCCCTCAAGACCGTGGGCGAGGAGACCATGGCGGAGCGCACGGTGCGCGCCCTCGTGGACCTCTCACAGGCGGACGCGGCGACCGCGGAGGCCTTCCTCGCGGCGCTCGTGGAGCAGGGCCCGATCACCCTCACGGAGGTCGACGCCGCTGGCCTCCTGAGCGTGGACGACGAGGACGCACAGGGCTCCGCCCGGGCGCTGCTGCGCCCGACCCCATCGGGGGCCTCCACCTCGAGCGACGCGGGGGCCTCACCGTCGGCGCCCGCGGACAGCCCAGCGAGTGAGTCCGCGGCGGAGTCCGCGAGC
>CBFHHK010000112.1:4663-14519 GCA_965655435.1 Planctomycetota bacterium | reverse complement strand
CGCCCCGGGTGCGACAGCGCGGCCCACGCGGTCCCGGCGGGGGTCGAGCCGACCGCCCCGAAGAGCGCCGAGGCGGCCGCCACGCTGAGCGAGACCCGCCGGGCCAGGGAACGCGGCCTCGGTGCAACGACCTCCGCCTTGGCGCCCGACACCTCGGCCCCCATTCTCTCGGCTCTGCCCCCCTCGGCAGCGAAGCCTCCGAAGGCGCTCCCCCCGAACCGGACGCCGAGTGCCGGCATCGCCGACGCCAACGTACCGAGCCAGATGAGAGGCCTCGCAGCCCCGGGGGCCAGCCGCAGGAAGGGCTCCACCGGGAACGTCAAGGGCAGCTTCGGGTGCGCGATCACAGGCCGAGGCCGGGCCGGACATGGTGGAACGCTCTCACCTGGGCAGCGTATAACAGGCCCCATGAGGGTCCATTGCCCGAGAAGAGTCCTGGTCATCGTGGCCCTGGTGGCCACCAGCGCTGGCTGCGCCACCCCGCCGAGCGAGGCGGGCGAGCCCGCGATCGCGGAGCATGGCGGCGCCCACGACCACGCCGCGCGACCAGGTGAAGCCGCAGCGTCGAGCCAAGGGGCAGCTGCTGGAGGGGGGAAGGCCGGCGCCGCGGTCGACCTCGGCGCGCACCGGAAGGCCGACTTCAACGTGGCAGACCCGCTGCACGAGTGCCGCGAGGTCACGGACCTCGCCCCAACCCCCGACGGCGCGCTGGTCAGCGGCGAGCTCGTGGCCTCGAAGGCCTTCACGCAGTGCCTGCCCTCCTGGAACGTGGACAGCGCCGAGCCCTTCACGGTGGAGCTCCGGACGCGACCCCAGGGCGCTGACCTCTGGACCCCGTGGCTCCTCATCGGTGACTGGGGCGTCGCCCGGCGACCCGAGCAGGTCGTGACGGCCTGCGACGAGGCCAGGGTCGCCGTTGACATCCTCGAGGCGGCGGCGCCGCAGGACCGCGCCCAGCTCCGGTTCACGCCCTCCGGCGCGTCCCCGCTCTCCCCCGGGGCCGTCCGCGCCTCACTGGTCTTCACCCATGAGGGTCAGCTCGAGCAGCGCGTCGCAGCGGCCAGCACCGAACCCTGGCCCCTCCCCGTCGAGCTCAGCGTCCCGGCGCGCTCGCAGCGGGCCGCGGGCGAGGACATCGGACACCGAATCTGTAGCCCGACGTCCGTGGCCATGGTCGCCGCCTACCACGGCCAACGTGTCCCAACGCGCGCCATGGCGGCGACCGTCCTGGACCCGCACTTCGACATCTACGGCAACTGGAACCGCGCCGTCCAGGGGGCGTATAGCCACGGGGTCCCCGGCCGCCTCGTGCGCCTCTCCTCCTGGGAGTCGGTCGCCGAGTATCTCCAAGCGGGCCGGCCGCTGGTCGCGAGCATTCGCGCCGCGCCCGGCGAGCTCCGTGGCGCGCCCTATGAGAAGACGTCGGGGCACCTGCTCGTGATCACAGGGCTCGGGCTGGGAGGGGTGGTGTACGTCAACGACCCCGCCGCGGCCTGGCCGGGTGTGGTCCCACGCCGCTACATGCGCGCCGACATGGAGCAGGTCTGGTTCCGGAACGGCGGCGTCGCCTACGCCTTCGAGGCACCGGACGCCCCGAGTGGAGCGGTTCGATGAAGCGCGAGATCCCCGCGTTCTCCGGCGCCGGCCCGACCAGCGTCCAGCTGGACGGCGTCGACCTGCTCAGCTTTCACGGCTGCGGCTACCTGGGCCTCGCCCATGATCTGCGGGTCCGAGCTGCGGCCCGTGAGGCCATCGACCGCTTCGGCGTCTCTGGCCTCGCCTCACGCAACACGTCCGGCAACCTCGAGCTCCACGAGCGCCTGGAGGAGCGGCTCTCCGAGTTCTTCGGGACGGAGGCTGCCCTGGTGCTGGCGGACGGCTACCTCGCGGACATCGCCGCCGCCCAGGCGCTCTCCCCCGCCCCCGCCGATCTCCCGGACGGTGCGCAGAGGGTCGCCCTCCATGACGCCGACGTCCACCCGAGCATCACCGACGCCCTCGCGTCCGCCGGCTTCCAGGCGTTCGGCTACGGCGCCGGCGACATGTCCCACGCGCTCGCGCTGCTCGATCTCCACAAGGACGGGGCTCCCCTGGTGGCCACCGACGGTGCGTTCGCCATGCACGGCCGCCTGGCCCCGGCGGCGGAGCTCCTGCGGCACCTCCCGGAGAGCGCCACCCTGTTGATCGATGACAGTCACGGGGTCGGCGTCGTGGGCCGCACAGGCCGCGGCGTCATGGAGCTCTTCGGGCTCGACGACCCCCGCATCATCCTGACCGGCTCCCTCGCCAAGGCGCTCGGGAGCGGCGGCGGCTTCATCGCGGGGTCCGCCGGCACCGTGGAGGCGATCCGGAGGCGCGCCTCCAGCTTCGCCGGGACCACCGCCCTGGCTCCGCCCCTCTGCGCCGCGGCCATCGCGGGCCTCGACCTGATCGACGAGGAGCCCGAGCGCTTGGAGCGCCTCCGCGCGAACATCGGTCAGCTTCACCGGACGGCCCGGCGCGTCGGCCTCCGCTCCACCGGGACGTTCCTCCCGGTGCTGCGGATCGAGATGGAGACCGAGGACGACGCGCGTCGGCTCTCGGCTGCGCTGCACGTGGAGGGCATCTTCGCCCCTGCCATCCGGTACCACGGGACGGGCGGCAAGGGCCTGGTACGCTGCGCCGTCACGAGCGAGCACACCGCGGCAGAGCTGCGACGACTCGAGGAGACGCTGGTCCGGCACCTGCCCGAGAGCACGCCGCGCTCCTGAACCCAACCCGCCGCCCGCTCAGCGGTGGAGGGCGAGCGCGGCGAGCGCGGCCCCCGCGACGGTGAGCACTGCGAGGCCGACCTTCACCCAGGAGTAGGGCGCCTCCCCGGCGACCTTGCCGGTCTCCCCGTGAACGAGGACGGCATAGGACCTGCCCCCCAGCCGGTATGTCACGCTCCACATGGGCAGGAGCATCAGCTTCCAGCGGACGTCCGAGAAGGTGTTGCGCACCCGCAGCTGCCGGTGGGTGTCCCCCGGCACATCGCCCGCGCAGAGCGCGCGCTGCCTCACTCGGATCGTCTCCCGGCCCAGGTCCCACCCGTCGACGAGGTCGATCTGATACTCCTCCGCACGCCAGCCGGCGAGGAACTCCGGCGAGAAGGGCACCAACGCCCCGGTGGAGTAGGGCCCAAGCTCACTGGCCATGTCACGGTCTACACCCTTGGAGGCGAAGACGAGCACGTCATCGTGCACGTCCCGACGCTCGCCCCGCGAGGGACGCCAGCGGACCTTGCGAACCCGACGGGTACGGCGCTGGGTCCTCCCGTTGACTCGCACGGTGTAGCTTCGGGTCACCCAGTAGTAGGTGCCGGACTGCGCGGTCCACTTGGCGTGCACCCGCGCGTCAAACGCCCACGCGGGGACGTACACCCCGACAGCGCTCCCGACGTCGACGCGCTTCAGCGCGTTCGGACGGAACCAGAGGCCCCGAGCCCAGGCCTTGAAGTTCGCCTCCACGAGGTCCTTGCCTACCTCGAGAGGGATCAGTGACTCTGGCCGCAGTGAGTTGCGGCTCGCCTCCTGGTCGAGCACGCCGGGCGAGCCGCAGAACGGACAGGAGCGAGAGATCGTGGCTCCGTCGAAGGTGACTCGCGCCTGGCAGACCTCGCAGGCGAGCACGCGCAGCTCCGACCCGAAGCCCCGCGCAGCGCCCGCGGCCTCGGAGAGCGGGCGCTCCTCGATGTCGACCTCCTCGACCTCGACCTCCGTCAAGCCGCCACAGTGGGCGCACTTGAGCGCGCGGTCCCCCGGACTCCAGGAGACCGGCGCCCCGCACTCATCACAGGAGAGATCCACCGAGGCTCCCTCCGAAAGAGCCTCCAACTCATCCGACGGCTCGACCCCGCCCGAGAGAGCCGGCGCGGGGCCGTCCTGGGGGGGAGAATCGAAGGGGTCCATGAAATCGAAGGGCTAAGCTGAATCAACTTGACGCCCCGGCGTACGCTTCCGCAAGAGTTCTATTCAGTCATGCAGCCGCGTGGTCGCGGCTAGCCCGACCGAACGAAGCACCGCACGGAGGTATCTGAGCATGGGAATGATCGACTGGTTCAAGCGCGGCGTCGGCGAGATGATGGTGGCGCGTCCCGATGGGACGAAGGCCCAGGTCGTCTGGAAGCATCCGGACTCGACCATCCCCATGAAGTCCCAGCTGACGGTGGATTCGGACGAGGTCGCGGTGTTCTTCCGCGACGGGAAGGTGGTCGAGGTCATGCAGCCCGGCCGCTACACCCTCGACTCATCGAACCTGCCGTTCCTCTCGAACCTGGTGGACTCGTTCACCGGCGGCAACGTGTTCATCGCCGAGGTCTTCTTCGTGAACACCCGCGAGCACACGGGCGTCAAGTTCGGCGGCCGGATCGGCCACGTGGAGGACCCGAAGTCGGGCGTCCCCGTGGAGACCATGGTCCACGGGGAGTTCAGCTTCCGTGTCACCGACCCCGAGCGGCTCATCGTCGGCCTCGTTGGTATGGGGCGCGCGGGATCGGCGACGATCAAGTCCTGGACCAAGGAGCAGCTGCTCAAGGTCCTCCGCGACAACATCGCCGAGCTGATCGTGAAGCAGAAGTGGCCCATCCTCGACGTCACCTCAGGCGCCTACACCGAGGAGATCGAGGTCGACGTCCTCGCCAAGATGGACCACCACGTCGCCGACTACGGTCTCGACATCGCGCGCCTCGGCAACTTCGTCATCGGCATCGACGAGGAGGACGCTGACAACCTCAAGACGCTCTACCGTGACGCCGCCTACCTGCGCACCGTGGGCGGAGTGGACGGCTACCAGCGCTTCGCCGCCGGCAAGGCGATGATGGGCGCCGGAGAGGGCATGGCCAAGGGCGGCGGCGCAGGCGGCGCCGGCGGCGGAGAAGGCAACAGCGGCATGCTGGGCGGCGCGGGCATGGGCATCGGCTTCGGCCTCGCGCAGATGATGGTCCGGGACAACCGGGGAGGCGAGACCCTCGCCCCCGCCGCGGCCGGCGTCATCTGCGGCAGCTGCTCCAGCAGCGTCCCCGCCGGGAAGTTCTGCAGCGCCTGCGGCGAGGCCCTCCAGAAGGTCACCCCCGACTCCCGCCACTGCACCTCCTGCGGTGAGGCGCTGGCCGCCGACGCTCGCTTCTGCGGGTCCTGCGGGACGCGGCAGGGAGACTGACGCGGCCGGGAGACTGACACTGCAGGGGGACTGACACTGCAGGGCGACCCGCGCAGGGTGAGGCGCCACGTCCCCAGGAGCCTCAGGGCTTCCCTCCCACCCAGGGCTCCGCTCCCACCCAGGGCTCCGCTCCCACCCAGGGCTCCGAGGCCGTGACGGCCCCGGAGCTCCGCCACTCCGAGGGGGCGACCGGCATCACGCGGTCTCTCGACGCCACAGCGCCTCTCCAGTGAGGTGACCGTGCCCACCCCCGGGTGAGGGCGGATGCGGCTCCTCTGGTCGCGCCCGTGGAGTGGAAGCAGACGATGGCCCGAGGGGCCCGGAGTCGGCGGGCCCCGATAGTGCTCAACCCACTCGACCCGTCCCACTCGCTCATCCCACGAGGCCCATCCCACGAGGCCCATCCCAAGCGGCGGGCGCCTCTCAGTAGCCGTAGGGGTTCGGCTCCCCCCTCGAGAGCCACGCCGCCCCGGCGCAAGCGCCGGTCACCACGATGAGCCGCAGGGCCGCGAACCTGAGCCCCGAACCGGGGAGCAGGCAAAGGGCAGGGGCCAGCAGGAGCGTCAAGGCCGACCACGCGGGCGTCTCCGCATAGAGCGCGCCGTTGGCGAGGACCCCGGCCAGCAGCAGCACCTGGGGCAGGGCCGCGGAGCGGTGGAGCGGGGCGTAGCCTGCGTCCAGACCTGGACGCAGGAGCAGCAGGAGCCCGGGGAGCCCCGAGCTCGCGCTGACGGTCGCCGCGAGGAGCGCGGAGACCAGGGTCCCCGACCAGCCGAGCGCGGGCGCCGCCAGGACCGCGGCGAGGGCAAAGCCGAGGCTGCACTCGGTGGTTCGCCCCCGGGCCGGCGCCGCCCACCGGGCCGCGAGGGCGAAGGCGGTGGCCCCGACGAGGACGGCCACGTGCTGGGTCACCGCCCCGTCCCAGTAGCGCTCGTGCAGGCTGGATGTCCGGCTCAGGAAGAGCCAGACCGACAGGCCACCGCCTCCCGCAAGCCCGAGGATGCAGCGCACCCCGCCGAGACCGATCAGGACCCCAAGCGGCACCGCCGCCGCGCCGACCAGGACGACGCCATCCAGGAAGTCCTTCGGCGGGACGGAGACCGCCCTTCCAAAGACCGCCAGCGTCGTGAGAGCCGCAGCGAGCGGCGCGAGCGCCGCGAGCGCCAGCGCCGGGACCCCGCGCCCACTCTCCCCCCGCACCGCCAGGGCAGCGGCGAGCAGGGCGATGATGAGCGCCGAGGCAACGAGGACAGGCGTGGGGTCGATCAAGAGTCCTTCGCGATGCCCTCGACGGCGAACGTCATCGTGACCTCTGTCCCCAGGGAGCCGCTGTAGGTCTCGACGCCGAACTTCGTACGGTCGATCTTGAAGCGGCCCTCAAACCCAGCGCGACGCCCCATCCTGGTGTCGGCTTCGCCGACCTTGAGGACCTCCATCTCGACCTCACGGGTCACCCCGTGGAAGGTCAGGTCCCCCTTGATGGAGTACTTGTCGCCCGAAGCGGTGACCTCCTTGCTGGTGAAGGTGATCTCGGGGAACTCCTTCACATTGAAGAAGTCCGGTCCGCGAAGGTGGTCGTCCCGCCCCTTGGAGTTGGAGTTCACGCTCGCGGCGTCGATGACCATCTCGACCTTCGACTCCGCGGCGTCCTCCGCGAGCGTGAAGGAGCCATCGAAGGCGTCGAAGCGGCCCCACTGATACGAGACACCGAGGTGCTTGCAGCGGAACATGAGGGTGCTGTGCCCCATGTCGACCCCGTAGCTGGTGGCAGCAGCCGGGGGCGCCGCGACCCCCGGGCCCGCGGAGGACGAGCCCGTGAAAGCCAGGAGGGCGACGGATGAGGCGACGGTCAGAGCGAGCAGCGAGCGAGCCGGGAGGTTCATGAGGCGCGGAGACTTGATTGCAGGGGAAGGACGCGAACAATTTGTCGCAACAAGAAACTACACTCCGGACGGCATCGCAACCCCGCCAAAGAGCGCCTCGGACGGCGAACTTACGAAGGCGAGCGGCGCTGCCCTCATCCCTCCTTCCGTACCCAGCTGTCCTACCCCGTGCCGATCTCGCCGCTCCCGCCCCTCATCGCCCTCGCGGTCATCGGCTTCGCCGGAGTCGCCGCACAGTGGACGGCCTGGCGCCTGCGCCTGCCCTCCATTCTCCTGCTCCTGATCGTCGGGCTCGCCCTGGGGCCAGGGCTGGACGTCATCGAGCCGCGTGACCTCTTCGGCTCTGCGCTGGACCCGATGATCTCCCTGGCGGTCGCGGTGATCCTCTTCGAGGGCGGGCTCACCCTGAAGCTGAAGGAGCTCGGGGAGAACGCGGCGGTCATCACCCGCCTGCTCACGGTGGGCGTCCTCGTGACGTGGGCCCTCGCGACGCTCGCCGCCCACTTCATCGCCGGGCTTCCGATCGAGACCTCGCTGGTCCTCGGGGCAATCCTGACCGTGACCGGGCCGACCGTGATCGGCCCGCTCCTGCGTCAGATCCGGCCCCGCGGCCCGTCCGAGGCGATCGCGAAGTGGGAGGGGATCGTCGTCGACGTCGTCGGCGCCACCCTCGCTGTCCTCGTCCTCCATGGCGTGATCGAGGGCGCGGGGGTCGAAGGGGCACGCCACACCCTCAGCACCGCCGCCATCGACCTGGGACGCACCGCCCTCGTGGGCACGGTCATCGGCGCCGCGGGCGCCTGGATCCTCGGCTTCGCCCTCCGCAAGCACCTCGTCCCCGACGAGCTCGAGAGCCCGCTCTCCCTGGGCTTCGTGCTCCTCGCCTTCGCGGGCGCCGACTCCCTCGCCCACGAATCCGGACTGCTCGCTGTGACCCTGATGGGGTTCCTGCTCGCCAACCGCAGCGATCTCTCCGTCCACCACATCGTCGAATTCAAAGAGAACCTCAGGGTCCTCCTCATCTCGACCCTCTTCATTGTGCTCGCCGCCACGGTAGAGGTGGACGCCATGCTCTCGACGGGCTGGCGGGGCGCCGCCTTCGTCGCCGTCCTGATCCTCATCGTCAGGCCCGCGTGCGTGCTCGCCTCCACCCTGGGCACCAGCCTCCCCCACAGAGACCGAGCCTTCCTCGCGCTGCTCGCCCCACGCGGGATCGTGGCCGCCGCGGTGTCCTCCCTGTTCGCCATCCGCCTCCAGGAGGTCGATGTCCCGGGGGCGGAGCTCATGGCGCCCCTCGCCTTCATCGTCATCATCGGCACGGTCGCCTTCTACGGGCTCTCCGCCGGCCCCATCGCGCGGCGCCTCGGGATCTCGGATCCGGATGCCCAGGGCACCTTGATCGCCGGGGCCGGCCCCTTCGCGAGGGAGCTCGAGCGAACCCTGCGCGCGCAGGGAATCGACGTCCTCCTCGTGGACTCGAACCGGGCCGCGGTCCGGGCTGCGAGCATGGACGGCGCCCGAGCGAGGCGCGGCTCCATCCTGTCGAGCAACTTCCTCGAGCGTCTCCAGCTGGGCGGCACGGGTCGCTTCATCGGGCTCACCGCGAACGACGAGGTCAACGCGCTGGCAGCAGCCCACTTCGCCTCCCTCTACGGCCGCGCAGCGGTCTACCAGGCCGCCACCGCCGAGGGCGCGGGGGACGAGATCCGCAAGGACCTACGGGGCCGTGTGCTCATCGGGGACGACGCATCCCTCGCGAGCCTCGACGTCCAGGTCCGTCGCGGCGCGACGATCAAGGCCACCAACCTGACCGAGGAGTTCACCCTGGAGGACTTCTCCGCTGAGCACGGGGAGGACTCGACCCCCATCGGCGTCATGGAGGACGGGCGCCTCGACCTGTTCACGAGCGACCACACCCCCGAGGCGGAGGCGGGGACGGTCTACCTGGCCTTGATCCGAGAGGCGGCGACGGACTGATTCAGTCCCGCGAGCCCCGCGCGAGCCCGGCGGCGATCGACGCCGCCTCGGACGGGGTGGCGAGGTCGACCCGGTCCATCGCGGCGGCGAAGGTCGACCTCGCGTCAGCCGAACGGCCGAGGTCTTCCTGGAGCCGGCCGAGAAAGATCAAGGCGGCGATGTTCGTGGGCTCTCTCTCGGTCAATCCCTCCAGCGTCAAGATCGCGCCAGAGGCCTGCCCGCACGCCGCCTGCGCCATGGCGAAGACGTAGGTGAGCGCCCCCTCGTCCGGTCTCGCGCGCCGCGCCGCGGACACCTCCGCGAGGACCTCCGCGGCCTCACCCGCCTGGATGCGCAGACCAAAGATCTGCGCCTCGAGCTCCGCGCGATCCCTGGCGGTCGCCTGCCCCTCCACATCCTGCAGGGCGCGGAGGGCGCGCTCGTGATCCCCGGTCGCGGCCACGATCGCGGCCGCGAGCGCCATGCGCACCTGAACGCTGCGCGGCGCCTCGGCGGTGGCGGCGCTCAGCAGCTCCAGGGCAGCCTCGCTTTCCCCCCGCGCGAGCTCCGCCCGACCTAGGTCGGCGAGGCCCGCGGCGTCCGACTCCTGAACGGCCGCAGGGACCAGATTGCTGAGCCCCACGAGCAGCAGGGCTGGAGCACTCACGATGACGCACGCGCGCACGTCCCTCGCCCGTATCCCCGCCGCGAGCTGGACGAGGGCGTACCCCGCGCCCACCGACAGCGCGGGCAGAAGCGGGACCCGGAAGCGGGCGTTCACAAAGAACAGCACGATGCTGAGGGCGTACACCGCGGTGAACCCGAGGAGGACGCCGGCA
>CBFHHK010000112.1:2219-4653 GCA_965655435.1 Planctomycetota bacterium | reverse complement strand
CTCGCTGGCCCCTGCGCCAGGCGAGCACCAGACCGACGAGCCCGAACCCGAAGAGGAGGTCCCACCGAGAGGGGCTGTACCGCAGCGCGGGCAGCGTGCGGCGGGCCGTGAACTCGACGTCCTGGTTGTTGGCGAGCTCGACGTTCGTCGCCAGCAGGCGCGCCTTCCAGGCCAGCAGCCTGGCCGCGGCGACGGGATCACCCGACATCCAGGCCACCGCTCTCCCCACGTAGTGCCGGGACACTTCGCTGGGCTTGAGCGCTCGCCCCTCCTCCGCCTCGGCTGCCGCGACCGCGTCGTAGTACCCGTTCCACCAGCCCTGGCGCGTCCCCGGCACGATCGCGGTGACCCCGTCACTCTGGGGGTTGTTGCCGATCCATAGATTGACGCCCGCCTGGGTCGAGATCAGGGCGACGTCGCCTGCCAGAGCATTCGCCACGGTCACCGGGACGATGGGCACCAGGGTCCCGAGGGCGAGCGCGAGGCCCGCGGCGGGCCTCCGCGTACGCCACAACGTCCACGCGAAGAGCGCCGGCATGAACAGGAGCACGTTGGGGCGCGCGATGGCCGCCAGCCCGAAGAGCGCGCCAGTGCCCATGGCCGCCCAGGGCCGATCCTCCCCCCCCCACCTGACGCAGCAGCCCAGGGCCAACACGAGCAGCGGCACGAGCAGCACCGGGATCAGGAGCTCCGCGTCGAGCGCGACCATCACCGGCGACAACGCCACCAGGACCCCCGCGCACCAGGCCGCCGACCGACCACCGACCCGCTGAGCGAGGCCCGCGGTGAGGCCCGCGGTCACTCCACCGAGGACCGCCTGCACCATCCGCGCCAGCAGGGTGGACTCGGGCGAGAGGGCCGACCAGAGGCCCAGGAAATATGGATAGAGAGGCGCCCTGAAGAAGGGCCCCTCCTGGAAGGCCTCGCCCGACGCCAGGGAACGCGCCCAGGCGAGGTGGTAGCCCGCGTCCATCGTCGGCGCTTCGAACCGCGGGTGGTCCCGCAGCGCGAGCACGTAGACCACACGCAGGAGGGCGGCGATGACGAAGGAGCCGGCCACCGGTCCGCGCCACCAAGGCGCCGAACCGTGGGCTCCTCCTCGGGCCTCACCGGGCGCTTCACCGCGCGCCTCAGCTGCCTCGATCTGCTCCTGGCTCACCATTTGGGATCACACGCGCGCCCAAAAAGGCGCGGGCCGCGGCCCCCCGGTCGGAGAGTCGCGGCCCGCAGCGTACGGACTGGGGTCAGCGAGGTGAGAACACTTCTCCGGTCTGAACCGGCGAGGACAGGGGGCCGTCCGCGCCCCCGATCAGGAAGGTCCGTGACTCGAAGAGCACGGCGCTGGCTCCCTGGCGCGGCGACTGCAGGGGCGAGTCCGCCCGCCAGGAGTCGCTCCCAGGGTCGTAGACCTGCACCTCAGTGAAGGCCGTGGACGCATCCGCGCCGCCGAAGACATACAGCTCATCGTCCCAGAGGACGGCCGGGCCCGTGGCGGACCGCGGGAGCGGGAGCGGCGCCAGCTGCCCGGAGGCGCTGGACACCCACGTGCCGCTGAGCGGGTCGAACGCCTGGACCACGTCGATCCCCGCCTGGGGCCCGAGGGCGCCAGTACGTCCACCCATGACAAAGAGCCGCTCTCCGTCCGAAGCGCACGCCGCGAGGTGAACCGCCGTCGGCAGCGCCCCCAGCGCGGACCAGGTGTCGAGCACGGGGTCGTAGGAGGCGAAGTTGCCCACGGTTCCGCCCGACGGCGCGACGCCGCCACCGACATAGATCAGCCCATCGAGGACCGCGACCGAGCAGCCGCCCGCGTCCCAGGGCATGGGGCTCCCCATGCTCCACGTGTCGGCCGTCGGATCATAGATCTGGACCTTGCCCGCCGCGCCGGCGCCGAAGCCGCCGAACAGGTACAGCAGCCCGTCCGACGCGACCGCTGAGTGACCACCCCCGGTGAACGGACGGGTCGCCCGGTTCGTGGAGTAGGAGTTCTGGAACACGTCGTACGAGACGGTCTGGCTGGAGCCTGAACCGAAGAGGAACACCTCCCCGCCCACCTCTGCGGCGCAGGTGTCTGCGATCCCAACCGGCGCCGGCTCTGCCTCACGCCAGGTGCCGAGCTTCATCCCAGGCGCCGGGGGCATGTACCGGAAGCCACCCGGGATGGTCTGAGAGTCCACGCCGACCTGAACCTCGACGTCGAGGGCCCCGGTCGCGCCACCGGACACGCTGGGCGGGAGCACGCCCACGATCCGTGTCTCGGAGACGGAGGTGATGGTCGCCGGGACGCCGCCGATGAGAACGTTGGTCCCTGCGACGCTGGTCCCGAAGTTCTGACCGCCGACCACGAAGCGCTGGCCTCCGGTCGCAGGCGCCCGCCAGGGGAAGATGTCGTAGGGCGTCAACCCGATCGCCGCGGCGTCATCGGGGACCTGGA
>CBFHHK010000112.1:0-2209 GCA_965655435.1 Planctomycetota bacterium | reverse complement strand
GGTTCTTGGGGAACGGAGCGCCGGGCGTACCGTGCTGAACAGCTGAGGTCACCTGACGGCCCGACTCGCTGAGCGAGATCTGCCACACGCCTCGGTTCCACTTCATGGCGATCAAGTCGCCGCGCATGGCGGAATTGAACGCCGTCGCTCGGTACTCATCGAGCCCGTTGGTAGACGCAAACAGGGTCTGGAGAGGGGCCGCGAGCAGATGCGGGATCGAGGGATCGTCGTTCGAGTAGTACGTGGCCTGTCGTTCGTCGTAGCGACCCCGAGCTCGGTTCGGTGAACCGTAGTAGCGGCCGGGCTCGACGAGGTCCAGGGTGTCCGCCGAGGTGGGCTGAGGGTTCCCCCCTTGCGTCGTCATGGTGAGCGACGCGGGGCCGTAGCCGCCGTTCGGCCCGTTGTCCGTCGCGTAGGTGTAGCCGTTGGAGTGGACCACCAGGTCGAGCGAGTTCCGAAGCCCTGGAGCATACACCTCAATGTCCACGCCGCTCGCGACGTCAATCTGCTCACCCAGGACCTGGTCCGTGACGAGGGCACCGGTCACCGAGTCTTCGTACTGGACCACCCCGTTGAAGCCTGGCCGAGAGATGCAGATCTTGAGAAGCGCTGCGGACAGCGGAGACTCCGGGACGTCCCCGCTCAGGGGCCACTTGACGCCCGCGTTGGTGTTGCTCCCGCTGCAGAGCAGGAGGTCACCGTTCTCATCCACGAACATCCCGTTGATGGCGTGGTCATGATTTGACTGCGGGAGCCCGGTCACGAGCGGAACGGGGTTGTCGAAGTCCGGGCCAGAGAGGATCGACACCTGTGCCGCGAATTCGGAGGGCCCAGAGAAGGAGCCGCCACCGTTCAGGAAGTGCTCCCCGTGGGAGATGTAGAGCTTGATGCTCGAGGGATCCTGCGGATCGTAGGCGTCAAAGGGATTGAAGGCCACGCCGAGCGTGTCGCGGTTCGTGAGGGTCGACACCCCGGCCTTGGACACGTTGGACAACACACTGTAGTCGTCGTCGTAGGTGATGACGTGGACTTGGCCCGTGAGCGAGGAGACATACAGCTTGCCGTCTGGCCCCCACGCGGCACTCGTCGCATCGGACACCCCGGCCGCTGCAAAGGTGAGCAGGTCAAAGCGCACGGGGATCGGCCCCGTCGGCGAGTAGTTGAACGTCCTCGCGTTGCTGATCCCGTTCGGCGTTTGAACGGTGACCGCGATCGACCCCGAACCGGCTGGAGAGGTCAGGACGATTCCCTCGGCAGAGTACTCGTCGAAGTCCGCCTGGCTGAAGTCTTGCGTGCCCCAGTGGACCACGACCTGGGCCTCAGGGAAGAATCCGAAGCCACTGATCTCGATACGGTTGCCGCCCAGGTCTGTCCCGACCGACGGCATCGAGTGGATGATCGGTGAGAGCTGCGACTCGTCGTGGGTGAGGACTTCGATGATGTCCGTGGCCACACTCCCGCCCTCCAACGCCTCCAACGCGACAGGCATTTCGGCCAGGTTGGAGATCGCGAAGCGGGCCTCGACGGTGTGGGGACCCGAACTCAGCGCGAGGGGCCCGGAGGCAGGGGCGCCGTCCACGAACAGGCGACGGTCGGACCCGCCCGTCACGACAAACTCGAGCGTGCGCGGCGCGAGCAGGTCGACGGAACCACTCCAGCGGACCATCACATCCTGGGAGAAGGGGGAGTCGCCGACCGTCCCTCCGCTCGCGAACAGCTGCAGGCTGTTCAGGCGCTGGACGAAGTCCGGCGCGGCGGGAACGTTGTCGAGGAGGAAGAGGGCACCGAGGGTCGAGCCGTCATAGAACTCGACCAGCGCTCCGGGAACGGCGTCGGCGCCGAAGACGTTGATCGTCAGCTCGTCGGACGCATAGCTGGGCGTCACGTTGTCATCACCAATCTCCAGCTCAACGCTGGACGTCCCAAGAGGGAAGGTGAAGGCGGTGTCGGCCGTGGTGGCGACCGGGGCGCCGTTGACCTCCCAGGCAAACGTTGAAAGCTGGTGGCCAGGCTCGTGGGTGTGAGACTCCCCGCCGAGGAGACTCACCGTCTCGACGCCGTCACCGTCGTAGTCGATCACGTAGGCGGGGAGGAAGTCTGGCACAGGGTGCAGGAAGCCCCAGCCAGCCTCAGCGCCGCCTGTACCAGCGACGATCGAGGAAAGCACGGCGCCCCGCTCCGTGGACTCCAGCTCCAGCTCGAAGGTGTG
>CBFHHK010000111.1:11921-14590 GCA_965655435.1 Planctomycetota bacterium | reverse complement strand
CTCGCGCTGAGGCCTCTCGCGCTGAGGCCTCTCGCGCTGAGGCCTCTCGCGCAGAGGACCCGCCGTCAGGGCCCTTGGGGTCCTTGGGACCCTTCAACGCTCCTCACCCCCGACCGGAGGCCCGGTCTCGACGGACGATCGGGCGTCCGAAGGCTCGACCGGGACCCCGCCGGCGCCCGCCGCGCCCTCGGCTCCGGCCGAGTCCTTCGCCGCTGTCCATCGACGCAGCGCTTGCCGGCGCTCGGAGGCGGGGCCAAGGGGGTCGTATCCCGGCACCGTCACCGAGAGGGTCTGGAGCCAATCCGTGGCGCGAACACGGGCCGCGGAGCTGGAGGACTCGAGCGCGATCTTGTTGTCCTCCACCAGCCGCGAGCGGAACGCTGCGATCGAGGAACTCGCGACGATGGCGTCCTGCACCACCCCCAGCTGCCGGCCGGCGTCGCCGGTGAACTGGAGCAACAGCGCGCTGAACTCCTCGCCGAGGGTCCCCTCCTCGAGGCCCTCCAGGAGTTCGATCAGCACGTCTCGCTCGAGGCGCCAGGCGAGCTCGTCCCGATTGCTCGCGAGGGCACGCAGCACCGGCCGGTCCACGATCAGCCCCTCCGCGAAGGCCTGCAGCAGCTCATCGTCGGCCAGCAGCGCGAACTCGCCCGCGAGCTGCGACTTGGTGCTGCTCGCGAGATCCAACAGCGCCGCGCGGCGCGCTGTGGGATCAACGAGGGCGTCGATGCTCTGCTGAAAGCGGATCAGCTGACGCTCTTGAAGCCGGAGGACCTGCCGCCGCTGGGTCCCCTCGAGGGCAGCGTCCCG
The DNA here is from genome assembly GCA_965655435.1 of Planctomycetota bacterium. Lineage (GTDB taxonomy): Bacteria > Planctomycetota > UBA1135 > UBA1135 > Saltatorellus. The sequence continues at coordinate 13,780 of CBFHHK010000111.1, read as the reverse complement.
GATCTCGGCTCGGACCCTCTTGAGCTGCTCTCCAAGGCCCTGCTCGCTGCCCTTCACGGGCTGGGCCTTCAGGATGAGCACGATCCGGACGTCCTCCTCCAGATCGAAGGACGGCTCCGTCATCACGACGAGCGGGGTCCCGTCGAGGGGGAGGACCTCCGCGAGGACGAGCACCTCGTCCCGCTCAGCCTGTGCCACCTGGAGCTTGCCGCTGACCCCATCGGTGAGGATCGACTCCACCTGATCCCGCACGGAGAGCGCCACGGAGAGCCCTCCCGCGACGCCGCTGTCCTGCCAGAGCTCGACCCCGAACCGGCGATCGACAAGGGCCTCGTCGCGGAACTGGATGCCCTGGGCGAAGACCGAATTCATGCGGGTGGCAACCCCGGGGAGGGAGATGCCTGTCAGCTGCTCCATGCTGGAGCTTCGATCCTGTGGGAGGGCCATGAGGTTCTTGACCGCCAGGGCTCCATCCGCCCCCCCGAGGAGGCGCGCGCCGAGCAGCACCGTGGGGTGGGCGCCGGTCGGCTCCGGCCCGCCGCTGCCGAGGATCAGCCGGACGTGCTTCGACAGGGGCTCGGCCTCCTCGGGGAGCGGCTCACGGGTGATTCGTAGCTCCAAGGAGACCCGAACAGCGTCGTCGGGCTGCAGCTGCAACGAAACGGCTGCCCCCTCGTCCATGGGGCCCGCCACGGGGTCCCCCCCGTAATACGTCACAAAGGAGATGAGCTCGGGCGGTCGCAGGGGTTCCCTGGGCGCCGCGCAACCTCCCCCTAACCCGGCCGACGCCGACGCCAGCATGAGCAGCGCAGCGCTTCGGATCGGAGGGAGGAGAGAGAGGGTCGACATGATGGCGCGGCCGAAGATAGCCGGGCCTCCGCATGTTCGCCGACGAAGTCAGCGCTTCTCCGTCGCACACCACAAGCCGGTCGCAACTTCCTTCGCGCTCCCCTCCTCGGCGAGCTTGTCCAGGCCTGCGCGGAGCGAGCGGGCCGCCACGGGGTGAAGGGCTTCCGCGACGTCGGCATAGACTCGCCCCACCAGCGAAGCCTCCGAGGCGGGCTCCGCTCCGAGAGCCCGCACCAACGACTCCTCGCGGCGGGCCCGGTGCTCGAGGTATCGATCGAGAAGGGCCGGTCCATCACTGGCCACCGGACCGTGGGCCGGATGCAAGACCTCTCCTGTGCCCATCAGGTCCCGAACCCGCTCGAGGCTCGAGAGGTAGGTGGCCAGGTGTCCGTCCGGCGGGTCGATCACGATCGTGGAGACCGTGGAGACCAGGTCCCCGCCGAGGACGGCGCCGTAGCGCGACTCCCGAAAGACGAGGTGACCTGGGGCGTGCCCTGGCGTGTGGAGCGCCGTCAGGACCCACCCAGGTTCACCGTCCGGGGCCGCGCCGAGGGGGAGCTCGACGCCGTCCCCGAGGGCCCGGGTGTTGTCGACCGCCAGCGTGAGCCGCGAGAGGGTCTCCCTGTGGGCGAGGACCGGGACGTCGTACCGGCGCGCGGTGGCCTCGACGGCGCCCACGTGGTCCGGGTGATGGTGCGTCACCAGGACCCCTACGAGCTCGGCGCCCGCCCCGCAGCGCTCGTCGATCAGGTCAAAGAGCCGCTGCTGCTCGGCCGGGTCCGTCGGCGCGGGGTCCACCACATAGAGTCGCTCCTCCCCCACCAGGTAGGCGTTGGTCGTCGTCGCAGGAGGGAGCGTACGCGTCGCCAGGGGGGCCATGAGGATCCCAGGGACGTTCCGGATCGGGTGCAGCCTCCCGCTCTCCAGCTCGCGGCTGCGTTCCTCCATCGCGTCCAGGAACCCGTCGAGGCCGAGCTCGATGAGCTGCTCGACCATGTAGAGCACCGGCG
>CBFHHK010000111.1:0-11824 GCA_965655435.1 Planctomycetota bacterium | reverse complement strand
AGGGGCCACCAGCCGCTCCCCGCGCCGCCAGGACGCCAGGAGGTCCGCGGGCCGCTCGAACGCGCCGTCGACGAGCTCCCCCTCGATGATGACCGGCTCGAACGCTCCGGCCGCCTCCACGTGGAGGAACCGGGTCCGGTAGAGGACCGGAGCGAAGGGTGGCGTGGTCAGCCGCGCGAAGGGGCGCGCGGCGAGGAGCACCTCCGGAGCGCAGTCCAGGATCGCACGGACGCGGTCTCCCGCCTGCGTGTCGGCCCGGTCGAGCAGCCCCGCCCGTTCCGCCATGGCCGCCTCCGCGCCCACGGGTGCGAGGCCGACCTCCTCCACGAGCTCACGCAGCGCGCAGCGTCGGTGGGCGTCGTCGTGGTCCTCGTCCCCGTCATGGTCGCAGGGGTCGACCACGCCACCGGGGAACGCCCAGTAGCCGCCGAAGAAGCGCAGCTTGGGTGAACGGCGGACCACCAGGAGCTCCGGATCGGTCCGGGGACCTCGCGTCACGAGGACGGCGGTGGCGATTCGAGTCCGTTTCATGGGCCGGGGAGTCTACGATCAGCCGCCATGCGCCGCGCCGTCCCTCGCCGATCCGCGCTCCGCTCTCGCCGGAGCGGCGCGGTCCTCCGCAAGGTCCTGTTCGCCCTCGCTGGACTGCTGCTGATCTTCGAGACGGTCCCCCGATGGTTCCCGATCCCGGGGCTGACCCGAGCCGAGCTGAACCCTCCCTACCTGGACAGCACGGCTGACCGCGCGTTCGCGCCGCACCCCTACCTGCTCTACACGCCCAAGCCCGGCTACCGGCGCGGCGCCGACCCTGAGAGCTCGGGGGCCCGCACCTTCGAGCACGGTCCCCTGGGGTTTCGCGCCCCCGAGGTGGCGCTCTCCAAGCCCGACGGGACCCGGCGGATCGCCTGCGTCGGCGGGTCGAGCACCTACGGGACCGGGCCCTCCACGGACGAGGCCACGTGGCCCGCTCGCCTCGGCGCCCTCGTCGCAGAGGGGCCTGCCGGCCCGGTCGAGGTCCTCAACGCCGGCGTCCCAGCCTGGACGAGCTTCGAGTGCCTCACCGGCCTCGCCTTCCGCGTCCTCCCCATGCAGCCGGACGTGGTGCTCTTCTACCTCTCGACCAACGACGCCGAGAGCGCGCTCTGGCCGGACCCGGTCGCGGACAACGTCCACTATCGCAGGGTCTGGCCCACCTTCAGGCCATCGCCCCTCGAGGGCACCCTCGAGCGCAGCGTCGTCTACCTCGTGTGGCGCAGGTACTTCACCGATCATCTCCAGCAACGGGCGGACCTCGGCTTCCAGTCGAAGCGCCTGCCCGCGGGCCGCGACGGCGAGCGGCTCGCGCGCTACGAGGCGCCCGACGTGGAGGGCCCCCTCCCGGACCAGGGCTTCGAGAACTTCAGGCGGAACCTCCGCTCCATGGTCGCCATGACCCGTGCCCACGGGGCCGAGCCGGTGCTCCTGACCCAGGCGATCTGGTCGGAGGACCCGGGCTCGAGTCAGCTCCTGGACGGCGAGCTGCGGCTGCGCGCCCACGGCCGCATGACCGAGGTGGTCCGGGAGGTCGCCGAGGCGACGGGCGCGCCTCTCATCGAGACCGCCGCGCACCTGGAGGCCGCCGCCCAGGCCGAGGTGGACGCCACCGGGAGCCAGCAGATCTTCTCGGCCAACGTCCACCTGACCGACGGGGGCGCGGAGCGCCTGGCCGACTTCCTGGCCCTCGAGCTGGGACGCCTCGGCCTGCTCTGAGCCACCCCTGAATCGGTGGGGACTCGCCCGATTCAGGGGTGAATCAGGCGCGCACCCGTGCCACATGTGCCCCATGCCTGAGGCCCTCGCCAGCGTCCGCGTCCTCCACCTGCTCCCCCACCAGGGCGTCGGTGGCCTCCAGCGCTCCGTCATCGACCTCGTGCGGCACGAGCGCATGGACGGCGCCACGGACGAGATCGTCCTCACGGAGCGGGCGCTCGACACCGACGGTGACTTCATGGCGCCGGCGACCCCCGTTCACTTCCTCGGGCTCACCGACGCCCGACCCGCCGTACGGGCCGCGCGCCTCGCTGACCTCGCGGCCTCCCGTGGCGCGCGGGCCATTCACGCCTACACGTCGGCCGACCTGCGGCTCGCCGCGGCCGCCTGCAGCGGTCCGGCTGCCCCTCGACTGGTCGCCACCCTCTTCGAGCGGCCCTCGGCCCAGGGCTTCCTCCAGCGCCGGCGGCTTCGCCGCGCCGTCCAGGCCGCCGACGAGCTGTTCGTCCCGACCCCGGCGCTCCGGGGAGACTGGCGCGCCCTCGGCCGTGACCCCGAGGTGCGGCTCGCCGCCGTGGACATCCAGCGCTTTCACCCCCAGCCCGCCGAGAACGCCTGGCGCGGGGTCTTCCTTGAGGACCCCGAGACCCTCCTCGTCGGCTCCCTCATGCGCGCCACCGGCGACAAGGTCCCGGAGGTGCTCATCGAGGCCGTGGAGCGCCGGCAGGCCGCCGGCCGCCCGACCGCGCTCATGCTCGTGGGAGACGGCCCCAGGTTCGCCGAGCTGAAGGCGCGCTCGAAGGGTTCCTCGACGCTCCACGTCCGACGACGGGTCCTCGACGCGCCGGGCTTCTTCGGACGCATCGACGTCTTCGCTCTGCAGTGCCCCGACGAGCTCGTCCCCATGAGCCTGGTGGAGGCGCTCGCCTGTGGCCGGCCCGCGGTGGTGGCCGACTCGGGTCCGGTGGCCGAGCTGGTCGGCGCCGATGTCGTGGACCTCGTCCCCCACGGCGACGTGGAGGCGGTGGTGAGGGCGCTCGACGGCCTGCACCAGAAGAGCCAGCGAGAGGAGCGCGGCTTCGCCGCTCGGCAGCGAGCCGTGGAGCGACACTCGCTCGGCCGGCTCCGCTCCGAGCTCAGCTCGACCTACTCCTGAGCCCGGCCACCCCTTGAACCCGCCCGCCCGGTGAACCCGGCCGCCCGATGAACCCAGCCGCATCGTGAGCCTGGGCACCGCTGCCTTCAACCTGGACCCCAGCCCCCCTTGGACCCGCCCACGGTTCCCACGACCTCGCCGCGGCCGGCTGAACCGAGCCAGCAGGGCCCTCCTCCTGGCAGCAGGGTCCTCCTCCCAGCAACAGGACCTTCCTCCCGGCAACAGGACCTTCCTCCCAGCAACAGGGCCTTCCTCCCCGCACCAGGGCCTTCCTCCCCGCACCAGGGCTTGCCACCGTGGAAAGCAGGGCGTCCCACCCGGCCGCTGACCTCTCCACCCGGCCGCTGGGCTTTCCACCCGGCCGCTGGGCTTTCCACCCGTACCGCTGGGGTTCCTGCCGGGGGCGCTGGGCTCCCCGTCCGTGCGCTGGGCTTCTGACCGGGCCCGCTGGGCTTCCCGCCGGGGCGCAGGACGGCCCCCGAGCCAGGCCGTCGATGTGGCCCGGTCGCCGTTCCGGCGGAGGGCGAAGTTGGACCGGAGGCGCCGTCATGCAGCCGGGGATCCGACCCGACATGCGGGACCGGGCCAAGGCCCCCTTGCGCAGGTCCCCTCGCGCAGGCCCCCTTGAGCAGGCCCTGTCCGCCGGCTTGGGCGCCGGGCTCCCTCGTCACGCCGCGGGCTCGCCGCGCCCGACCGAAGTCAGGCCACGAGCGAGCGGGCGTCCTCGGCCGGAGAGGCCACGGACACGTTCAGCAGGTCCGCGACCGCCTCGACGCCCAGCCCCTCGAGCGCCCCAAGTTCCCCCTCGGCCCTCCAGATGTGAGCCAGCTCGGTCAGGTACTCGTGGAGATGACCGAGCAGGGCCGTCGTCAGCTCCACGCCCTCGGCGCCGATGCCCTCGAAGGCGCCGATGTGGATCTGGCTCAGCTCCTCCGCAAAGCCCTCGGCGCGGGCTCGATCAGGCAGGGTCTGAACCACGAGCTCATCGTGCAGGCGCGCGGTGCCGGCGAGCCGCTCCCTCCAGACCCGATGCCGTCCGGCCGCGGGGTGGGCGGCGATGACCTGGAGTTCGCTCGCAGCGCGCTCGCGGGTCCATTGACGGAGGTCTTTGAAGGTCCACTCCTTGTGGTGCTGGACACACGCCTCGTCCCGGTGAACCACTCGCACGCCGGCGAGATCCTGGAGACGGAAGCCAAGCTCGAGGTCCACGCTCCCGGCGAAGCAGTCCTCCTCGGCGAGTCCCCCGACGTCCAGGACGGCGCGCCGCGAGAGGCTGGCGTTGCACAGGCGGAAGGCCGCCCAATCATGAAGGCGCGTCACGTCGAGGGCGCCCGAGAGGGACCCGAGGTGCTGCCCCTCCAGCGCGCGCATCAGCGCGTTACTGCGGGTCGCCGCCGCTCCCGTCACCGCGCCGATCACGGCCCGATCGGGGCCGGTCTCGCCGTGGGCGGCGAGGTGGCGCTGGACGAGGTCGGGCGCGGCCGTCGAGTCTCCATCGAGGAAGAGCACGAGCTCAGCACGCGCGGCCTGGAGGCCGGCGTTCCAGGCCGCCGGTGCCGAGGCGCCGTTCGACTCGACTCGCTGAACGGGAATGCTCGGGGACCAGGTGTCGAGCCAGGTCCCGGCCTGGGGTACCGCGCCGCGGTCCACGAGGACCACCTCGAACCGGCCCGCCGCGGTCTGATCCTCGAGCGAGGTCATGCAGCGACGCAGCGCGTGGGCGCTGTCCTCCACGCTGACGATGACGGACAGCTCCGGGTGGATCGAGTCATCCGCCACGAGGACCTGCGGGGGTGCCGCGGCCGCCCCACCGCAACCCGCTCGCTCGCAGAGCTCGCGGTAGGTCTCCGTGATGGAGGCCCGAACCGAGACCGAGGCGGGACTCCCCGGCCCTCCGGTCACCGCGCGCAGCCCGGACGGTTGGAGCGGCCCGCCGGTGAACGCCTCCAGGCGCGCACGGCCCTCGGCCGTCTCCAGCTCGTCCGCGTGAATGAAGAGCCACTCTCCCTCGGAGGAGTGCTCGTCGAGGATCCGTCGATACATCTGCGCCCAGATCTCGGTGGCGCCCTCGAAGTCGAGCGCGATGCCTCCGTACTCCGGCACACGAACCAGGGTCCGCAGGGCCTCGTCCGCCGCCACCGCGGGGTCCTCGAAGACGCAGATGAACCTCGCCTCCGGCAGAGAGCCTCGCCAGGCAGAGAGCGTGTGGCAGAAGCGGGGGTCACCGTCAAGGGACAGCCCCACCGACACGACGCGGTCCATGCGCTCCCGAAGGCCGGGATCGATGTCGAAGCAAAGGGTCTCATCCGAAGAGGCAAACCGTTGCTGGAGGCGCGCCATCGGCTCCCCGCCGCGGATCGCCCCGCTCAGGAGGAACTCGTTGATCGCGGTCGCCTCCGGCAGCCCCTGCGGTGCGGCCGGCGCAGGTCCGAAGAGCAGCGCGTGGGCTGCCTGCAGCGAATCCTCCGAGGCGCCGACGACCACGAGGGAGGTGCCGGGACCCGAAGACGCAGACGAGTGAGTCGCGCCGTGGCGCGGCTCCTCGGCCCAGGCGGGGCCGGCCCCCAGCGCCCCGCTGAGCGACGCTTCGTGATGGGCTTCGTGATGGGCTTCGTGATGGGCTTCGTGAGAGGGTTCGTGGAAGGGTTCGTGAGGCGCGCCGGCAGACTCCTGAGGACCCAGCTCGGGGTGCTCGGCCCCAGGCCAGGTCGGGGGCGCTGCGTCGGGCGCCCGCAGGTTGAAGCGGAGCTGGGTCTCCGTGGCCTCGCCGAGCTGCGGGAGCACCACCCGGGAGTAGTCGAAGAGCGGGGCATCGCTGGCCGCGGGGCACCACTTGTTCAGGAACGCCCGCCAGTTCTGCTCCATCCAGCCGTTGTGTCGCTCCACCTTGGCGGGGCCGTCATAGAAGGCGTGATAGACGAAGGTGTCCCGCGCCACCCGGTTCCGCCACCCGGAGAGGCGCACGCGGAGCGCGATGTCGTCGTCCTCGAACCCCCACGGTGAGAAGGCCTCGTCGAAGCCACCGATCCGGTCCAAGACCTCTCCCCTCACCAGGACACCCAGCGACGTGAAGAGGACCGAGTCCATCCCCTGCCGGGGGGCTGATTCGAAGTGGGTCTCGGCGAAGCGCTGCAGCTCCCCCTGGTCATCGGAGCCGCGGTACTCCACCACCTGGTGCTTGGAGGCCCGGTTGGCGCAGAGGGGGATCGACCCTACGGCGGGGTCGACCGCCCCGTGGTAGAGGGCCCGGTCGAGCCAGCCCTCAGGGACGAAGACGTCGTTGTCCAGGAAGGCCACCCACTCCCCCTGGGCATGGCGCAGCGCCTGGTTCCTCGCGCGGGGCGCGCCGAAGTTGAACGGGTTCCGGATGAGCGTGATGTCCGGCTGCGCCTCGAGCCACTCCGCGCTGCCGTCCGTCGAGCCATTGTCGACGATGAGGATCTCCTGCGGATACCGCTCATCGGCGCCGCGGCGCAGGGACTCGATGCAGCGCTGGGTGTTGGCGAGGGCATCGCAAGAGACCGCGATGATGCTCACGCTCGTGCCCTCCGGCGCGCTGTCACGGCTGACCACCCGGAAGTCCACGCCCGTGTGTTCGAAGTAGAGGCCGCAGAGCCGGGGATACTGCACGGCGACCGAGACCGCCGCCGCCAGCTCGACAGTCTGCTCCGGCGTGAAGCCGGTGCCCGCAGGCTGAGCGTCCAGCTGTTCCAGCTGCTCGAGGGTCTGCTCCGAGACCGCCCGCTGCTGCTCGAGGAGATCGACGAGGTCCGGCCGGAGCCCGTCCGCGGTCACGGTCCCCTCGTCAAAGAACACGTCGGGCGCGCCGACCTTGGCGCCGAGACGCAGCTGGTAGCGACCCAGCTCGAAAGCCCGCTCGAAGAAGCTCGCGGCCGTGATGACGTGATCATGGTGCGCCACGCAGTCGGCGCGGTGCACCACCTGGATACCCTGCTCTTCGAGGCGGAGGCCGAGGTCGAGCCCCTCGCAGATCGGCTGGTCGAAGTTGACCTCATCGAATCCCCCGACCGACACGAAGGCGTCCGTGGGCGCGCTCAGGTTGGACGTCCAGAAGAACGGCCAGCCGTAGCGCTCTCCGTCCTGGAGCGCCGAGAATTGCTGGAAGAGATCCGTCTCGTCGAGGAGCCGGGTGAAGGGGGCCTGGCGTGCGTCCTCCGAGAAGCGGAACGAACCGAGTACGGCGCAGGCCCCATCGAGCTGAGCGTGCGCCGATACGTGCTGCTGGAGTAGGTCGGGCGCGGGGACCGCGTCGTCGGTGAGCAACAGGACGAGGGGGCTGACGGCGAGGGCCAGGCCGACGTTGCGAGCCGAGGCCGGCCCCCCCCACGCTTGGTGGGTCACGCGGCAGCGATATGGGACGCCGGTCAGGTCGAAGGCGAGGGCCGGCTGGCTACCATCGTCCACGACGATCACCTCGAAGGCCTCCGCCGGGAGGGTCTGCTCGGCGAGCATCCAGAGGAGTCGCGTCACGGACTCAGGGCGCCCGTGCGTCGGGACGATGACGCTGAGCTGGAGCGTGGCGGGGAGGGCGGTGGAGGACTCGTTGAGGCGCTCGTTCTTCATGATCGATGGGTCGAGGGGCCAGCGGGGGTGCCGGGGCCCTCGAAGCGAGCATCGAGCGAAAGCGCAGATCCCTTGAGCAGCTTCCGGGAGGTTCCTCCGCGCCCCCCTGGGAACCCTCCCCATGCCCGCCTGCCCCCGCTCCCCCGGGTCCGCCTGCGCCCATCCATCAGCCTTCAGCCTCCTCCCGGTCTTCCTTGGCCTGCCTTCCCTGCGCCTGCCTTCCTTGCGCCTGCCGTGCTTGCGCCGTGGAGCCTGCCCGAACGCTGCGGGACCACCTGCCAGGACCCATTCGGCAGGAGCGGTAGGGCAAGACCCGACTCACCGACTCCAGATCACCGAACCTGCCGGCCGCCGCCCCGAATCGCTGGGCCGGTGCGAGCCCCGGAGCGCGCCTGCCAAAGGGCCAGCGAGCCTCCGGGGATCAAGTCCTGCGGTCTCGCCCAGCGGGGCGTGATCCACACGACCTCCCGCCCGGCCAGGTCGAGCCCCACCGAGCACCCCCCAGCCCGCCTTCAGGCTAGCCCCCCCTCAAGGTCCGACCCGCCCACTCCTGGGGGCCACACCGCTCCTGAGCCACACCGACGGGTGAGCCTCCTGGGTCAGTGCAGGGGCAGCGCAGGGTCAGCGCAAGGTCACGGCGACGCCTTCGGTCAGGTTGCTCGACGCGACGCCGCCGGGTTGGCCGTCCCGATACCACGCCTGGAAGTAGAGGGTGTCGCCGGGGACCGGGCGCCCGCTGGCTCCTCCCCCCGGGAGATCCGTGAGTTTCACCTGGAGCGCCGCCACGCCGGCCGCGCTCGCCGGGCCGACCTCCCCTGTCCCGAGGAAGCGCGCGACCGCGCCGCCGAGGCAGAGCTGCCCCTGACTCCCTCCGGGTTGCAGCACGAGACCCGGCACCCGGCTGAACATGAAGACCGCGCTGGCCCCGACCGGGAGGTTCGTCGCCCGCAGGGCCAGATTGTTGGCCGCGAGGACCTCCGAGCCCAGGGCGGTCAAGTGCGCCCCCTCACCGGTGGAGTTGGAGAGGCCAGCGCAGATCACCGATCCGACGCCGGGGTCCAGCTCAAGGCGGAGCAGCGCCTGACCCTCCCGTGCTCCCGAGGCGCCGCGCAGCGTCACGACGACGAGCAGGTCCAGGGCATCGGTGAGCAGCAGGTCCTCCTCTCCGAAGGCATCAATGAAGAGACCGTCGTCCGCCCAGCCGTCGCCGTCGAGGTCAACGCCATCGCCCTCTCTCGCCACGACGTGGGTGCCGTTGAGCACCACCGCCGTGTCGAACTCGGCCAAGGGGTGATCCGTGGAGCCGATGACCACCTGATCCCCCATTCGATTCCCCGCGACACCAATGAAGCCGACCGCCTGCCGGGCGTCGTCCCAGCGCTCTGCCCCGCCCGGGACGACGGGGCTCCCGGTGGCGCAGAGCAGCGTGGTCCCGCCGCCGCTGGCGGGTGACCCGCTCACCACCCAGTCATCCCCCGTCATGGCGTTCGAGCCCCGCGCGAACCAGCGCCCCGCTCCGTCCATGGAGGCCCCGCGAATCCCGTTGGTGGCGATGGGCTCTGCGAAGCCCGAGGACGGCACCACGCTCCCCTCCTGGAGCACGACGCGGCCATCCACGAGCACCACGTCGTCCCGGCTAGCTGGCCCCTGGAGGTCCCCAAGCACCAGCCAGCTGGAGCCATCCAGTGCCGCCCAGAAGTCGCCGAGGTCCAGGTTCTCGAGGGCCTGCTGCTCGTTCATCCACTGCCCCTGGGGAATCGAGACGCCCTCCTGCAAGAGCAGCTCGTCGCCGAGGATCAGCACCTCGTCCTCCACGTTGGAGGCGACGCCGTCGATTCCGTCGGCGGCATAGCCGACGCGTCCATCGTCGAGGACCACCGGCGAGTCGATCGCGTCGTCCAGCCGGGCGTGGGGCAGCCCCGGCACCGGGTCGCCTTCGCGGGCCGCCACCTCCCACGCCCCGGCGGCCCAGCGCACGGGGAGGTAATCATCGAGGGTGTTGGCCGAGGAGTTGGTGGCGAATACGAGGTCGCCCCGCCCGTTGATGGCGCAGCGACGATCCAGCGTCCCGCAGAGTTCCCCCCCCTGCGCCCAGGGCGCGGGGTCCCCCTCCCGCAGCACGAGCTCCCCGTCAGCGATCAGGCACTCGTCCTCCCCCGACGGCAGGTTCGCGTGGGCCGTGAGGATCCAGTGCCCGGCGGGGTGGCCGTACACGCGGTCGAAGTGGGCGGTGCCGATCCCCGGTTCGAACACCGTCCCAGGCAGTCCTGGGACCTCGGACCGGGCGGCCCCCACGACGTTGGTCAACAGGACCTCGGGAACGGCCCCCTGTGCAGGAGGACCCTGTGCAGGAGGACCCTGCGCGGCGAGACGCGGCGCGGGGGAACGCGGCGCGAGAGAACCCGGCGCTGGCGAAACTGGCGCGAGAAGAACTGGCGCTGGAGACGCAGCGGGCGCGGAGGAGCTGGAGAGGACGAGGGCAGCGAAGGTCAGGAGCATCAGAGCGTGGGTCGGAGAAGGGGGGAGCAGGCCCCGGTGCCGGCTGCCCCTCCTGGAGTCCGAACGAACCCCTCCACGGTTACTCCCTCCCACCAGATTCGCGCGTCGAAGGACCAGCAGCGGGTGCTCCCGTCACGGGCCAGGGACCGCTCTCCGTTGGGGTCCTCAGCCCGCTGCGGCCCCCCCAGGTGCCGCGGCCCCCGACCCGCCGGGCCCGACGCCTCAGAAGGGGTTGGTCGCGAAGACCGAGAACTCGGGGACAAAGCCCCGCGCGTCGGTGCGCAGCACCCCCACCACCGCCTCGGCGATGTCCTCGGGGATCAGCTTCTTCGGCGACGCCTGTTGGCTGCCCCCCGCCCGTCGGGAGAAGTCCGTCAGCACCTCGCTCGGGTTGCAGAGCATCACCCGCACGTCGTGGCGCCTGAGCTCGTCTCGCCAGCACTCCGTCATCCCCCGCAGGGCGAACTTGCTGGAGGCGTAGGCCGTCCCGCGCCCGAAGCCCTTGGCCCCCGCGGTCGAGGAGATGTTCACGATCGAGCCCGAGCGCTGCTCGACCATCTTGCGCGCAGCGGCGCGGCCCACCAGGAAGGCGCCCAGCACGTTCGTCCGCCAGACGCTCTCCATGTCGTCCGCCGTGGTCTCCAGCAACGGAGCGAAGCGGCCGAAGCCCGCGTTGTTGATCAGGATGTCGATGCTCCCCGCCGCCTCGACGAGGGTCTCAACCATGCGCTCGGCGTCGGCCTCGACGCCCACGTCCCCCTGGATCGCCGTCACGCCCAGCTCGCTGGCCACGCGCTCGAGGGCCTCCGCGTCCCGGCCGCTGATCGCGACGGTCACGCCGAGGTCCACCAACGAGCGCGCGATGGCCAGGCCGATACCGCTGCTCCCGCCGGTCACGAGGGCGCTCTTTCCATTCAGTGCGTTGCTGTCCGTCATGGTCTTTCGTTCATCTTCGCCGGCGCCGCCTGGGGCGCGAGCTGGGGCGGGCCGAGAGGGCGTCCTCCGGCCAATCGTGCTTTGGGTAACGCGTGCGCAAGTCCTTGCGCACGTGGTGGTAGGCGTCCTTCCAGAAGCTCGCGAGGTCGTCGGTGACCTGCTGTGGGCGGCCGTTGGGCGCGAGGAGGTGGAGCAGCACCGGGACCTTCCCCCGGGCCACGCGCGGGGTCTCGGGGAGCCCGAACATCTCCTGGATCCGAACCCCGAGCACGGGCGCTCGGTCACCGTCGTAGAGCAGCCGCAGCCGCGACCCGCTCGGCACCAGGACTCGCTCGGGCGCGTGGGTGTCCAAGCCCACCCGCTGCGCGTGGGTGAGGCCGCCCAGCAGGACATCCACCACCGGCGCCTTCTGCAGGTCCGCGAACGAGCGGCGCCCAGGGACGAGCATCGGGAGCAGCGCCTCAAAGGCGGCCTCGTCGGGCTCGGGGAGCTCGAGCTCGGGGGCGTGGGCCCGGAGGAACCGGATGCGCTCCACGACCCCGCTCACCTCCTCCCGCTCAAGGCCGAGGGCCGCAGCGAGGTCCTCCCGGGCGGCCTCCAGCAGGACCGCCTCGGCGGCGAGCGCATCCTGGACCGGGTGATCCGACTCCGCCAGCAACAGGGGGCCGAGCAGCTCCCGGCGCCGCCCGACGACCCGGCGCAGCCGCGCGTCGAAGACGGGCACGGTCTCCACGCGCACCTCGCCGCCGTCCACCCACTCCCGCTCCACAGCGGAGGCCATGCGCACCAGGTCCTCGTCACCGCGCCGGAACCCGGCCGTGATCTGGATCGCGACGAAGAGCTCCGCCTCGGTCACGCCGCACTCCCGCGCCAGCCGCACCCCGCGGCCGCCGGCCATCA
>CBFHHK010000110.1:4863-14614 GCA_965655435.1 Planctomycetota bacterium | reverse complement strand
GAGCCCGGGGACCGGCGCGGGGCCTGGGCGCTGTTGAGGGGCCAGGTGACAGGCGGAGGGCCTCGGGGCCTGGTGCCCGGCGAAAGCCTCGCGGGGGACCGGCGGGGGACCTTGAGGCGGCGTCCTGGCGGTCGCTCGCCCGCCGGCCTGCTTGAGGAGGGGGCCGGCCGAACTGGAAGCCGCTCGAGCCGGGGCTCGGGGCCTGGCGTCCTGACGAGGGGCCCCGAAAAATGAGCGTTGGCTGGCGGCAGGAAGGGGGTCTCCAAGGGGACGTGCTGGCGCTAATCTTGTCGCCCCGCGTCGGGCTGCGTGCCACGACGCTGAGCGTTTCCCGAGTCCCCATCCCTCCAAAGATCCAATGACCCTCGCCAACCGCATGGAGGTCCTCGGGACCGAGACCGCCTTCGAGGTCTTCGCCAAGGCCAAGGCCCTCGAAGCCCAGGGCAAGGACGTGGTGCATCTCCACATCGGCGCCCCTGACTTCGAGACCCCGCCGAACATCGTGGAGGCCGGGCGCAAGGCGCTCGCAGACGGCTACCACAAGTACACGCCGGCGAAGGGCCTTCCCGAGCTCCGTGAGGCCGTGGTGGACAACGTACGGGAGTACCGCGGCGCCGAGATCGACGCGGACAACGTGCTCATCGTGCCCGGCGGCAAGCCGACGATGTTCTACGCGATCATGATGTTCGGCGAGCCTGGCAAGGAGATCGTCTACCCCAACCCCGGCTTCCCGATCTACGAGAGCCTGATCCATTGGTCGGGCGCGAAGCCTGTGCCGTACGCCCTGCCCGAGGACCGCGGCTTCTCGTTCTCGGCGGAGGACGTGCTCTCGCAGATCACGCCCCAGACCTCACTGCTCATCGTCAACACGCCGGCTAACCCGACCGGCGGGGTCGTGCCGCGCGCCGAGATGGACGCCCTGGTGGCGGGGCTGGAGCAGCACCCCCACGTGACGATCCTGTGCGACGAGATCTACAGCCGCCAGCTCTATGACGGGGAGGAGCACGTCTCGATCCTGCAGTACGAGTCGGTGCGCGACCGCGCGATCATGCTCGATGGCTGGAGCAAGACCTACGCCATGACCGGCTGGCGCCTGGGGTACGGGGTCTGGCCGTCCAACCTGGTCGCTCACGCAGAGCGGCTGCAGATCAACTCCAGCTCCTGCGCGAACGCTGCCACCCAGGTCGCGGCGATTGAGGCCATGCGGGGACCCCAGGGGGCCGTGGACGACATGCTCGAGGCCTTCGATGGCCGCCGCAAGATCATCCACGAGGAGCTGAACGCGATCCCGGGCTTCTCCTGCGTGATGCCGAAGGGCGCGTTCTACGCCTTCCCGAACACCTCGGGCACCGGAATCTCGAGCCGCGTCCTCGAGGACGAGCTCCTCAACGAGGCCGGCGTGGCGTGCCTCGCGGGGACGAGCTTCGGCGACTTCGGCGAGGGGTACATGCGCTTCAGCTACGCCAACAGCGCGGAGAACATCCGCGAGGGCCTCCGGCGGGTGCGGGCTCACCTCGAGCAGCGGGGGAGCTGAGGTCATGGGGGCAGACTTTCGGAGTGACACGGTGACGAGGCCCTCCGCCGCCATGCGCGCGGCGATCCTGGAGGCGGAGGTCGGTGACGACGTCCTCGACGGGGACCCGACCGTAGGCCTGCTGGAGGAGGAGGCCGCCGCATGGCTGGGCAAGGAGCGGGCGCTCTTCGTCCCCTCCGGCACCATGGCGAACCAGGTCGCGCTCGGCGCGTGGACCCGGCCTGGGGACGAGATCATTTGCCAGCGCTGGGCGCACGTGACCACGTTCGAGGGAGGGGCCGCCGGGTTCCTGCACGGTCTGCAGTCCATGACCCTCGGCGGCCGCGATGGACGGATGAGCGCCGCCGAGGTGGAGGAGTCCATGCGTCCAGACTTCATTCATTGCCCGAAGACTGCCCTGGTCTGCCTCGAGCAGACCCACAACGTCGCGGGGGGCGTCGTGGTCCCGATGGAGGAGATCTCGGCCATCTCCGCCGTCGCCCGCGAGCGGGGGGTCCCGGTCCACCTCGATGGGGCGCGGCTGGCCAACGCCGTGGTGGCCTCGGGCATCCCGGCAGCGGAGTGGACGGCCCATGCCGACTCGGTCTCTCTCTGCCTCTCCAAGGGGCTCGGGGCGCCCGTCGGCTCCGTGGTCGCCGGCGACGCGGCGTTCATCGAGCGGGCCATGCGAGTTCGGAAGCGGCTCGGCGGCTGGATGCGCCAAGCGGGCCTCCTCGCGGCGGCCGCACGCGTCGCGCTCGCCGAGAACGTCGAGCGACTCGCGCTCGACCACGCCCTCGCGCGCGACGTGGCGGAGCGGCTCGGCAGGATCGATGGTCTGGGGGCGGACCCCTCCCTCGTGGCCACAAACATCGCGATGGTGAGAGTGGAGCGAGAAGGTCTGTCCGCGGCGCGGGTGGCGGAGCTCCTCGGTGAGCAGGGTGTGCAGGTGATGGCCATGGGACCTCAGACCCTGCGGTTCGTCACGCATCTCGATCTGGGCGCGGCGGAGGTCCAGCGGCTGGAAGCGGCCGCGCTGGCCGTCATGTCCTGACGTCTTCGGGGCGGGTGAAGCCAGCTTTTACGCGCTCGTTTCGCCGGCTGATCCAGTCGCCTGAGGCGTCTTGAGGGGGCCCCTCAGGGGCCTGTTGGACGTCCGTTCATCATGACTCGGGCCGAATCGAGACAACCTGCCGCGGTGCGACAAGGGACCCTGGGCCTTCGGTCTTGCGGTGGCCACTCCCGGCGAGGACACTCGAAGGAACAGCAGGTCTCCGCCTGGAGATTCAGCCGCCGTCGCTCGTTCTTCCACAGCTCAACACATGAGACTCCTCCCCATCCTCGCAGCTGGTCTGCTTGCCTCCTCGCTTTCGGCCAGCGCTTCGGCGCAGTGCCCGGGCGCCCAGCCCGGCGCTGACGTCATCGTCGGTCAGCTCCCGAACATCTCCAACTACGGTCAGCTGAACGGCATGGCCGCCTACGCCCTCGGGACCACTTCGTGCAACGTTGGTGACCAGGAGTTGCTCTGGTTCGCGAACAACACGAACCACCCGGTGATCGGGCAGAACATCTATCGTCTCGAGGACGGCCGCTTCGAGCAGGTCGGGATGGGCTGGTTGAAGCACGGCTTCACCGCGCTGCAGCAGAATCTCTGCTGCAATTGCAACAGCTCCGGAACGGGCTCGCGTCTCGGCGTCGGCTGCTCGGACCCCTACAGCTCGGGCCTGAACGGGTCGCAGTCGGGCCTCGGTCCCCGCTTCCAGGTCAACGCCTTCACCGGTGCCTTCCAATACCCGTTCGCCCAGCAGGGGCAAACGGGGGACCGAATCTTCAAGCGCGTCCAGGTGCCCGTCGAAGACGTGCTCGCCTCGGAGCACCCCACGGCCCGTTACTTCGCTGAGGCCTTGTACATCGCGCCTGACGACGCCGCGGCCGGCAACGGCTTCAACAACGTCTCCTGGTGCAACCTTAACCGTCCCCAGTCGGGCGTTAACCTCAGCATCGGCGGCGGCACGAACCGCGAGCAGGCCGCGATCCGGGCCTGGGCCGTCTACGAGCCGAACGCCACCGTCACCGACGTCAACGTCCCCGGTGAGGGCCAGTTCGTTGTGGGTCAGAACGTCATCGACCTCGGCAACGGCACCTGGCGCTACGAGTTCGCGATCTTCAACAACAACAGCCACTTCAGCGGCGAGTCCTTCTCCGTGCCGGTGGGCACGGGCTCGACTCTCCTCGACGTCGGCATGTCCTTCCCGCACTACCACTCCGGCGAGCCGTACACCAACGTGGCCTGGACCGGAACGCAGGCGGGCGGCGAGATGACCTGGACCACCGAGGCGTTCGCCATCAACGAGAACGCCAACGCGCTCCGCTGGGGAACGACCTACAGCTTCTGGTTCACCTCCAACGGTGAGCCGACCGCCGGTACCGGCACGCTCGGCCTCTTCCGCCCCGGCAACCCCGGTGACCAGCAGGTCGCGCTTCTCGTCCCCGGAGATCCCTCCGGCAGCGGCGCGGTCATCACCAGCTACTGCGACGCGAACGCGAACTCCACCGCCGTGGCCGGTGACATCACCGCCACCAACGTGGACCAGTCCGCCCGCACGATGGAGCTCGAGGCGAGCAACCTCCCCGCGAACGCCAACGGCTACTTCATCTCCTCGCTGGACCAGGCCTTCGTGGCCGGCGCCGGCGGCAGCGCGGGCAACCTTTGCCTGGGCGGCAGCATCGGCCGCGGTGTCGCGGGTGGCATCAAGTCCTCCGGCAGCACCGGGACCTTCACGGGCACCGTCGACCTTGACGCCATCCCCACGGGCAACGGCAGCATGTCGGCCATGACCGGGCAGACCTGGTACTTCCAGGCCTGGCACCGCGACAGCCTCATTCCCGGCTTCACGACGTCGAACTTCACCGACGGCGTCAGCGTCCTCTTCTTCTAAGAGCGACCCAGGGACCCCGGCGCCTCGCCTCCCCCGATTCGGGGGGGGGCGAGGCGTCTTCATGGGCGGCCACCTCCCGCGCCCCTGCCGCGTGCCGGCGCCTGCTGCGTGCGGGGCAGGCCAGCACGGCTGGGCCCGGATTCGGGCTCCCTAGTCGTCGCCCCTCGCCCCGAGTGACTATCCTGCTGCCGATCATGAATCAGAACGCCAAGCTCACCGTCGTCGGCGCCGGCTATGTCGGTTCCACCTGCGCTCACCTCGCCGCGCTCAAGGACCTCGCGCCGGAGATCTGCCTGATCGATATCGCCGAGGGCCGGCCCCAGGGCATCGCCCTGGACATGAACCAGTCCGCAGCGGTGGAGGGCTTCTCAAGCCGGGTCATTGGCACCAACGACCCGCGCGATACCTACGACTCCGACGTCTTCATCGTGACGGCTGGCCTGCCGCGCAAGCCGGGCATGAGTCGCTCCGACCTGCTCGAGGTCAACGGTAAGGTCATGCAGAGCGTCGCGGAGTACATCCGCGCCGGGTCCCCGGAGGCGGTCGTCATCGTGGTCACCAACCCGCTGGACTCCATGGTGACGCTCATGCGCCATTGCCTCGCATTCCCTTCGCGGCGGGTCATCGGCATGGCGGGAGTCCTCGACGCGGCTCGCTATTCCTGGTTCATCTCCGAGGCCACGGGCGCGGCCGTGCAGGACGTCGACGCCATGGTGCTCGGTGCGCACGGTGACTCCATGGTGCCCATGCCGGATCGTTGCACCGTGAACGGTATCGGCGTGCTGGACCTGATTGATCGCGACGCGGTCGAGGCCATGGGGGAGCGGACGAAGACCGGCGGCGGCGAGATCGTCAAGCTCCTGAAGACGGGCAGCGCTTGGTACGCGCCGGCGTCTGCGTCCGTGGCGATGGCCGCCTCGGTGCTGCGGGACGAGCGCCGCATGATGCCCTGTGCCTGCCTGCTCAACGGAGAGTACGGCCTCGAGAACCTCTACATGGGCGTCCCGGCCATCCTCGGGCGCGGTGGGGTCGAGCGGATCGTCGAGCTTCCCCTGAAGACCGAGTCGCGGGCGCTGCTCCAGAAGACGGCGGGCGCTATCCATGATGACGTCCTCGCCATGCGAGACCTGGGGCTCTTCTGATCCCCCCCCGCGAATCCTGCTCCCCACCGGTCCGGCCCTCAGGTCGGGCCATGTCCGCAACACTGGGTCCGCGTGCGTCGCGGGCCGCGTTCCATGACTGACACTCGCACCGAATCCGATTCCATGGGACCCATCGAGGTCCCCGCGGGCGCCCTCTGGGGCGCTCAGACCCAGCGCTCGCTGCACAACTTCAAGATCGGCGGGCAGCGCTTCACGCGGCCGATGATCCGCGCTCTCGGCCTGGTCAAGATGTGCGCCGGGATCGTGAACAGCGAGCTCGGCGAGCTGGACGCCCTCGAGCCCGCAGCGCGTGAGGCGCTGATCGCGGCCGCGGCCGAGGTGGTGAAGGGCGATCACGACGGCGAGTTCCCCTTGGTCGTCTGGCAGACCGGCTCGGGCACGCAGTCCAACATGAACACCAACGAGGTGATCTCGAACCGGGCGATTCAGATCCTGGGTGGGGAGGTCGGCTCCAAGGACCCGGTTCACCCCAACGATCACGTCAACCGCGCCCAGTCTTCCAACGACACCTTCCCGACGGCGATGCATGTCGCCGCTACGGAGGAGGTCGTGCGGACCCTGGTTCCGGCCCTGCAGGCGCTCGCGGACGCTTTCGCGGCCAAGGGCGAGGAGTGGGACGGGATCGTGAAGATCGGTCGAACTCACCTCCAGGACGCCACGCCGCTGCGGCTCTCGCAGGAGGTCTCGGGTTGGCGCCAGCAGCTGCTCGACGCCATCCGGGGCGTGGAGTCGACCCTGCCTGCGCTCTACGAGCTGGCCCAGGGCGGCACCGCCGTCGGGACTGGCCTGAACACCAAGCCCGGCTACGACGAGCGCTTCGCGGCGCAGATGGCCGAGGAGACGGGCCTGCCGTTCGTGACTGCCCCCAACAAGTTCAGCGCCCTCGCCGGCCACGACGCGCTGGTGCTCTGCCACGGCGCGCTCAAGGCCGCCGCGTGTGCGCTCATGAAGATCGCCAACGACGTACGCTGGCTCGGAAGCGGCCCGCGCTCGGGCCTCGGCGAGCTCAAGCTCCCGGCCAACGAGCCGGGCTCCTCGATCATGCCCGGGAAGGTCAACCCGACCCAGTGCGAGGCCTTGACCATGGTCTGCGCCCAGGTCCTGGGGAACGACACGTGCGTCGGGGTGTCGGGGAGCCAGGGCAACTTCGAGCTCAACGTCTACAAGCCGGTGATCATCCACAACGTGCTGGAGTCGATCCAGCTCCTCGCAGATGGCGCCGACTCCTTCCGCGAGAACTGCGTGGCGGGGCTGGACGTGGATCGCGAGCGCATCGATCACCTCATGCGTCAGTCGCTGATGCTGGTGACGGCGCTGAATCGCCATATCGGGTACGACAACGCCGCCAAGGTGGCCAAGAAGGCCTACGAAGAGGGGACCACCCTCGTGGAGGCGGTGACCGCCCTCGGCCTCATGACCGAGGACGAATTCAGCCAGGCCGTGGTCCCCGGAGAGATGACGGGACCGCGCTGATCGCCCAGCGGCGGCGCCTCCTGGTTTCGCTGCCGAGCCTCTCGGTCCCGCTGCTGAGCCTCCCGGTCTCGCTGCTGAGCCTCCCGGTGCCACTGCTGGGCCCCCGGGTCCCACTCGCTGGGCCTCCGCCGCCCCGCTGTGGATCCAGGGAGCCTTGGCCAGCGTGGTTTACAGCGGATTTCGACGATCGCATGCACCCCCGGGGCCTCCGGGTCTCTATTCTTCCCCCCCCGAAAGTTCGCCGCGCCCCCTGCGCCCCGACACCGATGAAGCTCAAGATTCGCAACAGCAAGTCCAAGAAGGCCAAGAAGACCGGCTTCCTCAGCCGCCAGAAGACCGCCGGCGGGCGGAAGGTCAACAAGCGCCACCGCGCGCGCCACGGCAGCTTCTGATTCTGCTCTTCGCGTAGAGACGTGCGTCGCCGCGGGCCCCTCAGGGCCGGCCTCGCATCAGGCGGCCTACCTGGCGGTGGGCCGCCTCTCTCGTATCCAAGCTCCCGCGCGGGGGGGGGGGCGTACTCGGGTCTCCTGTGTCTAGACTAGCCACGAGGCTGGCCCCGGCGGTTGGGCGCTCCCGCTCCCGCGGAACGGGGACGGGGGGGCGCCGCTCCGCCTGGTGTGGCGCCGGCCCTCTCCCGATCAACGCCCAAGACCCATGATCACTCGACGTCGAATCGACCCGCTCCAGGTGCTCCGCGCGACCGTGGGGCCGATGGTCCTCGTGTCCGTCTACGCCGTAGGAGTCGTGCTGTACGAGCGAGAGACGGACACGCCCCTGGACCTCCCGATCGCCATCCCTGCCATGCTCGGTACCGCGATCTCGATCCTCCTCGGGTTCAAGACCAGCGCCGCCTACGACCGCTGGTGGGAGGCGCGGAAGATCTGGGGCGGGATCGTGAACGACTCCCGGACCTTCGGCCGCAGGGTGGTGTCCTTCCTGCGGCCCACCTCGGAAGGCGAGGCCGGTGAGGTCCGGGAGCTCGCGGAGGACCTGCTCCACCGCCACATCTTCTGGGTCTACGCCACCTCGCGGTTCCTGCGTCGGGAGCCAGTGCTCGGGGAGGGGCTCGAGCTCCTGCCCGAGGGCGAGGCGGCGGCGCTGGAGGGATCCGAGCACATTCCCAACGAGCTCCTCGACCGCCAGGCGAGGGACCTGCGTGGCGCGCTCGGCAAGGGCTGGCTGGACACCTACCAGCACGTGGCCCTCGAGGACGCCCTCACGCGGCTGACCGATCACCTCGGGCGCTGCGAGCGGATCAAGAACACCGGCTTCCCGGCGCACTACGGCTACCTCGCCTCGCGCATCCTCTGGCTCTTCGCGTTGCTCGTGCCCTGGTCCCTCGGCAGGGACCTGATCTGGTGGACGATCCCCGTGACGATCGCGGTGATCCTGACCTTCTGGATGATCTGGGTCATCGGCGAGGCCCTGGCGGACCCCTTCGAGAACCGCCCGACGGATACGCCCATGACCAGCCTCGCGGAGGCCATCGAGCGTGACGTGCGCCAGCAGCTGGGCGAGGCCTACACCCTGCCGGACCACAGCCAGGATGGCGGCGTTCTGATGTAGCCCGAAGGGCTCCGCGGATAAGGGCTCCGCGGCGAAGGGACCCGGGGCGAGGGAGCCCGCGGCGAAAGACGCCGCGGCGAGGCCGCCGCCGCGGGGTCAGTCGGCTCCGTCTTCGGGGCGGCGAGCGACGACCGCGTATCCCTGGCAGACCGCCTCGTCGTTCGTGACGAGGGAGGCGAGGTGAAAGCCCACCTGGAGCGCCGCGGTCAGCGGCATCAGGAGGAGGCTCCTGAGGGGGGAGGGGATCACGCTCCCGTCGCTCTGGCGCCGTCGCGCGCCGATGGAGCGGATCAGCCACTGGGAGAGCATGGCGCCGTTGGCCGTGGCGAAGTTGCCGCGCGGCCGGATGGAGACCACCTCGAGGCCGGCGTCCACGACGAAGCGCTCCAGGCTCGAAGGCGTGAAGCGGAAGTAGTCGCTCGGGAGCTCGTGGAGCGGCTGGATGAAGGGCACCGTGAGCAGCAGCTTGCCGCCCGGTTCCAGGACCCGCGCCATCTCCTGAACGAGCGCGCGCGGGTCGGGGACGTGCTCGAGGACCTCGGTGGACAGCACGGTGCGGACGCTCCCCGACCGCACAGGCAGGTGCGCGCCGTCGCCGAACACCTGGACCAGGGCCTTCACTTGCGGGAGCATCTCCCACATCTCCGGCTGCTTGTCGAGGATCGACGGTGGGTACTCAAGCCCGACGTACTGGTCCACGTGGGGCTCGAACAGCCCCCGGTACGGTCCCTCGGAGACGCCCACGTCCAGCAGGGTCCCCGAGGCGTGGGGGACCAGCCCCTCCACCGAGCGCCGGAGGTGCCGCCAGTCCAGCCAGTAGGGGTTCAGCGGGGTCCGCTTGCGCCAAGCATTCAGCCGCTGGCCGACGTGCCCGCGGTAGTGGACGACGCCGACCCGCTTGCCGCGCGGTGAGAAGCTGTCGGGGTCGGAGGTCACTCTGACGGGGGTTTGCGGAAGGCCCGGGCGAGGGTCAGGCCCTGACGCTGATAGCTGGCGCCCTGCCGGTCCTGGCCGTACAGGTGTTCGGGTCGAGCGGATGCCCGGAAGAACTTGAGCCGGAAGAAGACCTGTCCGTCCTCGACGAGGAATGGGACGTC
>CBFHHK010000110.1:0-4856 GCA_965655435.1 Planctomycetota bacterium | reverse complement strand
AGGTGTTCGGGTCGAGCGGATGCCCGGAAGAACTTGAGCCGGAAGAAGACCTGTCCGTCCTCGACGAGGAATGGGACGTCGTGGGCCCGCACCTCGAGCACCGCGGGGGTCCCGTTGCCGCCGGGGCGCCCCTCGCCGTCCTCGCGCCACCCGAACCCGTTGTCGAAGAAGCCCGCATAGTTGTTCCTCAGCTCCCCGATGCCGATGTCCACCGGGAGCATCTCCGCCGCCAGGTGCGGAGGCACACGGAGCCGCTCGCGGCTGGCGAAGATGTAGAAGCTCTCGGGAGCGAGGATGCAGCGGCCGCCCGGGGCGCGCACCGGCTCCCAGAAGAGGTCGGGATCGTGGGCGCCCTCCTGGCTGAACTCGACCACCTCGGTGTGCAGGGACGCACGCCAGCCCGCGGGGTCTCGAGAGAGCAGCCCGAGGTTGAGCTCCAGGCCCCCGTCGTCGTCAAACCGGGTCTCGTCGGGGCCGAGGGGACGGTCGCCGTCGAAGACCAACGGGGTCTCGGCGACCACCTCGCGCAGCTCATCGGTGGTGAGCCCCGGTCGGCCCCGGTGGACGCGGAGCTGGCAGAGCCGGTCGCCCTGGCGGAGCCGGACCGGGAAGGAGAGGGGGCTGATCTCCAGCCAAATGGGGCCGCTGTACCCGGGGGGGGCCTCATCGAAGCGCGGGTGACCGGGGCAGAGGACGCGTGTGAAGATGTCACAGCGTCCGGCCGAGCTCCGGGGGTTGAAGCGGACGCCGAGGTCGGCGGGGAGCTGCAGGGCCTCCTCCAGCTGGACCAGGTAGACGAGGCCTCGCTCCAGTACGGCGCCGTCCGGCGAGCTCAGGTCGAGGGCGGAGGTGCTCAAGGTCGCGAGGCGCTCCTCCATGGGGACCACTCCCGGGAGAAAGCCTGCCCTGACCCGGTGTGCCTTGGGCCCCAGGCGCAGGTCGAGGCTGGCGGGCTGGACCTGGGCGGGGGCGATGTCCCGTCCGCCGTGGATGGAGCCAGCGGCCACCAGGGCCCTCAGCTCGACGTCCACGAGGATCGCCCCGGGCGTCGGGGCAGGGCCGGCGGCGGCGGCCTCTTCGGCCCCCTGGGCGCTTGTGGTGGAGCTGCTCATGGGTCAGAGCCTAGCGGAGCGCCGATCCCGGTGGATGCCGGGGAGGCTCGTCTCTACACTGCTTGGCCAATTCGTCCCCTGGCGAGGGCCGGCCCTCCAAGCCCGCGCTCGCCCACCCCGCCCCAATTGGCTCCGCCGACCCAGGCCAGGAGCCCATCCCAGGCATGAAGATCCACGAGTACCAGGCCAAGGAGCTGTTAAGAGCAGCTGGCCTCTCCGTTCCCTCCGGACGCGTGTGCGAGACCCCCGATGAGGCCGCTGCGGCCTATGACGAGCTCGGCAGCGCCGTGGCGGTCGTCAAGGCCCAGATTCACGCGGGCGGCCGCGGGAAGGGCGGCGGCGTCAAGCTCGTGCGCTCCCGCGAGGAGGCCCATGGGGCCGCCGACGCCATCCTCGGCATGATGCTGAAGACCCCGCAGACCAGCGCCGAAGGGCAGCTGGTGCGCAAGGTCTGGATCGAAGAGGGGTCGGACATCGCCAAGGAGTACTACGTCGGCGTG
This sequence comes from Planctomycetota bacterium, assembly GCA_965655435.1. Lineage (GTDB taxonomy): Bacteria > Planctomycetota > UBA1135 > UBA1135 > Saltatorellus. The sequence continues at coordinate 3,244 of CBFHHK010000110.1, read as the reverse complement.
GTCCTCGACAGGGAGAAGAGCCTCCCGGTCGTGATGGCGTCGAGCGAGGGCGGCATGGACATCGAGGAGGTCGCAGCGTCGACCCCCGAGAAGATCCTGAAGGCGGCCTACGACCCGGCCGTCGGTCTCGCCGAGGATCAGGCCGCCGAGCTGTCACGCGGCATGGGGATCCCCGAGGAGCTCGTGCCGCAGAGCGTCGAGTTCCTCATCGGGCTCGCCAAGATGTACACCGAGTACGACTGCTCGCTGGCCGAGATCAACCCGCTGGTCACGACCAACGACGGCGTCGTTCGTGCCCTCGACGCCAAGATCAACTTCGACCCCAACGCGATGTTCCGCCACGACGCGATCGTCGCCCTGCGGGACCTCCATGAGGAGGACTCGAAGGAGATCGAGGCCAGCAAGTACGACCTGAGCTACATCGCGCTCGATGGCAACATCGGGTGCATGGTCAACGGCGCCGGGCTCGCCATGGCGACCATGGATGTCATCAAGCTCTACGGCGGTGAGCCGGCGAACTTCCTCGACGTCGGCGGCGGCGCCACGACGGAGAACGTCACCGCCGCGTTCCGGATCCTGCTCGGAGACGAGAACGTGAAGGGCGTCCTGATCAACATCTTCGGCGGGATCATGAAGTGCGACGTGATCGCGGAGGGCGTGATCGCCGCCGTGAAGCAGATCGAACTCAACGTGCCGCTGGTCGTCCGCCTCGAGGGGACGAACGTGGAGAAGGGGCGCGAGATGCTCGCCGGCTCCGGTCTCCCCATCATTCCCGCAACCGACCTGGACGACGCCGCGCAGAAGATCTGCGAGGCCGTCGCCGCGAGCGCCTGAGGGCCAAGGAGCAAGTCATGAGCATCTTCGTCAACAGCGATACCAAGGTCATCTGCCAGGGTTTCACCGGCAAGACCGGCACCTTCCACAGCCAGCAGGCAGTGGAGTACGGCACCAACATGGTCGGCGGCGTGAACCCCCGGAAGGCGGGGTCCACGCACCTCGACCTCCCGGTCTTCGGCACCGTCGCCGAGGCCAGGAAGGAGACCGGGGCGAACGCCACCGTGCTCTACGTGCCGCCGCCCTTCTGCGGCGACGCGATCCTCGAGGCCATCGAGGCCGAGATGGAGCTGATCGTCACCATCACCGAGGGCGTCCCCGTCCTCGACATGGTGCGTGTGCGCGAGGCCCTCAAGGGCTCGAAGTCGCGCCTGGTCGGCCCTAACTGCCCCGGCGTCATCACGCCCGGTGAGTGCAAGATCGGCATCATGCCGGGCTACATTCACAAGCCGGGCCGGGTCGGCGTGATCTCACGCTCCGGCACGCTCACCTACGAGGCCGTCTGGCAGCTCACCTCCCGCGGGATCGGGCAGTCCAGCTGCATCGGTATCGGCGGTGATCCCGTGAACGGGACCAACTTCATCGACGTCATCGACGCCTTCAACCAGGACGAGGGGACCGACGCCATCATCATGATCGGCGAGATCGGCGGCTCGGCCGAGGAAGAGGCGGCCGAGTTCATCAAGGCCAACGTCAAGAAGCCCATGGTCGGGTTCATCGCGGGTAACACCGCGCCTCCGGGCAAGCGGATGGGCCACGCCGGCGCGATCATCGCCGGCGGCAAGGGCACCGCGAAGGAGAAGGTCGAGGCCCTCGAGGCCGCGGGCGTCATGATGAGCCCGAGCCCCGCGCGGCTCGGAGAGATGATGGAAGGCCGCCTCCGCGAGGCGGGCCTGCTCGGCTGAGATGTCTGAAGAGGACGGCACCGATGGCGCCCCGGAGGGGGCGTCCCAGAGCTACCACGAGCGCTACGCCGAGGTCGATGTCGACCGCGGCGTGGCGGTGGGTGCTGTGATCGGCGCCGGGATGTTCGTCGCCATCCAGGGGATGATCCTGCTGGCGTTCCAGACGGGGCTGATCAGCGGCGACGTTCGGCCCCTGGCGCCCCTCGCGCTGGCGGGCGTGACCCAGCTGGTCTACGTCTTCCCGACGGTGCTGTTCTTCATCAACCGTCGCTGCCCCTTGATGACCAAGGGGTACCTCGCCGTGGCGGCCGCCGTGGTGCCGCTCTCGCTGCTGACGTTGCTGCTCGCCTAGGCCGCGACGTCTGTGCCCAGCGCGGACGGGCGTTCCTGGTCCGAGCGTCCGGGTGGCGATGCGTTCCCCTCGGCCTCGGAGAGGGAGCGGGGTCCTTCTCCGGGGGCGTTGGGTGCGCCTCTCGGTCGGCTTCCGAGCCGGTCAGTCCAGGACGCCGAGGGCCTCAAGCTGGGCCTCGGCCTGCGGGGCCCAGCCTCGGTTGGCGATGGGGCTGGCGGGGGACGGGTGCAGGACCGTCCCGATGGGGAGGTCGCAGTCCGGCAGGGCGCGGCCGGCCCGGTCCTGGGCGAACTTCCCGATCCCGATGATCTGCTCCGGCTGGAGAGCGTCCACTACCCGGGCGAGCGAGGCGTCGCAGACCTGGTAGAGCGCCTCCCGCTCATGGGCGAGCAGCTTGTCGGGGGTCCGGTTCTTCCCGCCCTCCTCCATGAAGACGAGCGGGCAGTAGTTCCATACGAAGAGGCGCTCGAAGAAGGCCTCGGGGTTCTCGAAGCGCTCGGCGGCCCAGCCCCAGAAGCGCCGCCCCGAGACCTCGCTCCGGGTGCAGTCGAAGCCCTGGATGGGGCGCTTGGGGTGCTCCACGGGGGGCCGCCCCACGGGTGCATCGATGCCTAGCCAGTCCCTCACCGCCGCCACCTCGCCAAACGGGACCCCCGTCTGCGCCATGCCGTACGGGCCCGGGTTCATGCCGAGCATGACGGCCAGGGGCTTCGCCCGCGCGAACCGCTCCAGGTACTGCTCCACCGGGCCGCGGGCGTACTCGAGGGGGTTGTAGACGTGGGTGGTGGGGGGCTCGAAGTGGAGCTTGCCCACGGACCGCGAGAGGTCCCGGGTGATCTTGACGAGCTTCTTGGAGACGGCAGCCATGACGCCGCCCACGATGCTCTATCCGACCTGGCTGTTCCAGCAGCGAACGTGGCCGTCCTCGGGGTCGAGCTCCACATGGATCTCGTTGGGGCGGCAGCAGACCGGGCAGTCCTCCACGTAGTCCTGTCGGTGTCCCATGGTCGGGTCGATGGGGATCACCACCTCCTCCCCGCAGGCCCAGCACGCGTAGCTGGCCTCGCCGTCGCTGTCGAAGGCGCCGTCCTGTTCGAGAAGCCCGTCCTGTTCGAGAAGCCCGTCCTGTTCGAGGAGCCCGTCTTGTTCGAGA
>CBFHHK010000109.1:0-14637 GCA_965655435.1 Planctomycetota bacterium | reverse complement strand
GACCTCGCGCACCTCGATCCGCGCGAGGAGCGCGGCGGTGCGTGCGGCGGCGGTGATGTCCGCCGCTTGGCGAGCCTCCGCGAGCAGCAGCGTCAGGTCCTGGACGACGTGCTCTTCGGACCCTGCCTCGGCCTCTTGCGCCCGCGCGCGGACGAGATCGAAGCGATCCTCGAGGCGCCGGCCAGCGCGGCGCGCGGCCGGGTCGAGCGCGGTGTAGAAGCGCGCCACCTGAACAGCATCCCGGCGTTCGAACCGGGTCGCGAGCTGGTCCGCGATCTCTAGCAGCGGAGCCTCGGCGCCTCGGCTGCCCTCCCGGACCTCGCCGAGCGCCTCCATGTAACGCTCGATGAGCTGCTCGAAGCTCAGGTCCGCGGTGAGGGGGCTCGGGTCGTCCTGGGACAGGGCGGCGCTTGGACCCAGGCCGGCGGTGGCGGCGAGGGGCGCGGCGAGGCAGAGGGCGGCGAGGATAGAACTGGCCAGGACAGAGCTGGCCAGGACAGAGCCGGCGGCGAGAGAGCCAGCGCGGAGAGAGCCCGCGCGGACGGAACCAGCGAGCGCGGCGCGACCCCGCCATGGGCGGTGGTGACGTGGGCGGCCGGGGAGGCCAAGCATCGGGGAGAGCTCGAGGGCTCGCGGTCGCCGCGGGGGCGGGCCGGCAGGTGCGTCTTCGGGAGCTCCTGTGGAGGAGCCGGTCGGGGGCGCCGGGTGGTCGGCCGCCCGGCTCACCGGTCCTCGGCGAGGTAGGCGGCTCGCGCGGCCCCGGGGGCCAGGTCCCGCGCTCGGTAGCGGGCGTCGGAGAGGAACCCCGCGGAGTGCAGCTGCCGGACGTCCTCGCGGGTGGAGCTAGGCCCCGCGTTGGCGCCCGAGGCGCCGGTCAGGAGCCAGGTGTGATCCGTCGGGACGACCACGAACGAGAGCGTCCCCAGGTCCTTCTCGATGCCGTTCACCGTGGCCCAGGCCGACCACTCGTAGGCGCCAGCCTCGAGCCGGTCCGCGGTGGCGCTCCTCGAGGTGGACTCGGCGGTCCAGATGGTGTCGCCCTGGTCGAAGACGCCGCCTGCATTCAGCCGGAGCTCGAAGCGGTAGCGCTCGGCACCTGCCACCGAGGCGACCTCGAACAGAGGGCGGGAGGCGTAGGTCTCCAGCCCGTCGACGGGGGCGAGGACGCGTCCCCGGGGGAAGAGCAGGGTGGCGGAGCTCGCGCTGCGAAGCACCGGGGACTCCGGGAGCCCGCCGTCCAGGGCGTTGGTGGGGCCGGAGCGGTCCAGCACCATGGCGATCATCAGCGCAGCAGCGGCCGCGGGGACCCACCGGACCCAGGGCGCGAGGGCCCGCGGGGCGCGGCGCGAGTGTTGGCCGGCGTCGGAGACCGTCGGGCGCCCCGGCGTGACCGGAGCGTCAGCGGCTGCGGGCCGCGCCGGGAGGTCTTCCACGCGCCTGAGCGAGGGCGACCCCGGACGGGGTCCAGGGAGATGGATGGGGGGGAAGCTGTGGATCGGGCCCACGTCTAGGGGCGCCGGGACGGGCTCGGCGAGTCGCTTGGTCCAGCGGGCCTCCTCGGGGTGATCCGCGAGGAAGTCCGCGACCTCTCGTTGCCGCTGCTCCGGCAGCGGCTCCGATCCACGGCCCTTGCCGAAACGATAGAGCTCGTCCGCCGAGACGTCCGCCGCGCCGATCGGGGTGGGGCTGCCGCCCTCGATCGCGCCGCCCTCGATCGCGCCGACTCCGACTCCGCCAGGCCGGGTGGCGCCGTGGTTCTCCGCCACGGCGGACTCGAGCCACCGATCGACCTCGCGGAGACGGTCGAGAATCTGTCGCGCCGCGGGGTTGTTCGAGATCTCCTCGAGGCGATCGCTCTCGAGCTCATCGAAGCGCGCGATGGCTTCGAGGGTCGCCTCATCCTCGTGGATGGGCAGGGTGGTGCGCGAGGGGCGAGCGCCTGGGGCGATCGAAGAGGGGCCCTCCGGTTGCGGGTCGTGGGGAGACATCGTCTGGATTCCGTGGGGGGGGATCGTGGGAGGGGCAGAATCTTCGACCCGTGGGCGCGGCGCCGGCGCGGCTCGCGTGGCACCGAGGCCCGGGGCGTTCAGGTCTGGGGCGCTCAGATCTCGGTCAGCGCCTCTTCGTGGGCGAAGTTGTGAACCAGCACGCGGCGGAGGCTGATGGTCGCTCTCCGCAGGCGATACTTGGTCTGTTCGAGGGAGATGGCCTGACGGCGGGCGATCTCTCCGAGGGTCTCCCCCTGGACAAAGCGCAGGTCGAGCAGGGACCGCTCCTCCATGGAGAGCTCGTCCAGGGCCTCGCGCACGACGCCGCCAACCTCGGAGATCCCGGCCATCTCGGAGGGGCCCGGGCTCTCGTCCGGCCGGTCGGGGATCTCGTCCCCTGCGCTCTTCATCCGGGGCCGCCCGCTGGCGTTATCCCGGCGCTTGAGGTCCACGCAGCGACACCAGGCGACCCGGTAGAGCCAGGTGCCAAAGGAGCCGCGGTCGGCGTTGAAGGCGTCGCGGTCGAGGCGCTCAAGGATGAAGAGGACGATGTCCTGATAGCGGTCCTCTCGCGCGACCGCGTCGGACTCGAAGTGTCCGATGCAGTGGTGGAGCAATGACTTGTAGCGCTCGAGAAACGCGGTCACTGCGGCCTCTCGCCGTGAGCGGAGGCCCTCGATCATGGCGAGGTCGTCCAAGGGTGCGGGAGAGGGAGACCGGCGGCCGCGGCGCTTCCCCTCCGGGACCCGAGATAGAGAAGCGCAATGCCCGTTGCAATGGGCTTACCCGGGCCGTGGGGGATGACCTGATTGGGCGACGTTAAGTGCTGATTGGCATGGGTTTAGGTTGTGAGTGATCGTCCTCCGGGGGGGCGGGAGCAGGCCGCTGCGGCCCCCCGTGTCCCACGGGGAGGGTCAGGGTCCTGACCAGTTCCCCCCCTTCGGGACCTGTTCCAGAGGGGGGGTCCGCGAGTAGAATGTTCGCCCAATCTCTCTCCCGGGGAGGTCGGGCCCCGGCCGCACAGCCCCGCGTTTTGGGAAGTCCCAGGCCCCGCCCCGCCCCCGGGTGATCCCCATCGCCACCGCGGATAGATCCGCTCCGCCCCGCCACTCACCATGACCGAAGTCGTCCTCCTCAGCGCGGCGCGCTCCCCGATCGGAAAGTTCCAGGGGGGCCTCTCCGGGTTCCGCGCGCCCGAGCTGGGTGCCCTTGCCGTGGCCGAGGCCATCCGTCGGGCCGGCATCGAGGGCTCCTCGGTTGAGGAGGTCATCATGGGGAACGTTCTGCAGGCGGGGCTCGGTCAGAACCCCGCTCGCCAGGCGGCGCGCGGGGCAGGCGTGCCGGACGAGGTGGGCAGCATGACCATCAACAAGGTCTGCGGCTCCGGTCTCAAGTCCGTGATGCTCGCTGCCCAGGCGATCCGCGCGGGTGACGCTCACTGCCTCGTGGCGGGCGGGATGGAGTCCATGTCCAACTCGCCCTACCTGCTTCCGGACGCGCGGAAGGGCATGCGCCTCGGCCACAGCGAGGTGGTGGACTCGATGGTCCATGATGGGCTCTGGGACATCTACAACGACTTCCACATGGGGATGACGGGGGAGAAGGTCGCGACCGAGCTCGACGTGTCCCGCGAAGACCAGGACGCCTTCGCCGCAGAGAGTCACCGTCGCGCGGCCGAGGCGCGGGACGCCGGGCGCTTCGACGCCGAGAAGTTCGCGGTGACGATCAAGCCGCGCAAGGGCGACCCCTTTGACTTCACCGAGGACGAGACCATCCGGGCGGGCATGACGGCGGACTCCATCAGCGGCATGCGCCCGGCCTTCGCGAAGGGCGGCACGGTGACCGCGGCCAACGCCTCTGCCATCAACGATGGCTCCGCCGCGCTCGTGGTCGCGAGCGCCGACTTCGCCGCGACCCACGGTCTCAAGCCCCTCGCCAAGGTGACCCACTACGCAACGGGTGGGTGCGCGCCGGAGTGGGTGATGATGGCCCCTGAGCGCTCCATCAACAAGGCCGCGGACATGGCTGGGCGGAAGCCCGCGGACTTCGATCTGCATGAGATCAACGAGGCCTTCTCCGCCGCTGCCGTGGCCCTCACGCGCAAGCTGGACCTCGACCCGACGCGGGTCAACGTCAACGGCGGGGCCGTGGCCCTCGGGCACCCGATCGGCGCCTCCGGGGCTCGTATCTTGACGACCTTGCTCGGCGCGATGGAGCAGCGCGACGCCGGCACCGGCATGGCCTCTCTTTGCCTCGGCGGCGGGAACGCCGTCTCGCTCTCCGTCGAGCGCGTCTGAGGCCCGGGCCCACTCACAAGCCAAAGGAAACGAACATGAGCAGCAACGATCTCTTCGAGCGAGTCGCCGTCATCGGCGCAGGGACCATGGGGAACGGCATCGCGCAGGTGTTCGCCTCGTGCGGGAGCGAGGTGACCCTCGTGGACGTGAATGGTGAGGCCCTCGAGCGCGGCGTGGCCGCGATCGGCAAGAGCCTCGCGCGGGTCGTCAAGAAGGAGCGCATGTCCCAGGAGGACGCGGACGCCGCCATGGCGCGCATCTCTCGTTCGACCCGCCTCGAGGACCTCACGGACCGTGAGCTCATCGTCGAGGCCGTGTCGGAGCGGGCTGACCTGAAGGCCAAGGTCTTCGGCACCCTCGATGAGGTCGCGCCGGCCTCGACGATCCTCGCGTCCAACACCTCGTCGATCTCCATCACGGAGATCGCGGCGGTGACGGGGCGCGCGGACAAGGTCATCGGCATGCACTTCATGAACCCGGTCCCCGTCATGAAGCTGGTGGAGGTCATCCGCGGCCAGGAGACCAGTGACGAGACCACCGACGCCGTGATGCGCGCGAGCCGCGCCCTCGGCAAGGAGCCGGTCGAGGCCAACGACTACCCCGGGTTCGTCTCGAACCGGGTGCTGATGCCCATGATCAACGAGGCGGTCTTCTGCCTCATGGAGGGCGTCGCGACCAAGGAGGGCATCGACACGGTGATGAAGCTTGGCATGGCGCACCCGATGGGTCCCCTCACGCTGGCGGACCTCATCGGTCTCGACGTCTGCCTCGACATCCTCGAGGTTCTCCACCGCGGCCTCGGGGATGACAAGTACCGGCCCTGCCCCCTGCTGCGGCGCATGGTCGCCGCCGGTCGGCTCGGGCGGAAGTCCGGGAAGGGCTTCTACGACTACGCGTGACGGGTGCGGCAAAGAACCCCGGCCAGTGCTGGGGTTAACGGCGCAAACGTCCGATCTATTCACTTGTACGACCGCCACTGCTGGCGGCCACCAGACCCAGGCCACCAAGACCGTCATGACCATGACCCATCCGGACATTGACACCGCCGCCGGCGGGCTCGGCTTCGAGCTCGACGAGGAGCTCGCGATGGTGCGGGACTCCGCGCGCGACTTCGCGGACGGCGTCCTCGCGCCGCTGGCCACCAAGCACGATCGTGAGGAGACCATCTCCGACGACGTCTACAAGCAGCTGGGCGAGCTCGGCTTCTGGGGCCTGACGCTGCCGGAGGAGTACGGCGGCGCTGACCTCGGCAACGTCGCGCTCGCGGTGGTGCTCGAGGAGATCAACCGGGTCTGCGCCTCCACGGGGGTCGCGGTCTCCGTGCACAACTCCCTGCTGTGCGCGCCGCTGATGAAGTTTGGCACGGACGAGCAGAAGGCCCACTGGCTTCCCAAGCTCGCCTCCGGCGAGGCGATCGGCGCCTACTCGCTCTCCGAGGCAGGGTCGGGCTCCGACGCCGCCGCCCTCGCCGCGACCGCGGAGCGCGACGGCGACGACTGGATCCTCCGGGGCACCAAGCTCTGGGTGACCTCCGGTGACCGCGCCGGCCTCTTCCTCGTCTACGTGCGCACGAACCCGGACCTGCCGAAGGCGAAGGGGATCACCGCGTTCCTCATGCCCGGCGATGCTCCCGGCCTGAAGATCGGCAAGCACGAGATGAAGACTGGCATCCGCGGCTCCGCCACGGTGGAGCTCATCCTCGAGGACGTCCGGCTCGGCCCGGAGTGCGTCCTCGGCGAGGTCGACCGCGGCTTCCCGATCGCCATGGATACCCTGGCTGGCGGGCGCATCGGCATCGCGAGTCAGGCCGTTGGAATCGGCCAGGCCTGCCTCGACGCGTCGGTCAAGTACGCCAAGGAGCGGGAGCAGTTCGGCAAGCCGATCGGCTACTTCCAGGCGATCCAACACAAGCTCGCGGACATGTCTGCGCGCCTCGAGGCCTCCCGCCTCCTCGTCCGCAAGGCGGCGTGGATGCGGGACCGCGGGATGGAGGTCAACCGTCAGTCCTCGGAGGCGAAGCTCCTGGCCTCGCTGGCCGCGAACTTCTGCGCTGACGAGGCCGTCCAGATCCACGGCGGCGCCGGCTACACCGACGACTTCCACGTGGAGCGCCTCTTCCGGGACGCCCGGATCACGGAGATCTACGAGGGCGCGACCGACATCCAGCGCCTCGTGATCGCCCGCGACCTGCTCAGCTGAGCGCGTCGCGCCCGCCGACCCCACCCTCACTCCCATCACACGCTCAGGGGCGCGCCGCGCCTCCGAATCCGCCCCGGACCCCGCTCCCGAAGAGCCCGGGCGCACACCGGACCAAGTCATGACCGACGTCGCCGCCTCCAAGGAGTCCCACGACCTGGGACACGCCGAGTACGAGCTTCCCGCCATCCGCCACTCCTTCGATTTCACCGAGGAGCAGGAGATGGTCCGTGAGATGGTGGAGGACTTCGCGAGGTCCGAGATCGCGCCCATCGCCCACGACATCGACGAGAAGCACAGCTTCCCGCGGGAGAAGTGGGACCAGATCGTCGAGCTCGGCCTCCCGGGGATTCCGTTCCCCGAGGACGTCGGCGGCTCGGACGGCGGGACGCTCGCCTACATCCTGGCCGTGGAGGAGCTCGCCAAGGTCTGCGGCTCGACCGCGCTCGGGTACGCCGCGCACGTCAGCCTCGGCACCTACCCGATCTGGAAGTGGGGCGGCGCCGAGCTCCGCGAGCTGTACGTGCCGAAGCTCATCTCCGGGGAGTACATGGGCGCCTACGGCCTCACCGAACCCGGCGCGGGCTCGGACTCGGGAGGGACCGCGACCACGGCGGAGCTGGTGGGGGACGAGTACGTCCTCAACGGGCGGAAGTGCTTCATCACCAACGCGAACCACGCCGGGGTGTTCATCGTCACCGCCGTGACGGATCGGTCGCTCGGGTCCAAGGGGATCTCGGCGTTCGTGGTCCCGCGGGACATCGAGGGGTTCACGCTGGAGCCGGGTGAGACCAAGCTCGGGATGCGCGGTTCGGACTGGGCCAGCCTGGTCTTCCAGGACGCCCGGATCCCTCGCTCGCACCTGCTCGGGCCCGCGGGCGAAGGCTTCGCGACCTTCATGAAGACCCTGGAGGGTGGCCGCATCTCCATTGGCGCGCTCTCCCTCGGGCTCGCCGAGGGCGCCTTCGAGTGCGCCACGAAGTACGCGATGGAGCGCCAAGCCTTCGGCGGCTCGCTCGCGGACCAGCAAGCCGTGCAGTTCAAGCTCGCCGACATGCGGGTGCAGATCGAGGCTGCCCGCCACCTCGTGTACCACTCGGCTCGCCTCAAGGACTCGGGACAGAGCTACGGAACGGAGGCGTCGATCGGGAAGCTCTACGCGTCCGAGATCGCCATGAAGTGCACCTACGAGGCGATTCAGATCTACGGTGGCTACGGCTACAGCCGCGAGTACCCGGTGGAGCGCATGTGGCGCGACGCCAAGCTCTGCACGATCGGCGAGGGCACGAGTGAGATTCAACGCCTGATCATCGGGCGCTCGGTGCTCAAGGCCGCCCGCAGCCTCTGAGAGGGCCCCGCGCTCTCGAACGCCCAGGCCCGCCCGCCCCGAGCCCAAGCATGTCGAACCCTGTCCCGAGCCAAGGTCCGCCGACGAGCGCGTGGTCTCCCGTCTCCCTGGATGTGGGAGATTGGAAGATCACCGCGCTCTTTGACGCCAACTTTCGTCTGGACGGTGGGGCCATGTGGGGCGTGGTGCCCAAGAACCTCTGGGCTCGCCTCACGCCGCCGGCGGAGGACAACACCATCCGGCTGGCCGCGCGTCCGTTCCTCGCCGAGAAGGACGGCGTCAAGGTGATCGTGGAGGGCGGTATGGGGGACCGTTGGGACGACAAGTTTCGGAAGATCTACGGGCTCGATCGGCCGGCGGGGACCACGCTCCGCGCGACCCTCGCGGCCGTGGATGTGGGTCCCGAGGACATCGATCACGTGGTGGTTTCGCACTGCCACTTTGACCACATCGGGGCCCTGGTCGAGCTGCAGGGCGGGTCGCTGGAGCCGCTCTTCCCTCGGGCGAGGCATCACTTCCCCACCGCGGAGGTGGGCGCGGCGCGTGTCCCCATGCACCCCCGCCGCGCAAGCTACCGCGCGGACGACATCGATCCCCTCGTGGATCGCGGCCTCGTGGAGATGCATGACGGGGGACACCGCCTGTTCGAGGACCTCGAGATGGTCCAGGTCTGCGGGCACTCCGAGGGCATGGTCGTGGTGCGCTTCAACGCGGACGGAGACGGACCCTCCGCGGCGTTCTGGGGGGACCTGATCCCGACCAACCATCACATCCAGCCGCCCTACATCATGGCCTACGACATGGACGTCTCCCAGTCGTTCTCGATGCGCACCGAGTGGCTCGCGAAGGCGGCGGACGAGGGCATCGTTGGGCTGTCCTATCATGACCCGGACCGGGCGTTCACCCGCCTCGAGAGGGACGGCAAGCGCTACGTCGCGGTCGACGTGCCCGAGCTTGGACTCCGCGGCTGAGACGATGCGTCTGGTCTCGCTCTGCCCGAGCATGACCGAGACGCTCTTCGAGATCGGAGCGGGGGCCTCCGTGGTGGGGGCGACGAAGTTCTGCGTGGAGCCACGGCCCATGCCCGGGGTGGTGCGGGTCGGTGGGACGAAGGACCCGAGCGTGGAGCGGATCCTCGCGCTGGAGCCGACCCTCGTATTCGCGAACCGGGAGGAGAATCGGCTCGAGGACGTCGTGGCGCTGGAGGCCGCCCGGGTCACCGTGCACACCTCGATGCCCCGTCGAGCGGAGGAGGTCCCTGCGCTGATCCGTGACGTCGGCGGCGCGGTGGCCTGTGAGCGGGGAGCTGAGGTCGCGGCAGCGGCGGTGGAGCGTGCCCTGGAGGCGGTGCGAGCTTCGGCCCGCGGGCTGGAGCCCTGCCGCTTCTTGGTGCTCGTCTGGCGGCGGCCCTGGATCGCGGCCTCGGCGGACACATTCCTGTCCAATCTCCTGGCGGAGGCGGGGGGGGTGAACGTGATCGAGGCGTCCGCCAGCCGCTATCCAGAGGTGACCGCCGGGGAAGTCGCATCGTTGGCGCCGGACCTGATCGTGCTGCCGGACGAGCCCTTTCCATTCGCCCAGAAGCACGTGGATGAACTCGCCGCCGTGACTCGCGCGAATCCAGCGCGCTTCTTACTCTGCGACGGTCAGCTCCTCACCTGGCACGGCTCAAGAACTGCTCTGGGTCTCCGCGCTTCGCTGCGCTGGATCACTGGCTGACGCCCCCCCTCTTTCCCCCCATTGACACAAGAGGCCCGTGTTCCATCGCGGGCGACACCGCAATGCTCGTCCTACCCCTCGTGCTCGGCTCGACGCTCGGCGCCGCGACCGTCCTCACTCCTCCCACCGCCCCGGCGCCCAACGCGCTCTCCCTCGCCACGGCGGCCGCGCTGCAAGAGGACGCTGCCGCTGAGGACCTCGGCGTCTGGCGCGGCGGACTCGACGTCGGCCTGACGAAGAGCGAGGGCAACGCCAACAACTCCTCCTACGCCATCACCGGCAAGGCGGTCCGTGAGATGGGCACCCACCGGTACACGGCCGAGGGCCTCTGGTACTACGCCACCCAGGACGACGCGCGCACCCAGCGTCGCGCCCTCGGCACGCTGAAGTACGACAAGTTCATCTCCGAGAAGACCTACGTCTACGCCAACGGACTCGCGGAGACCAACGAGCAGGCGGCGGTCGACATCCGCTGGACGATCGGCGCTGGTCTTGGTGAGCAGTGGCGCGACGACGACCAGTGGCGGATCAGCACCGAGGTCGGCGTCGGCTGGTTCGACGAGAAGTATGACGACGGCGTCAACGAGGAGTTCATGGTGATCCGCGGCGCGTGGGATGTCTCCACCGCGATCAGCGAGACCCTGACCTTCGGGACGGCTGGAGAGGTTTTCCCTAGCCTCGACGACGCGGACGACATCTACGGCGTCGCGACGACGGACTTCGCGGCGGTCCTGTCCGAGTCGATGGTCGCCAAGCTCCAGTGGGTGCTGACCTACGACAACACCCCGCAGCCGGGGAACAAGCGCGCGGACAACATCTACCTGCTCACCGTGGGCTGGAAGTTCTGATCGAGCAGGGGCCACCCTCCCGAAGCACCGGAGGCCGGTCGCGCATGAGCGCGGCCGGCCTCCGGTCCTTGGGTCCCAGCTCGAGCGGGTCGACCCTTCTCGGGAGGATCGGGACTAGAGGCCCTCGGGCATCTGAAAGACCACGGTCTCCTTCTCGCCGTCCAGCTCGCGCGTGCGCGCGACGCCCAGCTCACTGAGCCGGTCGAGGATCAGCCGCACCAGGTCCTCCGGGGCGGAAGCGCCAGCCGTGATTCCCACGGTGCTGGCACCCTTGACCCACTCTGGCTGGACCTGTTCGGGGCGGTCAACGAGGTAGGCGGGGAGGCCCCCGCGCTCACCGAGTTCGCGCAGACGGTTGGAGTTGGAGGAGTTCTCGGAGCCGACGACGATCAACACGTCCACCTCTCCGATCATGTCCTTCACCGCGGTCTGCCGGTTCTGGGTCGCGTAGCAGATGTCCTTCAGGGCAGGCCCCTGGATCGCCGGGAAGCGACGGAGGAGCGCGTCGATCACCTCTCGTGTGTCGTCCACGGAGAGCGTGGTCTGGGTGACGTAGGCCAGCTGGTCGGGGTCGGAGACCTCGAGCACCGCGACCTCTTCGGGGGTCGAGAGGACGTGCACCTTGCCCTTGATCCGGCCGCGGGTTCCCTCCACCTCCGGGTGCCCGGGGTGCCCGACAAGGATGACCTCGCGTCCCTGGTCTTCGTAGCGGACCGCCTGTCGGTGGACCTTGGTGACCAGGGGGCAGGTGGCGTCGATGACCTCGAGGTGGCGGCCCGCGGCCGCGCCGACGACCGCGTCCGAGACGCCGTGGGCGCTGAACACCGTGACGGAACCCTCGGGGACCTCTTCGAGGGAGGAGACGAAGCGCGCGCCGAGCGACCTGAGCCGCTCGAGCACGTGCTTGTTGTGCACGATCTCGTGCAGCACGAAGACGGGCGCCCCGTGGACTTCAAGGGCGCGCTCCACGATCTGAATCGCGCGATCCACGCCAGCGCAGAAGCCCCGGGGGTTGGCGAGGACCACCTCCTCGCCTCCGGTGGCGGGGGAGTCCGGGCTCATCAGTGGCTCTCTTTGGCGTGGTTACGGTTCCAGCCGGGGATCTCGACGATGACGTCGGTCTCACCGTTCGGGACGGCCTGGCAGGCCAGCCTCGAGCTGAGCTCGACGCCAGGAGCCTCATCCAGCATGTCCTCCTCGGACTCGGAGGCCTCGGGGATCGAGTCCACCCCCTCGCGGATGATGACGTGGCAGGTCGAGCACGCGCAGACTCCGCCGCATGCGTGATCGATGTCGATGCCGCTGCCATCCGCGATGTCGAGGATAGACCCTGGGCGCCCCTCCCTGGAGAGGGGGAGCTTCGCGGGGTCCACCGACACCTTCTTGCCCATGGGCATGAAGGTGACGGAGTAGCTCTTCTTGGGGAGCGGGGTTTCGACCTGCTCCTGGTAGGGGTTGATGCCGCCCATGTCCTGGATGGGGCAGCCCGGTCCGGGCTGCCCGCTCTCTCGTTTCGTTGTCGGGGTCAGATACCGGCGCCAAAGCCACCGCTCGGGGCGCTCTTCGGCTCGGGGTCAGGCTTGGATTGGTTCCTGGGGCGACGATCGTCTCCCAGGGAGTCGCTCTTGGGACGATCTCCGGTCTCTTTCTCGGGAGAATCCGGGCCTCCTTTGGCGCCGTTGCCGCGGCGCCTCCGGGGCCGCCGCTCTTCGCCACCGCGCTTGTCGTCCCTCGTCTTCGGTTCCGGCTTCGGCTCCTCGGCGAGGCCGAGCCCGAACCCGGAATCGCTCGAGTCGGGCTTGGCCGGAGTGGACTCCTGGCGGTCGGGCTTGCTGCGGCGGGACGAGCCTCGCTCAGATTGGCCTCGCTCGGCTTGGCTCCGCTCGGATTGACCCCGCTCGGCTTGGCCTCGGCCGGACCGTGCGGGAGCTTCTCCGTCGGAATCTGACCTCCGCGTGGACGAGCGCTCGGGCTTCGCGGGGCCAGCGTCTCGCTCCTCGGACCGCTCTTCGCGGGGAGAGCGGTCGTCGCGGTCACGGCGGCGTCGGCTCCTCCGGGGGCGGTCGTCCGCCCCGGATTCCGAGTTGGAGGGCCTGGGGGCGTCCTGCTCGGTCTCACGGCGAACGTCCCGGTCCCGCTCCTCGCGGGGCTCGGTGGTGGGCTCTTCGGACCTCTCCCGGCGGCGTCGACGCGGCCGACGGGGTCGGTCGCCCTCGGTGCGCTCACCCTCCGGCTGATCCCGTTCGGGCCGGTCCCGTTTAGGTCGGTCCCGTTCAGGTCGGTCCCGTTCGGGCCGGGCACCGTCGTTGGAGGTCTCACGGCTCTCGCCGGACCCCGTCGGGCGTCGCTCGCCCCGTCCGCTGTCACGACCCCGCCGGCGGCGCGGCCGCTCCTGGGTCTCGCCGGACTCCTCTGCGGGGGCGGCCTCCTCGACCTCGGTCGAGGCCTCCTCGCCCTTGGCTGCGTCGCGGAGGCGTCGCTCCTCGATGGAGTAGAGCTCTCGCGGGCGCTTCAGCTCGGTCAGGTCGAAGCCGGATTGCCGCTGGAGGTTGTCCCAATCCCGCTCGTTGCGTCGCGAGACGAAGGTGACCGCCACGCCGTGGGCCCCGGCCCGGCCCGTGCGGCCGATTCGGTGGGTGTAGTCCGACACGTCGCGGGGGACGCCGAGGTTGACCACGTGGGTCACGTGCTTCACGTCGAGCCCGCGCGAGGCCACGTCCGTGGCGACGAGGCACTTGACCTCGCCGGTCCGGAACGCACCCATGACGCGGAAGCGGGCCGCCTGGTCGTAGCCCCCGTGGAGGGCCTTGACCGAGAAGCGCCGGCGCTCAAGCTTGCGCATGAGCTGGTCGACGTCGGTCCGGCGCTCGCAGAAGACGAGGAAGACGTCGTCCTTGGCGGAGTCCTCGATGAGGTGGCCGAGCTCGCGAGCGCGGTCCTCCTCGCCGCAGCGCAGGAAGTACTGGTTGATGTTGTCGACGGTGGAGACGCCGCTCGCGGTCGCGATCTCGGCGGGGTCCGTGGTGTACCCGCGCGCGAGCTCGAGGAGCGGCGTGGGGAACGTCGCGGAGAAGAGCAGGGTCTGCCGGTACTCGTTGCAGGCGTCGAGGATCTTCTTCACGTCATCGATGAAGCCGATCTCGAGCATCTTGTCCGCCTCGTCGAGGATGGCGAACTCCGTCCAGGGGAACTGCAGGAAGCGCTGGTTCAGCAGGTCGAGGACCCGGCCGGGGGTTCCGACCACGACCTGGGCTCCCGCCTGGAGGGCGCGCACCTGCGGGCCCATCTGCTCCCCGCCGACGATCAGCGTGGTCTTGATGCCGCTGGCTTCGCCGAGCTCCTTGAGCACGTCGTGGACCTGCTCGGCGAGCTCACGGGTGGGGGAGAGCACGAGCCCGAGGACCGTCGAGCGGCTCGGGTCGATCTTCGACATCATCGGGGCGCCGAAGGCGAGGGTCTTGCCCGTGCCGGTCTCGGCCTTCGCGATGACGTCCTTGCCCTGCAGGACCGGCTCGATGGCCAACGCCTGGATCGGCGTGGGCTTGGTGATGCCCATCCCCTTGATCGCGCTCTGGATGTTCTCCGCGAGGCTGAACTCCTCGAACGACTCGATGTCGGGCGGTTCGAGGGTGGGGGTCAGGGGGGTGATGTTCTTGTTCGTCTTCGGAGCCGCGTCGCGGCTGGAGCTACGGCGGGGGGTGGATCCCCTGCGGCCGGAGCGTCGCGAGCGGCTCTGGCCGCCCGCGCGTCGTTGGTCAGTCATTCGTTCGTTGTCGATTGGAGTCCCGCGTCGGCGGGTGGGCAGTTGTGTCCCGTGGGCATGTCTCGCCCCGGGCTGCCCGGCGTCGCTCTGTCTGTAGGACGGGTGTCGTCCCGGCGCGTGTTGAGGGAGGGCCGCTTTGGTCTCGCAGGGCCATCCTTGTCAGCCGCAGAAGTGCGGTGGGGGTGCGTCGTCGACGGTTTCGTTCTCGTTCCGTCGAGGGCCGCTCACGCCGGAGCTTCGCCTTGATTTGGGGGAGGGTAAGCCCTTGGAGGCCCCTCGCCCTCCCTCGGCATCGAGATTCTGGGCTGATTCCTTGAGCGATACTGCGCGCTCTGCAGGTTCTGGGGCCTCCGCCCCTGGCCGCCCCACGAAGACCCCACGAAGCCCCCCGACTCGCCCCGCAGGCCATGCCTGCCGCGGCTCTGCGTACTCGGAATGCCGGGGGGCGGCGGTAGACTCCGCGCCCCCGCCCGCCGCC
>CBFHHK010000108.1:13119-14733 GCA_965655435.1 Planctomycetota bacterium | reverse complement strand
GGCCGCGTTCAGGAGGGCGCGGGTGTCCTTGATGGAGATCCGCTTCCCCTCGCCGTAGGCCCCGCCGGTCCAGCCGGTGTTGAGGAGCACGCAGCGGGTCTCGTGCTGCGCCATCTTCTCCGAGAGCTTCTTCGCGTACACCGGCGGACGGTGGGGCATGAAGGGCGCGCCGAAGCAAGCCGAGAAGGCGGCGGTGGGCTCGGTGACCCCCACCTCGGTCCCCGCGAGCTTCGCGGTGAAGCCCTGGACGAAGTGGTACATGACCTCGCGGGCGTCGAGGATCGAGACCGGCGGCAGGACGCCGAAGGCGTCGGCGGTGAGCAGCACGATGGTCTCGGGGTGGCCGCCCCGGCCACCCTCGGCCACGTTCGGGTTCGCGTCCAGCGGGTAGCTGATGCGGGTGTTCTCGGTGATGGAGCCGTCGGTGAGGTCCAGCTCCTGGGGGTCGGTGTCCGCGAGCGCCTTGCCCGGCAGCGCGGGCACGTTCTCGACCACGGTGCCGCGGGTGCTGAGGGCCGCGGCGATGATGGGCTCGGCGTCCTTGTCGAGGTCGATGAGCTTGGCGTAGCAGCCGTCCTCGAGGTTGGAGACGCCCGCATCCGTCCAGGCGTGCTCGTCGTCACCGATGAGCTTGCGGTCCGGATCAGCGGAGAGCGTCGTCTTGCCGGTCCCCGAGAGGCCGAAGAGGATCGCCCCGTCCCCGCCTGCGCCGATGTTGGCCGAGCAGTGCATGGACATGTGCCCGAGCTCCGGCAGGAGGTAGTTCATCACCGTGAACATCCCCTTCTTGTTCACGCCGCAGTAGTCGGCGCGCCCGACCACCAGCATGATCCGCCGCTCGAAGTCCGCGATGACCGCGCGCTTGCTCCGGGTCCCGTCGATGGCCGGGTCCGCTCGGAAGCTGGGGACGTTCAGGAGCGTCCAGCGCTTCCCATCCTCACCCTCGACGCCCTCGATCCCCTTCGGGAACATGTTGTGCACGAACATCGCGTGCGTCGCGTACTCGCCCACAAAGCGGTACGGGACGGCGTAGCTGGGATCGGTGCCGCAATAGACGTCCTTGACGAAGAGCGTCGCCTTGCGGGCGTTCAGGTGCTCCGCCACGCGGCCGAGCAGGACATCGAAGCTCGCGGGGTCGAACTTCTGCAGGTCGTTCTTCCACCAGATCTTCTCGTCGAGGCTCGGGTGCGCCACGGCGAAGGTGTCCTTCACCGGGCGACCGGTGCAGCTCGGGTCGCTGTAGAAGAAGAGCGGCCCGTCGACGCCCAGCTTGCTGGCGTAGGCCTTGGGCTCGTCGTCGGGACCGTCAGCGCGGATCCGACCACGGTCACTCTCGATCGCCGCGTGGAAGAGCTCGTCCTTGGAGAGGTTGGCTCGATACGAGCAGTCGGTCAGACCGAACTGAGCTTGGAGGTCGTCTTGGAGGCCCATGGGGTCGATTGCGTGACGGCAGTGATGGGGTCAGGATGGGGCAAAATGGCGCACCCAGCGGCCGCGGAGGCCCTCTGGCGCGGCCGAGGCCCCGTTACGCGCAAAAAGGGTACCGGGGCCCCTCGGAACGGGCAAACAGATCGGGGGAGACTCGGCGCAGTCCCGGGTCGAGAGCCGCCGACC
>CBFHHK010000108.1:11916-13019 GCA_965655435.1 Planctomycetota bacterium | reverse complement strand
ATCCCTCAGCTGGATTCTTGGGCCGACGCAGCGTCCCGATACCAGTCCAGGGTCCGCCGCAGGCCATCTTGCCACCGAACGGAGGGCTCGAACCCGAGCAGCGTCCGCGCCCGGTCAATGGACGCCAGGCTGTGCCTGATGTCTCCCGCGCGGTCCGGGCCCCGGCCGGGCTCCGGCGGTCCGCCGAGCTCCGCGGCGATGACCTTGTAGAGGTCGTTGAGCGAGACCCGCTCGGCGCCGCCCACGTTGACCACCACGCCGGGCTCGGCATCGCACTCGAGGGCCGCCAGGTTCGCCGCCACCACGTTGTCCACGAAGGTGAAGTCCCGCGTCTGCCCGCCGTCCCCGAAGATGGTCGGCGTCCGCCCCTGGAGGAGCTCCCTGACGAAGATCGCGATCACGCCCGTGTAGGGGCTGTCGTCCGCCTGGCGTGGACCGAAGACGTTGAAGTAGCGCAGCGCCACGGTCTTGATGCCGTAGCAGGTGCCGTACACACGCAGCAGGTGCTCCCCAGCCACCTTGCCCGAGGCGTAAGGCGAGAGGGGGGCCGGCACCATGTCCTCGTGCTTCGGAAGCTCGGGGGACTCGCCGTAGGCCGCCGAGGACGCGGCCATCACGAAGCGGCCAGCCCCCTGGGTCCGCGCCGCCTCGAGGAGCTGCTGGGTCCCTTGGACGTTGACCGCGTAGCTGCGGACAGGGTCCTCGACGCTGGCGGGGACGGAGACCTGAGCCGCCTCATGGAGCACGCTGCTCACGCCCTCCATGGCCCGGGCGCAGGCGGAGGGGTCGACGATGTCACCCTCGAGGATCTCGACCTGGGCGCCCGACCCGAGGGGGCCGGTGTCGTGGGACGCCAGGTTCTCCAGCTTGCCGCTGGAGAGGTCGTCGAGGACGCGGACCTGACCCCCGCGCGCGACCAGGGCGTCAACGAGATGGGAGCCGATGAAGCCAGCGCCGCCGGTGACCAGAGTGAGAGCCATGAGAGTCGAGGGGGCCTTGGCCCCGCCGGGGGCCCTGGGTGTGCTGCGGGGGTGTCTCGGATTCGCCGGGCGGGCCACCGGAAGGCACGAAGGGACTGCGCCTCGGTGCCCGGCCAAGTACGT
>CBFHHK010000108.1:6976-11825 GCA_965655435.1 Planctomycetota bacterium | reverse complement strand
TCCCCAATAGGGCGTCCCCCTTCAGCGCCCCCGAGCGAGGATTCTGCCGGCGCCCTGGCGGCCCCCCCAACGCCCCTCCCCCATCAAGGCGGCCGGCGCCGGGTCTCCTGAAGAGCCGCCTCGGGGAAGCCTGCCCGAGGACGCGCCGATCTGGGGAGACGCCGATCCAGAGACAAAAAAAGGCCCGCCGGAGGGCTCCGGCGGGCCTAACTGACTCGTGAGAGTCAGGATCCCCAGCACAGCTCATTGCTGTGCCCGAAGGAGCCGCCCGCGCGCTGGGACCGAACATGGAATCAGAAGTTTCTCCAGGAGCGGCCCCGCGCCCCCGGGAGGCAGCTCCCGCACCGACAGGGGACCACCGACAGGGGACTTCGACCGGAAGCGTCGACACAAAAAGACCGGCTTCCGGGTTGGGACCGCGGAAGCCGGCGACTCCGACTTCGAGCCGAGGGGACAGGCCCTCGATACGAACTCTCTCTCTCAACTCCTACCAACGAGGCGCTCTCCAACGTCCCGTCGGGGAGGTGAGCCGGCCCCGTCAGACGCACGAACGCAGGAACGGTCGATTCTTCGCTCAGCCGCGCCCGAAGAGCCCGACCGTGGCCTCCTTGCGGATGTCCTCGGTCTTGCCCCAGAGGATCTCACCCGTCGTGATGTTCACGGCGGACATGTAGAACTGGTAGTAGACGTCCTTCTTCTTGGTCCCCACGCTCTCGACCGAGCGGCCTGTGCTCTTCGAGATGTCCGCGAGGGCACCGTAGAGGACGATATCGGCGCCCAGCTGCTGCCCGAAGGCCTTCGCCATCTCCGGCTTGACGCGGCCGGAACCCTGCTGGAAGCGGATCTCGTCCCCGATCTCGTCCTGACCGGCGGCCTCCTTACGAGCGACGAAGCGGAACTTGCCGCTCTCCAGGAGCTGGTCCTGAATCCGCCGCGAGATCATCTCGGTGTTGATGTGCTCGCTCGTCTCGTTCGCGATGCCCCCGAACGCGACGATGATGCGCTTGTCCGCGCCCTTCCCCTCGCTGTCCATGTAGTTGAGGCCGGGGCTCTCGATCAGCGAACCGACCATGAAGTCGGCGAACTGCTGCAGGTCCTTGGAGCCCCAATCGATGGTCGTGGTCTCGGTCTTGTCCGGATCCCCGTAGCGGATCGAGCTGCAGCCCGTGGCCTGGAACGAGGAGACGAGGAGCGTCGCGAGGAGCGCCGTGGTGGTGAGTTTCATGGCTTGGGCGCCGGTGTGCCCGACGCGGGTTGGGATGGGTTGGATGCTTGTGGGGTCTCCGGCTGGGCAGCTGAGAGCTTCTCTCCGCCGATGACGTGGGCTGTGATGCCGCTCTGCAGCGCTCGGGCGAGGATGAACATGGTCTCCTCACGCTGCAAACGGAAGGAGCCGAGCTCGACCGCGGCGCCGGCGTCCGTGGCGAGCTCCAGCGCCACCTCCTCGCCCGGCGGCAGGAAGATGCGGGCGGCGACCCACCGCTGCGGCAAGGTCCTCCAGGTACGCAGATCCGCGCGCTCCGAGGCAATGGTGAAGACGTCCATCGCGAGCGCGAGCCACTCGGTGTCCGAGTTCTTCCGGAGCTGCTCCGCCGCCTGGCGCTTGAGCAGCCCCCTCACAGCCGAGCGGACCGCGAGCCAGGCGATCCGGTCCTTCAGGTTCTGTTCGGCGACCGCCGCCACGTTCTCGACCTCGGAGGCGCGGACCCGCATCGAGCGCCCGGGAAGGACCACGTCGAGGGCGGAGGCCGGCGAGGTCCCCCCGTCGAAGTCGGGAACCGCCCAGGCGAAGACGCCGCCGTCGATCGGCACGTCGATCCGGATCTCTCGCTTGACGGGTCCCATCCCCAGCCCTCCGACCAGGACCACGCTCGGCCAGTCCCGCGGGGCGGCTTCGCCCTCCTCGGAGAGGTCCAGCTCATCGAGGCGCCCGAGCCTCGCGCCGAGCCGTCGGAGCGCCGAGGTCGTGAGCTCCCCCCCGACGCCCTTCTCGAGCATGCGCTTGTAGTCGATGAAGGCCTCCCCCGGCTTCCCGACGAGCTCGTAGGCGATCGCCGAGAGCAGGTGCCCGAGCCCACCCGCCCGATAGTCCGCGTCGTAGAGCTGCTCCTCCGCCGTCAGGAGCTGGTCGACCCGGCGAGCCTCCACGAGGACGTCGTCGGGCGCGCCGCGCGCGAGGTAGCACATCCCGAGCATGGAGTGGAGCATGACCCGCTCGTAGCCCTCGCCGACGTAGGCCTTCTGGCCCTCGTTGATGACCAGCGAGAGCAGGTCCTCCGTGATCGCCTCCCCGCCGATCACGGCCCGCTCCTCGACGTCACGGACCGCGTCCTCGGCCCCGTGCAGGTGGTCGAGCGCGCCCTCGAAGTCTCCTCCCACGAAGGCCGAGGTCCCCGCCTCTGCCGCCGAGAGGAAGGGCGACCCCGACGACTCCACCTCCACGAACATCGCCTCCGCGGCCGTGAAGTCACCCGCCTCGAAGGCGCGGACCGGGGCCTCGACCCGGTCGTTATAGGTCGCGCATGCGCCGAGCGAGAGCGCGAGGGCCAGGGACCCTGTGGTTGAGATCAAGGGCCCAATGGCTCGGGCCAGGGGCCCTGCGGCCTGGTGGCCCGGTCGAGGTCGGCAGATCACGTTGAGGGAGCCAGTTTCCTCACCGGGGAAGGGTCCGGCGGGGCGCGAGCGGGCTCGATGGACAGGATAAGCCATGGGCACCGGGTCCGCCCCCGAAAGTCCTCGCCCCGGAGGCTGCCCCGGGTGTGTTGACGGGCCCCAGGGGTGAGGGCGCGAGCATGGGGCCGCCCAGAAAAACCTGGGTGCTCGACAGAGAGGCGGTCACAGCGCCCTCACAAGTGCAGAGCCAGCGGCCGCGCTCGGTTACATTCTTGCAACGAGGCCCATGACGAGCACAGAACACCCGACAACCACGTCCTCCGCGAACACCCAGCGCGGCTCCGGCAAGAAGCCGAAGGTGACGATGATGGACCAGTTCCACGCTGCGAAGCGTGAGGCTGGGGACGCCCTGCTGTTCTTCCGCATGGGCGACTTCTACGAGCTCTTCGGCACCGACGCCGAGGTGGCCAGTCGCGAGCTCGGGATCGCCCTGACGTCCCGAGCCAAGGGGGCGGACGCCATGCCCATGGCGGGCGTCCCCGTGAAGTCCATGGAGCCCTACCTCATGCGGCTGGTCCGCGCCGGGCACAAGGTCGCTGTCTGCGAGCAGACCGGGGACCCGCGTACGACCAAGGGTATCGTCGACCGCGGCATCGTCCGCGTGGTCACCGCCGGCACCATCACCGAGGAGGACGAGCTCGACTCGCGGGCCAGCAACTACCTCGCCTCACTCCTGCTGGACGGTGGACGCGCCGGGCTCGCGTGGGTGGACCTCTCCACCGGCCGCGCCGCCGCCTGCGATGTCCCGCTCGACCGGGTCATGGACGAGCTGGCCCGGGTGGCCCCGGCGGAGCTGCTCGTCCCCGAAGACCTCCCGCGCACCGCGCCCGAGCTCGCGGAGCAGCTACAGCTGGACCTCGCCCAGCGCATCACCTGGCGTGAGCCCTGGCGCTTCGCGAGGGACACGTGCCGCCGCGTGCTCTTCGAGCAGTTCAAGGTGAAGAGCCTTGAGGGCTTCGGCTTCGAGGACGACGCCCTCGGCGTGTGCGCTGCAGGCGCAGCGGTGGAGTACGCCCTCGAGACCCAGCGCGGGAGCTGCGAGCACCTGCTGCGCCTTGAGCGCGTGGATACGGGCCAGCACCTGGTCCTCGACCGCGCCACCCGCTCGTGCCTGGAGCTGACGCAGACCCAGCGCGGCGCCCGGCGAGAGGGCTCCCTCCTCGACACGATCGACGCGACGCTGACCCCCATGGGCGGGCGCCTGATGCGCGACTGGCTCCTGAACCCGCTGCGCGACGTCGAGCTCATCCTCCACCGACAGCGCGGCGTGGCCGAGTTCGTGGACGCCCCGTTCCTCCGTGAGGAGGTGCGAGATCACCTGGGCAGCGTCCTGGACATCGAGCGCCTCGTGGCCAAGGTCGCGACGGGACGCGTCAACGCCCGGGACCTCGTGGCGCTCGCCGGCTCGCTCCGCGTGGTGACCCCCCTCGTGGCCAAGCTGGACGCCGTCTACTCCAAGGTCCTCGGGGACCTCCGGGTGGCCCTCGACCCTCTCCAGGACGTCATCGGCGCCATCGACACCCGCGTGGTCGAGTCCCCCCCCATGACCATCAAGGAGGGCGGGGTCATCGCGGGCGGGGTGGACCCCGACCTCGACGAGCTTCGCCAGATCGCGGGCGACGGGAAGGCCTGGATGGCGCGCTTCCAGGCGGAGGCCATCGAGCGCTACGGGATCCCCGGCCTCAAGATCGGCTTCAACAGCGTGTTCGGGTACTACCTCGAGGTCCCCCGAGGGCAGGTGGCCCAGGTGCCCCCGGAGTTTGTCCGGAAGCAGACCCTCAAGAACGCCGAGCGCTACATCACCCCCGAGCTCAAGGAGTTCGAGGACAAGGTCCTGCGCGCCGAAGAGCGCGCCAAGGATCTCGAGTACGACATCTTCCAGACGCTCAAGGAGGAGGTTGCTCGCGAGGTCCCGCGCATCCTCGTCACCGCCCGCGCCCTCGCGGAGGTGGACGTGCTGGCGGGTCTCGCTCAGACCGCGGCCGCCCGGAGGTACTGCGCGCCGAGCGTCGACGGCGGCGACTGCATCGAGATCGAGTCCGGTCGCCACCCTGTGATCGAGGCCACTCAGACGGACGTCACCTTCGTCCCAAACGACACGTCGCTCGACCGAAAGAAGCGCAGCGTCGGGATCATCACGGGCCCGAACATGGCGGGTAAGTCGACCTACATCCGT
>CBFHHK010000108.1:4021-6877 GCA_965655435.1 Planctomycetota bacterium | reverse complement strand
CAGACCGCCCTGATCGTCCTGCTCGCCCAGATCGGCTCCTTCGTCCCCGCGACCTCCGCCAAGGTCGGCGTCTGCGACCGGATCTTCACGCGCATCGGATCCGCCGACGACCTCTCGAGGGGGGCGTCGACCTTCATGGTGGAGATGGTGGAGATCGCCAACATCCTCAACAACGCCGGGGCCAGGAGCCTGGTGGTCCTGGACGAGGTCGGCCGCGGCACGAGCACCTTTGACGGGCTCGCCCTCGCCTGGGCCATCGTCGAACACCTCCACGAGCACGTACGCGCCCGCACGCTCTTCGCCACCCACTACCACCAGCTCACGGAGCTCTCCGGGGAGCTCGCCGGGGTCCACAACCTCTCGGTCGCCGTCCGTGAGTGGGACGACGAGATCGTCTTCCTGCACCAGATCGTCGAGGGCGGAACGGATCGCTCCTACGGCATCCAGGTCGCGCGCCTCGCGGGAGTCCCCTCCGAGCTCATCGAGCGCGCCCGTGCGGTCCTCAAGAACATCGAGCGAGAGTCGGAGGACCTCGGCGGGAGGGTCCTTGACCCCGCCCGCTTCGCGGCCTTCGAGCTCCCGCCAGGCATGCAGCTGGGGCTGTTCGACAACGAGCCCTCCGACCTCGAGAAGGCCGTGGACGAGATCGACGTGGAGGCCACAACCCCCATGGAAGCCCTGACCCTCCTCGCCCACCTCAAGGGCCTGCGCTGAGCTCTCCATGGGCACCTTCACGGTCCGCGACTACCGCGCGGAGGACGCCGCGGCGGTCCTCGAGATCAACGCGGCCAACGTGCCTGAGGTCGGCGAGATGGACGCCTCCAAGCTGGCCGGCTTCGCGGCTAGCGCCGCGTGGCTGCCCGTCGTCGAGGTCGACGGCAAGGTGGCTGCCTTCGCCGTGTTCTTGACGGAGGGCGCCGACTACGGGAGCCCCAACTACCGCTGGTTCAGCGAGCGGCACGCGGGCTTCTTCTACGTGGACCGGATCGCCGTTGGCGCCACGTGCCGCGGCGTTGGCATCGGTCAGGCGCTCTACCGCGAGGCCCTCGTGCGGGCCCGCGCCGGCGAGCGCCCCGTCCTCTGCGCCGAGGTCAACACGGTCCCCGCCAATGAGGCCTCCCTTCGGTTCCACGACCGCCTCGGGTTCAAAGAGGTCGCGCGCAAGCGCCCCTACGATCCAGAGTCCGAGGTCGCGATGCTGGAGCGGCCGGTCGAGGCCGAGTGAGCGCTCCTGGTGTGGGGTACACCAGGGCGACGGCTTGCTGCCCTGAACGTCACAGGTATCGAGGCTTGAAGGCAGACTGCCGAGCGCCCTGGTAGAGAGGACATCGGCAGGCACGTCGCTGCTCTTGCCTCAATTCCCGGCCCGCCCCACGCCCATGGCGCCAGCCGCTGCGCCGACCGTCGAGCCCGCGTCGGGGGCCGCGGGGTGAAGATCTACCGCGGCAGGTGACGGGCCGCCGCGCTCATCACGTCCAGGCGCGCGTCCCTCACGCCCAGGGCATCCAGGGCCTTGAGCGCCTGACCCGCTTCCTCGGTGCGCCCGAGCATGAAGAGCGTCCGAACGCGCAGGGACATGAGCTCGGGGTCGAGCGGGCGCTCGGCTTGAAGCTCGCCGAGCAACCCCAGGGCACGCCCTCGGCTCGCACCCGCGAGCTCGGAGTCACCGTCGAGCTCGGCCGCCGAGCCGCCCACCAGGAGGGCCCGGGCACGGTCCAGCCGCAGCCCACGATCGCGCCCATCCATCGCCGCCGCCTGGATCGCGTCCATGACGCCCAGGGACCTCGCCCTGGCGCCCTCCCATCGCCCCTCCGCGAGCAACAGCTCCGCCTCGACCACGTTGACCCGGATCCGGAGCTCGCCGTCCAGCGGCCCCGTCCGAGAGGCGGGAGCGGCCTTGCCTAGCCGTGCGCGCAGCCCGCGGAGCTCGGCGCGCGCCTTACGGAGCAATCCGTCCGCCAGGTAGCCCTCCACGCAGCTCACCTGCTGACGCGTCACCTCGACGGAGGAGGACCGAGGGAGGTCTCCGGCCGCGATCATGGCCTCCAGCAACTCGATGCTCGCTCGGTGCAGGCGGACAGCCTCGTCCCCCGCCCCGAGCACGCGCAGGGAGCGAGCCAGCAAGGCGGTGGACCTGGCCCACTCTCGCCGCCATGTGACCTCCTCCGGCTCCATCTCACGGAGCAGGGCCCAGGCCTCGACCGAGACGCGTTGGGCCCCGACGGCCCCGAGGAGCCGGCCCAGGTCGTTCCGAGCCCGCGCCAGAACACCCGCACCCCGGGCGAGGGTCTGGCGAGCCCGGGAGGAGCCCGGGTCCTGCACGACCAGGCCCTGCGCGAGCTCGACGTGCTCCTCCAGCAACTCCACGGCGTGATCCCGCTCTCCGGTCTGGAAGGCCATGTTGGCCTCGAGCTTGCAGAGGTCGCGGCGCAGGGCGAGCACCTCCAAGGAGCCCGCGTCACCGCGATCTTCCACGCCCTCGAGCACCGCTCGCGCGCGCCGAAAGAGCCTCAGCGCGTTGGCGCCCCGAGCCCGCCCGGTCGACATCGCCACATCCCCGAGGCCGACCAGTGCGCGGGCATGGGCCAGGCGGAGCGTGCGATCGGCAGCCCCGCGCTCGGCGGAATCCTCGCAGAGCTCGATGACTCGGGCGAAGTGGACCCGGGCCGCCTTGAGGTCGCGACCCTCGACCGCCAGCTCAGCGAGCGCAGCCCTGGCCGCGATCTCCCCCTCGAGCGCGAACGGGCTGCCGCCCAGCTCCGACGCCAGGTCGATGACACGCGTGAAGAGCAGCGCCGCCTCCGGCGCTGCACCCAGGAGCCGCTGGGCGCGCCCGTTCCAGACCAGCGCCATGAT
>CBFHHK010000108.1:0-3924 GCA_965655435.1 Planctomycetota bacterium | reverse complement strand
ACCAGCGGGGCTCGGTCGTCGAGCTCACCTGCTCGGTCTGCGGCCTCGATAGAGGCGAGCGCGCGCGCCCCGGCCGCCGCCAGCGGGCCGATGTTGTCTACCCGGTCCAACTCGTCATAGGTCCCCGTCAAGAGCTCCACCGAGGCGGCGCGGGCTTCATGGAGCCGACTCGCCGAGCGGTCGCCTGCAGCGGCGGCGCGCTGTTGCGTCGCGCCCATGACGGCCACCATTGCCACGACACATGTGCCGAGGAGCAGGCTGGTACCGCGCGAGGTCCCGACAGGCTCCGGCCTCTCGAACGCAGCACGCCACTGGGCTGGGGTGGGTCGACGACCGGCCTCCGCAGCGGTGGAGCGCACGGCAAGGCTGGCGAGTCGCTCCGGCAGGAGCTCAGGGATCTGGACCCGTCCGCTCTCCCCCAGCCCTTGCCCCTGGGACGCCGGCTCCACCCCCTCATGCGGCGGCGCGCCGGCGAGGACCTCGAGCAACACGAGGGCGAGCGAGAAGGTGTCCGATGCCTGAGTCGGCGCGGATCCCCGCGCGACCTCCGGGGACGCGTACCTGAGCACGGAGGCTCCCGCGGGGGAGGAGGTGGCCGGGAGCAGCGTCACCGCCCCATCACCGTCCAACTGGAAGACCGAGGGGCGCAGGGCGCCGTGCACAGCGCCGCTCGCGTGGTGAGCCTCGACGGCGCGACACAGCCTCAGGCAGAGCCGCTCGACGTCTCCCCCGACGGGATCACGACCACGCCGAGCGGTGGGCCGCTCGGGGAGAAGGTCCGCGAGAGACCGCGCGACCGCGAGGTGACCATCTTGTGTGCGGCGTGTGTTCACCCGCAGAGACTAGGCGCTTAGGGTAAACCCCACAAGCAATAGTCACTCATCGCATGACACCCCTCGATCAGGCCGTGATGATCTCCACGCCCCCGGAGGCCACGTGCATCGTGTGCTCCGTCTGCGCCACGAGCACCCCCGGTTGCTCCACCAGAGGCGGGTAACGAACGAGCGACCCCTGCCTCGCCAGCTTGGAGATGGTGTCCTCCAGCGCCTCGCGGTCGAGGTCGTTGAAGTAGCGGCGGGCGATCGGGAGCCCCTTCCAGCCCTGCATCGCGCGGAGGACCTCCTTGTCGATGCCCTTGGCCTTCCGAGGGGGACGGACGAGCATGAAGACCTCGGCCTTGCCCGCCTCATGAATGAAGCCGCGCCCCGTGCAGGCGAAGGGCTCAATGGCGATGACCGATCCCTCCTGGAGGCGGCCGCCGCCCCGCTCGCCGTAGCTCGGGATCTGCGGCGCACAATGCACCTTCCATTGATCGAGCCCGTGCCCGGTCAGGTTGCGAACTGGCTCGAAGCCGGCGCGGGTGATGGTCCGCTCCACGGCAGCGCCGATCTCGGAGACCGGGCGCCCTGGCTCGACCAGCGCGATCGCTGCGGCGAGGGCGTCCGCGGATGCGCCGATCAGGTCCGCGTTCTTCCCGTCCCCCGAGAGGTCCACCGTACAAGCGGTGTCCGCGATCCAGCCGTCCACGTGGACGCCCATGTCGACCTTCACCACGTCGCCCTCCTCGTACACCATCGTGTCGTCCGGAGCGGAGCAGTAGTGGGCAGCGCACTCGTTACGAGAGGTCTGCGCCGGGAAGGCTGGAGCAGCCCCGGCCTCCCGGATCATCGACTCGATCGTCTCGAGCACATACCGAAGCTCCACGCCCGGCTGGATCGCGCCCCGCGCCCACTCTCGACACGCGGCGGCGATCTTCCCGGCGCGCCGCGTCTTTTCCAGACCTTCGTCGTTCATCAGGACGATGTTACCGCCGATGGCTCTCCCGTCGGGAGGAGATGTCGCCGGTGGATCACCGGAAGAAGCGGGGATCCTCCGCCCGAGACACTCCCCGGCCTGATTTCCCCCCATGCGCCCCCTCCCGCTGCTCCCCTGGCTCGGCCTCTCCGTGGCCAGCTGCGTCACCTCGACCACCACCGTGGGCGCCGTCGAGACCAAGGGAGCCTTGCTCTCCGTGGTCCCCGCGGAGCGCGCCTGGCTCGTCGACGATGAGGCTTCGTTCCTCGGCTCCGTGGTGCGCTTCACCGGCCAAGGAGGCTCGCAGGAGTTCTTCTTCATGGTCCGCAACCCGTGGGATCAAGACGTCGGAATGATCGACCACCTGGGTCGGTCCTGGAAGCGCGTCCCCCACGAGGAGGACGCCTGGCTGGGCACAGGGACGGTCCTCGAGGGGGTCCAGCGGATCCTCGGGGCCGGGAAGCGAGCTCGAATGATCGAGCTCGATGTCAGCCAACTGGAGGCCCGAACCCGGGCCGAGCGGGCCCGGCTGCCAGGCGGAATTGGCGGATAACCCGCCCCCCCTGGCCCCGCCTGACGGATTGAGCGCAGACCGACCACGGTTATTCCCTCAATCCCCGGCCCGATTCTCTCGATGAGGGAGTGAAGGCGCGGTCCCAGGCACGCCCACGCAGCCGACCCGCGCACTCACTCAGCCCCTCCCAGCACCCCTCTCCATCACGCTCACCGGATCCCGAGGCAGTTCTCGATGATCAAACTCGAAGCAGGCGAACGCATCGGTACCTACCGAGTGCTCGATTTCATCGCACGCGGTGGCTTCTCGCTCGTCTACCTCGCCGAAGACGAGGAAGGCCAGAAGGTCGCCCTCAAGATCGGTGACGTCGCCGGCGGCGGTCGCTACGTGACTCGGTTCCTCGAGATCACAAACAAGCGGCAGGCCGAGGGCATCAGCCCGGACGAGACGCCGGCGGAGGCCATCTTCTTCCGTCAAGACGGGGTCCGCATCGACTTCCTCGATGTGCACGAGATCGACGACCTGGTCCGCGAGGAGTCCGAGCTCCTCCAAGAGGTCAAGAGCCCGAACGTGGTCACCGTCCGCGACTGCTTCCGGCACGACGGCCGCCCCGTGATGGTCATGGACTTCGTCCGCGGCAAGACGCTGCGCGAGAAGATCCGCGCCCTCGAGGGCATCCGGCTCAACTGGTTCCTCACCATCGTTCGCTCGCTGCAGAAGCTCAAGGCGGCGGGGACCATGGACTACCACGGCGACCTCAAGCCCGAGAACATCATCGTCAAGCCGTCCGGCTCGGTGGTCCTGGTGGACCCCGCCATGCGCGCCGATGAGCGCGGCGTCATCACCACGACGCCCCACTACAACCCCTTCCTCCTCCGGGAGAGCAAGGCGGACGTCATGGGTATCGGCGTGATGCTCTACGAGATCCTCACGGGCGTCCTGCCCTTCGACGAGGTGCCGTGGCAGTACGCCGGCAGGGAGCAGGGCGGAGAGACCGAGCGCCTGTCCCTGAGCTTCTTCCTCAGCTACACGCCGCCGAAGGACCTCAACCCGAACACCCCCGAGGCGCTCGCGACCATCGTCTACCGCTGCCTCACCGTGCAGGAGTACGGCCTCGAGGAGCTCGAGACGGACCTCGTGGACTTCCTCCGCAAGGACTGACGTCGCGCCACCCTGGCCCGATCAAGGGAGCGCGCGCGGCCTCGGCTGCGCGCGCTCCCTCTCATTCAGGGCGGGGTCCGGGCCTCCAGCCGCGCTTCCATCGGATCCGCAGGTCATGGTCAGGCGGCGGGAGCTCCGAGCGCGGACGCCCGCCTCGCCCCGCCCCTCCCGCGGATCGGTTAACCTCGCCCCTGCGCCGCAGCGCGACCCGCCATGTCCCCTGAATACGACCGCATCGAGGTCCCGGCCGCCCTCTCCGGGCAACGCCTTGACCGGGTCCTCGACCAGCTCCACGGGGACCTCTCCAAGGCCCAGCTCCAGAAGCTCGTACGCCGCGGTCAGGTCCGCCTGAACGGCCGCAAGGTCCTCCGGTCCAACGGCAAGGTCGCGAAGGGCGCCGTCCTCGAGGTCGCGCGCGAGCCGTCGAGCGCAGAGCCCCAGGTGACGGTCCTACA
>CBFHHK010000107.1:0-14762 GCA_965655435.1 Planctomycetota bacterium | reverse complement strand
CTGGGGAGCACCGCGCCCAGGGCGCGGGCGCTGGGCGTGTACCAGACGGGCACGCCGTCGTGATCGCCGAAGCCCTGGTCGAGCACGCCGGGGTCCATGCCGCGCATGAGGCCGCGCAGGATGGTCGTCATCTCGGCGAGGACGAAGGCGCACTTCTCCATGTTGGCCCGCACCATCACGTGGGGCAGGCCGCTGGTGGAGCTGAGCTGCGCGACGTAGTCGTCGGCGGACTGCATCACGCCGTCGCCGATGGGCAGGTCGTCCTCCAGGAAGATCCGCGCCGCCTCACGGCAGCGCTCGATCCGCTCGGCCATGGGCATGGCCCGCAGCCGCTCGGTGTTCTGGTCCAGCTTGCGCATGTCGCGCCGGACGAGCCCCGCGTTCGCCTGGCTGACCGAGGCGACGACGCTGCCGTCGCGGTGCGAGGTGAGCTCGACGCGGTCGAGGCTGGAGTACTCCTTGCCCGCCCGCAGGACCGGGAAGTGCGGGACGTCGCTGGCCGCGGCGCTCAATAGACTCCCTCCACGATCTTCTCCTCGTTCTTGGCGTAGGGCTTCACCTCGGCGACCCCGTCCCACGCGAAGTCCTCGCAGGGGGCGATGCGCTTGGCGGCGTCACGCTCGAGGAAGCGCGGCAGGAAGAACTCGTGGGTCAGGGTGGTGAGCTCCACGCGGCCCCACTCGCCGTGGTCCACGAGCTTGCGCGAGTCCTCTGGGTCGGTCACGCGCAGCACGGCCCGGGGCTGGGGCGCGTAGTAGGTGATCGAGTAGTTCTCCTTCTCGAAGCCCTTCTTGTGGCAGGCGAGGCCCATGAGGGTGTTGCCGTAGGTGGGCACGAAGCCGACCTGCCCCTCGAGGATCTCCTCGCACAGGAAGCGCACGTTCTGGGGGTCCATCTCGGTGCCACCGCAGAAGACGCCCTTGATCCCGGCGTCGGGGATCGAGATCTCGTCGCCGAGCGCCTCGAGGAGCCGCGGGGTGGTGAAGAGCGCGTCCACCTTGCGGTGCTTCAGGATGCTGAGGGCCTGGTCCACCACGTGGCGCATGTAGTCCTTGGCCTGGTCCCCCTGGCCCGAGGAGATCAGCTTCTTCACCCAGCGCGGGTCGAGGTCCACGAAGTAGCACGAGGAGCCGCGGTGGTTGGCGAGGTGCTCGATGGCGAGGCGCAGGCGCCGGGGCCCCGTGGGGCCGACCATGAGCCA
The DNA here is from genome assembly GCA_965655435.1 of Planctomycetota bacterium. GTDB lineage: Bacteria > Planctomycetota > UBA1135 > UBA1135 > Saltatorellus. Next base: position 13,561 of record CBFHHK010000107.1, on the reverse strand, counting down.
GTAGCCTCCCGGCGGGAAGGCCTCGTCATCGAGCAGCTCGGAGAACTCCTCGTAGTCGAGCTTGTAGTCGTCCCAGCCGATGCGCTGCTTGGGCATGCCCGTGGAGCCGCCGGTCTCGAAGATCGTGAAGGGCCGGCCCGCGAAGGCGCGGGGGATCCACATCTCGTGGGCGTCGGTGCGCAGGCGCTCCCCGTCGAAGTTATCGAAGCGCTCGATGAGGTCCGAGAAGGAGCGCACCTCCTCGCGCGGGTCCCAGCCAGCCGCCTTGGCGTAGTCCAGCCAGACGGGGGTCCCGGTCTCGGGAGAGAAGTGATGCGCGATGATGTCGCGGACGTGGGCGTCGAGGGCCGCCTGGGCGGCCTCGATCCGGTCGTTGGAGACTGCGGTCATGCTCGGGGAGAGGTGAGGTGGATCAGGACTCCACCATGAACTGCTCGACGTGCTCGTCGGAGGGCGGCTTCGTCATGAGGCTGACGAGGACGAGAGCAGCCGTGGAGGCGGCGAAGATCAGGGTGACCGGCATCATTCCGGCCACCAGGAAGTCGCCTTCCATCTCTTCGCCGGCCAGCGTCGGCTTGATGAGCCCTTCGTAGAACAAGGTGCCCCAGGTCACCACCATGGCCAGGACCGAGGCGATGGCCCCCGCCCGCGTCGTTCTGCGCCAGTAGATGGAGGCGAAGACGAGGGGGAACAGGGCCGCGAAGCCGCTGAAGCACCAGACCGCGAGGTCGAAGATCTTGGGCGGCGGGAAGAACGTCAGCAGGTAGGTCACCCCCACCACGAAGACGATGAACCCCCGCCCCAGCATGACCTGAGCCCGGTCAGAGAAGCGTTTCTCCCCCGCCGCGTGCATCACGATGTCGTGGGTGAACATGGTCCCCAGGCAGACGAACTGCGAGTCCAGGGACGACATGATGGCGGCCAGGATGCCGGCGGTGAGCAGCCCCGTGAGGTAGGGGTCCTGGAGCAGGGTCTGGACGATCTTGGGCAGCAGGGCGTTGGGGTTGCCGCCCGGGGGCATGATGCCCGCGCCCGCGGCCCAGATGCCGATCAGGATGCAGGGCACCCAGACGACCCCGATGAACAGGGGGTGGGCCACCGTGGTCAGCTTGAACGTCGAGGCCTTCTTGGCCGTCAGCCAGTGCTGAAACAGGTGCGGGAACATGCCGACCGAGAGCGGGACGAACATGTACGTCACGAACTGCAGCTTCCCAATCCGCGCCCGGGTCATGTGGTCCGGCGAGTTGTCGATGACCGCCTGGGTCGCGGCGTCCATGCCCCCGAGCTTGCTCGAGATCAGCACGAAGGCGATCACGCCCGTGATCATGAAGACGATGGTCTGGAACGCGTTGGCCCAGGCCGCAGAGCGCAGGCCGCCAGCGAAGATGTAGAAGAGCACGACGGCGCAGACCACGAGCCCGGTGATCCAGGGCGGGATCGAACCCTCGAACATCACGCGCCCGCTCGGCAGGGTGGTGCCCGCGAAGGTCTCTGGGAACATGCCCACGGTCACGCCGCGCATGACCGCGCCGGCGCCGAGCAACCCGATGAGCAGGTACGGCACCACCAGCGCCACCAGGATCGGGAAGAGCAGGTAGCCCAGGAGGTTCGACTGGAAGCGACCCCGGAAGTACTGCACCTGGGTGCGGAAGCCGTGGCGCTTGCCGATGGCCCACAGCTTGATCCCCACCAGGAAGAACACGGCGGAGTGCACGATGCCCGAGGCCGAGGCCATGAGCCCGTAGACGCCGTTGCCGAGCTCCCACGCCTTGCCCGTGGAGCCCACGAGAGCGAAGGCGGTCATGGTCGTGCCGAACACGCTCATGAGCAGCAGGAACGGCCCGATGGACCGCTCCGCCACGAAGAAGTCCGCGGACGTGCCGCGGAACAGCCGGCTGGACACCACGCCCAGGCCGATCAGCAGGAAGAGGTAGAAGCCGACGACGAGCAGCGGCGTCCGGGAGGCCGCCTCGGCGGCGGGAAGGAGCGCGGCCATCACGAGCGGTCCTCCGTTGACTCATCGGCGAGCGCGGACGGCCGCGCCGCCCACTCCTCGACCCGCGAGGGCCAGGCCACGTTCATCAGCAGCGCCCAGCCCGCGGCGGCGGCGAGGGAGATCCCCGCCTGCCACGCGAGCCCGGTGGGCAGGAAGCCAAAGACGACCGAGGTCGTCTCCCAGTTCCAGAAGTCGAAGTGGAGGACCGTGATGACGGCCATGAGGCCCCACCCAAAGCGTGCGCTGCCTGACATGCGGCCCTCAGCGCCCCTCGTCTTTCTTGGCCGCGCCGGCGCCAGCCGCCACCGCGTAGAGGTGCGTGTGGGTGCCCACATAGAGGACGCCGTTCGCGGCGATCACCGACGCGTACACCGGGCTGACCATGTCGACCTCCACCATCTCCTTCTTGGGGTCCGCGTCCTTGCGGGCCGGGAGGATCGTGAGGAAGCCGTCCTCGTTGCCGATGAAGACCTTGCCGTCCGCCACGAAGGGCGAGGCCCAGATGTGGCCCTTGGTGTCGTAGATCCAGTACTCCTCACCCGTCAGCGCGTCGAGGCAATAGACGTAGCCCGAGAAGTCCGAGGCGAAGACCATCCCGTCGTAGACCGCGAGGGTCGAGAGCGAGCGGTTGATCTTGGAGTAGTTCCACAGCTGCTTGCCCGTGTGGTCCAGGCACACGAGGTTGCCCACGCCCGGGCCGTGTTCGGGGTCCTGGCCGATGGGCGCGTAGACCTTGCCGTCGTGGACGATCGGCGTGGCGAGGACCTCGCTGGGACCGTCACGGTCCGTGTACTTGATGGCCTCGCCGTCCTTCGTCCGGTACTCCGGGAGGTTGGCGTCGAAGCGCCACGCCTCGTCGAGGATCGGCCACCCGTCGGGGCCCTCGATGGGCTCGGGCTTGAAGGCGTAGAGCCAGCCGTCCGGCCCGCCGAAGATGCAGAGCTCGGTGTCGTCCTTGCGGAGGTACGCGGGGGACGACCAGTTGGAGTGGAAGATGCGCGAGGAGCAGCCCGAGGCCTCCTCGCCGATCAGCGCGCCGGTCTGCTTGTCCAGGAGCAGCAGGCTCGGCGCGTTGGGAGCGGGCGTCTCCACGTGGCCGTAGTCGACCCCGTTGGACGAGGTGACCCACAGGCGCTCGCCTGCCACCAGCACCGCGCTGGTGGTGATGTTGTGCGGGAACACGCCGCACTCGTCGATCATGTTGAACACCCACAGGATGTCCGCGTCCGTGTCGGTCACCTCCATGGGCTCCGTGGACGGCCAGGCCATGTACTTGCCCTCGTCCTGGTAGCCCTGGTTCCCGTTGGCCATGCCGTGCACGTCCAGGCACATGACCTCGCAGCGGTTGGTGACGATGTAGACCTCGTCCCCGTCCACGGTCGGCGAGCAGCAGATGCCCAGGTACTCCCAGTCCGACACCTTGCCCGTGCCGAGCTTGGGCACGTTGAGCTGCCAGATGAAGTCGCCCGTCTTCTCGTCCAGGCAGTAGACCGTCGAGCGGTCCCCCTTGAAGCGCGGGTCGCGCGGGGAGTCGTTGTTCGTGCCGACGAAGATCCGCCCGCCGGAGACCGTGGGGTTCCCGTAGCTCTGGGAGCCGAGCTTGGCCACCCACTGGACGTTCTTGGTCGTGGAGATATCCACCTCGTCCGTGCCCGGCTTGAAGTCGCCGGCCGTGAAGTCACCCGGGAGCCCGGTGACCGTCGAGGCCATGTTCCGCGACTCGCCGCCGCCCCACGCGGGCCAGTCCTGGGCGCTGGAGGCCGTGGGGATCGCCGTCAGCAACGGGGCAGATGCCAGCGCACATGACGCGGAGGCGAAGGCGACCAGCAGGGAGCTAGCGACGCCAGGGAGGGTGCGAAGGTGCCTAGTCATTGGGGGTCACGCTCAGGTTGTCCATGTAGATGGTGTAGCGGCTCTGCGGTGTGAAGCCATACAGGCCCGCTGCGCCGCAGCGGTGTCCGTGGGGGTCGGTGGCCTCGAGGGTCCAGGCCTCGGGCTCTGCCTCGTCGCGCGGCCAGACCTTGCCACGGACGAGGGCGCTGCCGTCGTCCTGCAGGTCGACGCGCGTCTTCAGCGTGTACCAGATGCCGGCCTTCCAGCGGAACTTGGCGCTCTGCTTGAAGTGCTCCATGTTGGAGCTGACCTCGAGCTCCTGGTAGTTGCCCTTGAGGACGAACTGGTAGCGCTGGTTCACGACGCCGGGCGAGGAGAGCGTCCGGCGGTTGCCGTCCGACATCACATCCACCTGGACGGTGTAGTCGGAGTCATCGGCGGCGCCGAACAGCGTCATGGTCCGCTGGAACAGCGGGTTGGCCATGTTGCGGGTCAGGAGGCGCTCACCGTCCTTGTCGATGATCTTCCACTTGAGGCGCCCGCCGAGCCACTCGCCCGGAGGGAACGCGAACGTCCCCTCAGCCTGGTTCAGCTGGAACCCCGAGAAGTCCTGCGCGAGGGGGAGGCTGGGGACGACCCGGACCCGGGCGGCGCCAGTCACACCGTCCAGCTTGACCATGGCCTTGCCCGCGCCGGGGTTCGCCGCGACCCAGGAACCGTCCGCCTGCTGCTCGGCGAGGGGCGCCTTCTGGCGAGCCGCCACGGTGACCTGCCCGTCCGTGGAGGGCATCCGCTTCACGACCCGCCCGGAGGCGTCGAGCCAGCGGAGCTCGAGGTCGATGGGCGCGCCGACGCGCACGGTCTGGTCAAACGGGACCACCTGCAGCTGGACCGGCGCGCCGAGCTCCGGCGCCTCCTCAGCGGCCCACTGCTGCGCGGGCCAGGCCGGCAGCTCGGCAGGCTTCTCCGAGAAGCAGTGCAGCCGCTCGGTGGTATGAACGTAGACCCGACCGCCGGCGATCGCCGGAGCCCCGAGGCAGCTGCCGCCAAGGTTCGCCACCCCGAGCTTGGCCGCCCGGCTCCCGCCGAGGGCGAGGACGTGAAAGGTGCCGTCCGCGAGCGGGATGAAGAGCTTGTTGTCGCCATAGGCCGGCGAGGCGTGCAGCTGGCTGTCGCCCAGCTTCTCGTGCCACATGATCTCGCCGTTGTTCACGTTGATCGCGTTCAACTCCCCGGTCAGGGTCGTCGCGAAGACGGTGTCCCCCACCAGGATCGGCGAGCTGGTGAAGGCGACCAGGTCGTTGCGCCACAGCTCCGCCGACTTCGGGAGCACCCCGTCCTCGCCGGGCTTCGCGGTCAGGTCCAGGGCGGCCATCCTGCCGATCACGCTGGAGTCACGGTTCTCCTTGCCGTGGATGACGATGAGCTTGTCCTCGTGGATCAGGGCGCTCGAATTGATGCCGCCGATGCTGAAGGGGTACTGCCAGATGACCTCACCGGTCATGGCATCCACGCATGAGGTGTAGCCGCCCCCCATGCCCGCGTAGAACACGAAGCGGCCGTCGCGCAGCTCCACGATCGGCATGGAGAAGGAGCTGTCCTTCGGCGGGCCGCCCGGCGTCGCACCCCAGACCACCTCGCCGGTGCGCTTGTCGAAGGCGTAGAAGCGATCCCGCGCCGGGCCGAAGTCAGGCCCCCATGCCGCGAAGATGAAGTGGACGATGACGAGGTCGCCCACGATCAGCGGCGCCCCCACGCGGCCATTCGGGAACGTCAGCCGGCCGAGGTCCTCCATCATGGACCGCTGCCAGAGCAGCTCGCCGTCGGGGGTGAAGCCGTGGATGAGCCCGGGCCCGGTGAGCGCGAAGACGTTCCCCGTCTCCGGGTCCACCGTCGGGCTGCCGATGGCGTAGCGCGTGTAGATCACGTCGCTGATGAAGTCCGGGAAGCGGCGCGTCCAGAGCTCCTCGCCCGTGGCCGCGTCCAGGCAGAACAGGACCTCCCGGAGCGTCTCCCCCTTGCCGTCGTAGCCGAGGCCAAAGAGCTTGCCGTCGGCGATGACTGGCGTACCGCGCCCGGCCATCTCGTAGGTCCAGGCCAGGTTCTCCTCGAGCTTCGGCGCCCCCGGGAGGCCCGTCTCGGCCGAGGTCCCGTTCTGGTCGGGGCCGCGCCAGCTCAGCCAGCCGCGGGGCCCGTCCTGGGCCGGAGCGAGGGGGGTGAGCGACGCGAGGGCGAGGAGCGCCGCGGTCGCCTGGTGGAGGGCCGGTCGGAGGGTCATGCGGTCCAGGGAGTGCAGGGGGGGGCGGCGGCCCCGCGTCGTCAGGCGGAGCGCTCGTTGGGACGGCCGCATGGTACTCGCTGAAGGCCGGGGGATCGGGCCCTGAGATGTGGCCCGGCGCCCTTTGCCTGGACCTTTCAATCTACTGCCGCCTCAGTCCCCGGCCGGCCGCGCACCGCAGCGGCTCTGGCGCACCGGGCCTCCGCTCCCAGCTCCGGGCCCGGCCCCGCGCCCGTCGCTTCGCCCGGCCCTCGCCATTACCCGGTGCTGCCCCCGTGACCGGTCCTGCTGCTGATCCTGCTGCAGACCACGCACCCGGCAGCCGCGAGGTCCCCCGCGCGAAACGCGCTGTGCGGCGCCTTGGGTGGCCTGGACGGCGGCGCCTCCGGTCCATTCGCTCGCTCGATCCGCGGCAAGTCACTCCCCGCGCAGCGCACGCAGCCCGTCGAGGATGAGCCCCGCGGCCCGGTCCACCTCATCCTCGGTCGTCGTCCGGCCCAGGGAAAAGCGCACGCTCCCAGCCACTCCGTCTGGCCCGTGCCCGAGCGCCCGGAGCACGTGACTGCGCTCGAGGCTGGCGCTCGTACATGCCGCCGCGGTCGAGGCGCAGAGGCCAGGGAGCCCCTTGAGGAGGTCGTCCCCGTCGACGCCGGGGAACGCCAGGTTCGAGTGGCCGGCGAGCCGGTTCGATCGATCCCCCATGACCGAGAGCCCCGCCACCTCGGCGGCGAGGGCGGCCTCGAAGCGGTCGCGCAGCGCGGCGATCCGCGCCCCGTCCGCGGTGCCCTCGGCGTCCGCGATGCGGGTCGCGGCCCCGAGGCCGACGATCCCCGGCACGTTGAGGGTCCCGGAGCGCCGCCCGCCCTCGTGTCCGCCGCCCGCAAACAAGGCCTCGACCCGCACCCGTGGGCGCTTGCGGCGCAGGTAGAGCGCCCCCACTCCCTTGGGCCCGTAGAGCTTGTGAGCCGAGAGGCTCAGGAGGTCCACGCACGCCAGATCCACGTCCAGGGGCTCCTTACCGAAGGTCTGGGTCGCGTCAGTATGGAAGAGCGCGCCGTGCTCCCGGCAGCGCGCGCCGATCTCGGCGATGGGGTGCCGGCCGCCGGTCTCGTTGTTGGCGCTCATGACGGAGACCAGCAGGAGGCCCCGCCGGAGCTCCTCCTCGAGCCGAGCCAGGTCCAGGTGCCCTGCACGGTCCACGCCGAGCCGCACCACCTCGAACCCATCGGCCTCGAGCCCGGCGAGGGGGTCCAGCACCGCATGGTGCTCGGTCACGCAGGTCAGCATCCGCCGTGGGCGGCGCGCGTGGGCCTGGGCCCGGGCCACGCCGCGCAGGGCCAGGTTGTTGGACTCGGTGGCGCCGCTGGTGAAGATCACCTCGCGCGGATCGGCGCCCAGGGCGAGGGCCACGCGGCCGCGCGCCTCCTCCACGGCCCCGGAGGCCTCACGCCCGGCGGCGTGGGGGCTCGAGGCGTTGCCGAAGGACCCCTTCAGGAACGGCAGCATGGCGTCGAGCACCCTGGGGTCCAACGGCGTCGTCGCGGCGTGATCGAGGTAGATGGATTCGCTTCGGTGTTCCGGCAAGGCAGGCCTCCTTGGGGTGCCCCGCAGGATAGGTCCTCGCCATGTCCCGTGCCGAAAGGGCCTCAGATCCCGGCCCACTCCGGGGATGCGCCCGGACGGGGAACGTCAAGCCCAGCTATCCTCTGGATCGACCATGAAGATCTCCCCGCACCGCGCCGCCTCCCTCTCGCTGCTTGCCCTCCTCCTTGCTCCCGCCGCGGCCGCCGACGACTGGCCGTCCTGGCGCGGCCCGACCGCAGACGGCGTCGTCTCCACCGCCGAGGCGCCCCTGAGCTGGAGCGCCGAGGACAACGTGAAGTGGAAGGTCGCCCTGGGCATGCCTGCCAACGGAAGCCCGGTGGTCCTGGGGGACCGGATCTTTCTCACCACCCCCGAGGACGCCGAGGGCAAGGGCCGCACCCTGGAGTGCTACTCGCGCGCGGACGGCGAGCGCCTCTGGGCCCGCACGGTGCAGATCGAGGAGAAGATGCCGACCCACGAGACCAACCCCTACTGCGGCACCACCCCCGCGGTGAGCGGCGACCGCGTCGTCGTGTGGCACGCCACGGCCGGCCTGCACTGCTACGACCTGGAGGGCGAGTCCATCTGGTCCCGCGACCTGGGCGAGTTCCGGCACATCTGGGGCTACGGCACCTCTCCCGTCATCCGCGAGGGCGTCGTCTACCTCAACACCGGCCCCGGCGCCCGCACCTTCATGACGGCCATCGACCTGAAGTCCGGCGAGACCCTCTGGGAGACGGACGAGCCCGACGTCCGCACGCCCGAGGAGCTGAAGAGCCGCCGCATCGCCGGCTCGTGGTGCACCCCGATCATCACCGAGGACGGGGACCGCCCCCTCCTCGTCTGCGGCCAGCCCACGCGCGTGGTGGCCTACGACCTCGAGACCGGCTCCATCGCCTGGACCTGCGACGGCATCCGCGGGACCCGCGGGAACCTCACCTACTCCTCCCCCGTGGTCGCCGGCGACACCTGCGTCTTCGTGGGCGGCTGGGAGGGCCCCACCCTCGGGGTGAAGCTCGGCGCCACCGGCCCGGAGGCCGGGTCCCGTCAGCTCTGGCGCCACGCGGCCCAGATGAGCAACTGCGCCTCGGGCGCCTACATGAACGGCCGCATCTTCATCCCGGACATGCGCGGCATCCTCTGGTGCATCGACCCCGCGACGGGGCTCGCGGACTGGAAGAAGCGCGTGGCGCGGGGCGGCACCTGGGGGTCCATCGTCAGCGCCGGGGATCGCATGTACCTCCTGGCCCAGTCCGGCACCACCGTGGTCTTCAAGGCCGACGCCGAGGGCCTCGAGGTCCTCGCCGAGAACGAGATCGACGAGCGCACCAACTCGACCCTCGCCGTGGTCGATGGGGAGATCTTCCTCCGCACCCACGAGCACCTCTACTGCATCGCCGCCTCCCGCTGAGCCCGGGCGTCGGCGCGTCGATGGACCCGCTCGGACGTGACCCCGGCGAGGTCAGCGCACCACGACCTCGCCGCACGGCACGGTGACGGGCACCGGCTCGCTGCGTCCCTCGATCTCCAGGGTGTACGCGCCCGGGGCGACCAGCTTGAAGTCGCACCGCCCGTCGGCGTCGAGGGATCGGTTGAGCGGCTCGAAGTCCCAGCGGAGGAGCTCGTCCAGGTCCGCGGGAACGAGCCGGACCTGCGCCCCCTCTGCCCCCTTCGGAACCGACACGCGCACCTCGTGGACCACGGGGAGGTCGAACTCCACCAGCGTGCCATCGGCGCGCGCGTCCGCCACCTGCCAGCCGAGAAGAGCGAACTGCAGCTGCCCGTTCTCGAGCTCGATGTAGCCGACGGTCACGCGATGGCGGCCCGGGCGGAGGCCCTCGAGGCGGCCGGTCCCGTCGCTCGTCGAACCCAGATTGAGGGTCTGGCCGAACTGGGTGAGCAGGCTCGGCACCCCGCCCTCGATCTGCTCGAGCCCCACGGCTCGGACCGAGATCGGCCGCTGGTCGCTCGGCTCGAAGTCGTTCAACCGCACGGACAGAGAGACCGACGCGTCCAGCGCGATGGTGGCCGCCACCTGTCCCGGCTGGAGCGGCACCCGGGCCCGGCCGTACCTCTCGTGGAAAGCCACCACGGCGTAGCTGGAGGTGGCGTCCTCGGGGTCGAAGAACCTCCCCTCTTCGGCCGGGAACCACGCGCTGCAGGGACCCTCGGCCCCTTGCGTCACGACGCCGCGGCAGACGTCCTTGTCCTCGCCGCGCGCGCGCTCGAGCGAGAGGATCAGGCGCTCCGGCTCCTGGACCGGCGCCCCGCCCGGACCGCTGATCGAGACGCTCAAGCGCCGACCCTCGAGGGCGCCGGCGACCAGGTCCAGCTCGACGACCCCGACCTCCACCTCGACCAGCTCATAGCCGTAGACGAGCCCGACCCAGTCACTCGCCGAGACCGCGTAGAGGCCAGGCTCGAGGTCCATGAAGGTCCGAGTCGCGTCCCCGGTTCCGTTGCGGGAGATGCCGAACCCATCCTCGCCCAGGTCCCCTGTGAGGAGCATGCTGTCGTCGATGGGCTCGCCCGGGTCGACCCGTACCACCCGCACCACCGCGCCGCGGAACCCCTCGATCCGGGGGGTCACATGGATCCCCGTGCGCACCTCGAGGCGCAGGGTCAGCTCGGGATTCACCCCGGCCACGAGCTCGAGGACCTCGTCATCGCTCGCCTCGGCGGCGTCGAAGCAGGTGTCCCGCTCCGGATCGTCGAAGAGCTTCGCGAAGGCCCGAACCCGGACCCTCCCGGGCGCGAGCCGGAGCGGCCCGTTTCCGGGGGACCGGGGATACTCCTCGAGCCCCCCCGCCGGATCGATCCGCTGCACGACGATCACCCCATCGGGCTCGACCTGGTCGTCCGATCCCATGAGCACGACGGGGAGGAGCGCGAGGGCGAACGCCTCGTCGGCGTCCGGCCCGGGCTGGACCGGCTCGGCTGGCACGAGCGTCGCTCGCCCGCCCTCTTCGCCCACCTCGCCCACCTCCGGTGGGGCCGCCATGGGCTCTGCGCCGGACGCCTCTGCCCCCTGGACCTCGGGGGTCATCGGGCGCGGCTCCGGAGCGGGGGAGGGGCCCCGATCGCCGGCGAACCAGCCCACCGCGCCGGCGAAGAGCAAGGCCGCCCCGAGGAGCGCGCACGCGAGCTTGGCACGCGTGTTCATGGGTCTCAGTCTGCCGATAGCGTCCCGGTTGCCGCAACCCGCGGCCTTCCAGGCCGAGGAGCCGCCGCTGCGCCGACAGCCCGCTTCGAACGCTGATCCGTCGGGCGGAGGACCCTGCAAGCTCCGACGCCCGACAGCTCCAGGCTCCACGGACCACGACTCAGCTGGCGCCGCCCAGCTGGCTCAGAATCAGCTGGCCCCCACTTGGCTGGCTCCCACTTGGCTGGCTCCCACTTAGCTGGCCCCCACGTAGCTGGTTCTCTCTCAATTGGCGAGGCAGCACGGTCCCCCCACTCCCCGGACGCCCTAGTTCAGGGGCACGTGCTTGATGACCTTGAAGCGCAAGATTCGGCCACCCTGAACGTAGGCCAGGCCGACGTCGCCGGGCTCGAGGTCCTCGCGTGCTCCGGCGGTGAATTCTCCCGTCTGCCCCCCCGGCAGCCGGGCCTTGATCGTCCGGGCATGGCGCCGCTTCCTCCCCACGCGGAAGGTCTCCAGCGGGCCCACCTCCATCACGGCGATGGCCTCGCATGGGATGTCCCGCTTGCGAACCCGTGGCATGGACTCGATGCGCACATGAACCCAGAAGACCAGGACGACCAGGACCAAGAGCCCGGCGGCGAACACAAGCCACGGATTGAGGCTCGGATGGAGGTACAGCAGGACACTAGCCACGGCGCTGAACGAGACCAGCGTCAAGATGACCATCCTCTTGAGCCCCGGAACCTCCCCCGAGGAGCGAGGCCGACGCCGGTGATTGGTCCTGTGCCGCTCCCGGGAAGACTCCGCCCGAGAGAGCGCCAAGCCGATGAGGTGGTCGCGCGTCTCATGGACATCAAATTGCCGCTGGGATCGACGGTCGAAGTCCACCCAGGAGAGCTCGGCACCGCAGAACCGGCAGACCTCCTCGTCCCTGGAGGCCGGCGCGGATCCGCACCCACCGCAGAGAGGAAAGTCTCGGCTGAGGGTCGTGTCGGGTGTGGGCGCGCGCGCCGGAGCTTCGTCGCCTGAACCAGGCTCACTCACGGCGTCGCTCATCGCGGCAATCGTGCTCGGCTCTTCGTCTTGCCTGTCGCCGGCCCCGGGGACGCCTTCCTCTTCCGACAGGTGCATGCGGCGGTCGAAGCGGACAATCTTGCGGCCCCGTGTGTAGGCGATCCCCACGTCGCCGGCGTGGAGATCCATGTTCACCCCGATCCGGAACTCCCGCGTCCGCTGCCGGCTCAGCCGGGCCGTGATCCTCCGAATACGACGCGGCCTCACCTTCCAGAAGGTCTCAGGAGCCCCCACCCTGAGGACGCAGACTGCAGCAGCCCACCCGAGCGCCTGGCCTCCCACACCGCTGACCTGTCGGCCGCGCTTGCCCCCTCGCTGGGTCTCGTCCACATGGGAAACGAGGCACCACACGAGGAAGTAGGCCAGAAGGCCGAAGTCTGGATACTGTTCGTGCAGCCACGCCGCGCAGATGGCGCCGACCACCCCTATGGCGAGTGCTAGCGGCATGATGACCGGGCCCTCGTCTTCCTCCGGAGCATCGACGCTCTTGAATTCACGGAGCTCCGGAGAGGACTCCACCTTCCAGAGCGCGGCGTCCACAATCTCGTCGCGCGCCTCCTTGAGGACGACGCGCTTCCGAGAGAGAAGGTCGTAGTCAGCCCAGGAGAGCACCGTCCCACAGAACCGGCAGGCCTCCTCCGTCCGGGAAGTCGGCGCACCCCCGCAGCTCTTGCAGGCGGGGAAGCTGCGGGTGGAGTTGGTCGTGGAGGGCGGCATCGCGTCGGGCGCTGAGCCCGGCGAGGTTAACAGGGGCTTCGCGCCCCCGGAGGATCGAAGCCGGGTCGCCCCTCGCCGGCCGAGACCGAGGGCGCCTCGGCCGGCGGAGACCGAGGAGGGCGGTCAAGCCTCGGCAGCTCGGTCCAAGAGCCGCCGGGCGGCGCCGAGGGCCGAGACGGTGAAGACCACCGGGTAGAGCTCCTCGTGGTACCAGAGCTGGGCGAAGTAGAGCCCGATCGGTGAGCGGGGGAACCGCTGGCCGCCGTCGGTCCGCTCGGCGAGCCAGCGCGCGGCGCGGCGGACCCGATCCGGGTCCTCTCCATCCCCGAGCCCCGCGTCCACGAGGTCCACCAGGGCCTCCAGAGCGAGTCCGGTCTCCTCCACGCTCGCGGTGAGTCCCGGGGCGCCGCCGAAGCCCCCGTCGGCGCCCTGGGCCGACCGCAACCACGCGGCCCCTCGCTCGAGGGCAGCCCGCCAGTCCGCCGCCGCCCCTCCGGTGACGCGGACACCGGCGGCGCGCAGCACGCGGCTGGTGCCGTAGAGCGGGTTGAGCTTCTCGGGATGCTCCTGGTTGCCGAACCAGAGCGGAGTCCACGAGCCATCGGGGGACTGCCGCCGGACGAGGAAGCGCACGGCGCGCGCACGCGTCCGCTCCATCCGGCGACCGAGGTCCGCGTCGGCCGCGCCATCAAGCGCCCCCTCCCAGGCGTCGAAGGCCCGCAGCACGTGGGCCGTGAGGTCCGCGCAGCTCTGGTCGAAGGGGAGCCGTCCCCACCCCCGACAAAAGGTCGGGATGCCGCCGTCGCGGTTCTGCAGGTCGATCAGCCAGCGCAGACCGGCGGCCGCCGCGGCCCGCGCCTCGGACGACGGCGTCTCCCCCTCGAGGAGCCGCAGCGCGAGCAGGGCGCCCGGCGTGTCGTCCGCGTCCGGCACG
>CBFHHK010000106.1:6076-14879 GCA_965655435.1 Planctomycetota bacterium | reverse complement strand
GTAGGCCAGCGGCGACGGCAGGGGGAGGGCGACGGCTTCGCCTCGTTCCAGGCGCCGGGCGGCTTCACCACTGGGACCCGCTGCGAGGCTTCGATTCACGTGGCCGCCCCGAGCTTGTTGGCGCCGATATAAGCCGCAAAGGCTGCGTCATCGAGGGTTCCGGCCGTCTGCTCGTAGCAGGTCTGCTTGACCCAGCGGAGCGCGGCTCGCGCGTCCTCGTCCGAGAGCTTGCGACCGAGTCTCTCTGCGACGGCGTGGATCACGCGGAGGTTCGCCAGCGCGGTGAGCACGACCGTGCCGGAGATGCCCAGGACGGCCTCCGGGTCGAATGGGCGGAAGCTGTCAGGGTCCACGAAGGGGGTGCCCGTGGAGATGCTGTTGACGCCGGGCCCAACGATGGGGTGGCTCATGTTCAGCGGGACACCGGTTCGCTCTGAGGTGACCCTGCACAGGGGAGGCAGGTGGTGCAGGTCGAGCGCCGCGCTCCAGAGTGTCTGCGCGGAGCCGGTGATGCTCTGGGTTTGCCTGGGGTCTGCGGCGAGCCAATAGAGGACCTGTTCGGTCGCCGTGAGCCCGGCCCGCTCCCCAAGGCCAAGCAGTGAGCTCGAGACGACCCGTGCTCCGGCAGCCACAGCAGCGAGGGTGTTGGCGAGCCCAAGTCCGAGGTCGTTGTGGAAGTGCGTCGCGTAGACGACGTCGTCCGCCGCCTGCCGGGTCAGCTCGTTCCACATGCTGGTGGTCGCTTGGGGAGTGAGGAAGCCGAAGCTGTCGTTGATCACAGCGACGCCGGCACCCTCCGAGGTCGCTTGAGACGCCGCCTCCGCGATACGTCCAAGGTCCCCTCTCGGGACATCCGCCAAGGACACATCGACGTGGACGCCGGGGGCCGAGTCCTTCGCGAGCTTGACGAACTCCGAGCAGCCTCCGAGCGCCTCGACCGCAGAGGAGTGGGTCATGGCAGCAGCGGTCTGATCGCTCGCCGGGATGATGACCATGATCCGTCCATGCTCGATGTCCTTCACGATGCTCGCGGCCTGCAGGACGTCCTCTCGGCGTCCGCGACAGACGATGGTCGGGCTGAGCCCATGAGCCTCGTGGACGAATCGGCGGCAGATCTCATGCTCCTCGGGGGCGACGGCAGGGAAGCCCACGGCGAACACGAGGTGGTCCACGCCACGCGCGCCGAAGATCGAGGATTGGAGCTGCGCGATCTCAAGGCGGTCGGCCGCTGAGAGGAGGGTCTTGGCCTGGGCGCCATCACGGGCAATCTCCTCCCAGACGACCACCTGTCCCGCGTGGGCGGTCGCGCGAATGGGATCCTTGGCTTGTTGCGGCATGGGTGTCCAGGAGGCAAGAGGTCCAAGGTGCAGGCCGTCGCGCAGGATGCGGACGGCCAGGCGAAGAGGCCAGGCGAAGGGTCCAGTGGACGCCGAGTGGAGGTGTCACTCCGAGTCGTGTTGCACCCTATCACGGGTCCAGGAACCTCGCGGTTGGGGCCGATCACAGGCCCCCCTGGCGGTCCTCAGGTGCCGCGGCACGAGGTCGACCAGCGTCTGCTCGGGGGAGGCGAATCCGCTCAGCCCCTTCGCCGGTGGCGGCTCTCCGCCCTTCTTGGCCGTCTCCGTGACGGCTGCATGAGGCGCTCAGGAGTGCCACAACTGGTCCGTGTGAGCGTCTCCAAGCAGGGTGGGCTGGCGCGTGCCCGCCGCACGAACTGGGCACGTCGATCTGCCATGACTCCAGCCTCCAGCGGCCCGAGCGGTACTCAGGCGTCTTCGCAAGGGAGATGGGCTGGCGCCCTCCTTGTTGACACCGACGAGCGGCAACATGTCGACGAGAGTCTCGAGCTGTCCGGGAGCCAGCCTCACAGTGTCCGTGAGGCGCGGGAGGTCCGCCATGATCCCAGCATGGAGCCGCTTGACCGTCTGGGCCGTTCGAGGCTCATCGTCGGTTCCGTGCTCAAGGAGCTGCTGGGTCGCGATCCGCGGAGGGCAGTGGAAGTCGCGCTGCGCGACATCCACGTCGGGCTCCGGCCCCAGGGCTTGAGCCTGGGTGAGGCCGACCATCCTTCCCGTTACCTCGGACGCTGGCCCGTCGCTTGATCCGGGGTCCAGGTGGCCTCGGCTCTGCGTGAGGGCGGCGTTCCCATCTGGCTCGCCGCCCATCGAGTGGTGTCGGGTGCCGTCCCGGTAGCGCGCGACGACGCCTCGCGACGAGACGAAGAGGCCGTCGAGGCCGTGCCCGAAGGTGAGCACCCCATCGAGGACCTCGGGCCTCGATGGGGCCACGAGGGGGGGCGGCAAGGTTCTACCCATCGACCTGCAGGGTCGCGAGGTCGTCAGCGGGGCGTGCGGCGATGATCCGGATGACGGGGAGGACCTGAGCCCAGGTGGGGACCGCGAGCAGCAATGGTCGCCCAGCCGCGACGACGTTGCGGAAGTCTGTGAGCCGCCACCCGTCACGGCCGGTCAGCCGCGCGCCTTCTTGTGCAGGACGTTGTTCTCGAGGTGGATGTGCTCGTGCAGTGAGCGCTCCAATTCTTCGAGTGCAGCCCACAGCGCGCGCCACGTGTTGCACGCGTCGCCGGGCAGCGTGAAGTCGTTCGTCAGCGAGCGCACGTCTTGGAGGAGGCCACCGAGCACCGCGTGCTCCTCTTCCATGACGGTGATCGGCATGGCCATCATCGCCCCGCGCCCGGCGAGGATCTGAGGGAACAGGACCTCCTCTTCTTTCGGCAGGTGCCCCTCGATGTCAGCGCGAACCGCCAGCACCTTCTCCAGGAGCGCATCGAATCGTCCCTGGTCGCGCGCTCCGTGCACACGGTGCACCTTACGCATCATCTCTTCGAGGCGCGGGAGCTCCTCCCGCAGCGGCTCGTGGTACGCCGTGAGGATATGCTCGATCAGCGCTTCGACCGGCTGCTCATCCCAACGGAGCTCCGCCTCGGTGCGGCCGGCGATCTCGCGTTCAAGCTCCCCGATCACCTGGTCCACCGTGGCCCCGCTCGTGGCGCAAGCCTCGGCGAGGGGGTTGCCGCCGTGGCAGCAGAAGTCGATGCCGTGTCGCGCAAAGACGCGCGTGGCGAGGGGATACTGCGCGGCGACCTCGCCGACCTTGGATGCTGCTGTGATGGCCATCTGGATTCGTCTTCGTCGATTGGAAGGGTGGGGAGGTCAGTGCGTCGCCAGGAGCGCAAGGAGCGCGTGGACGACCTGTTCGGCCGAAGGCGTTCGGGCGCGTCCCGGATGTCTGCGGTGGACGGCTCGTCCGGCAATGAGCGAGTGCACGGTGCCGGTGAAGATCTGGAGCATGGTCTCCGGGGGCGGGTCCTGTCGGAGGTTGCCCCGCGCGACGCCCTCTTCGAACGCCGCGAGCAAGAACGTGCGAGAGCGGCGGACGAGCGTGTCAAGCCGAGCGACGGCGGCGTCCGGAACCGCCAGGTAGACTTGATCGGAGAGCAGGAGCCAGCCAATCCCTGGCATCCGGTCGACGAGCGCGACGCGGGCCAGCGCGAGCGCGCGCAGCCGCTCAACCGGTGGCAGCTCCGCGGCTGGGAACGTCGCGTCGACCTCCTGGACCGCGACCTCCACCGCGGCGGTGAGGATGTCATCCACGCTGCTGAAGTGCCGGAACAGGGCGCCTGGCGTCAGGCCGACCTCGGCCGCGAGCGTCGCGGACGTGAGCGAGGTCGCGCCCTGGGCGCCAATGACTCGCAGCGCGGCCTCCGCGATCTCGCGGCGGCGGATATGGGCTGGCTTGCGTGTCGTGGGGCTCATCAGGCAGTCATGGCGGCTATCGCAAGTAAACGTTTACTTGCATCGGTCGGCGCCGGCAAGAGACGACCGGGGTTTTATGTCCCTGTCGAGGTCGCCGGGCCGGCCGGTGGTGTGGGTAGCGCTCGGTGCGGGTGGCGCCTGTTGCGGGTGACTCCTGGTGCGAGTGACGCTGGTGAGGGGGGCACGGGGACGAGAACCGTTGGCGTCGGTCGCCTGTCCCGCAGGCTGGACGTAGAGCGCCTCAGGGGAGGTGGGCCAGTCGCCCGCGGGGTGCCCGGCCACCTCCTCAGGGCGGGGCTCGGTGAGATGGCGGGTGGGGGCTCCACAACGGGTTGGTCCCCGACTCGGAAGCGAGGGCTGACCATCGGAAACGCACAGGTCTGGGCTCCGGGCCTGAGGCTGAGCACCGTGGTTCGCCCAGGACGCCCCGCCGCCGTCAGAGAGGCGCCGCTGGACCCACGGCGGAGAGCAAGGCCCGCACCTGGGCGGCCCGGCGGGGCCCCCGGAGGCACGGCTCAGCGGGAAGAGCGGGAAGGCGCCCGCCCTCCGAGCAGATCGGCCGGTGGCGGTCTTTGAGCCACCGCAGCCGGCCGTCACTCCACGGCTGAGCCCTGATCTTCCTGTGATGGTGAGGGCCCACCCGGTCGTGGTCTCCGTGCGGGGGCCAGGCCAACGAGCCCGCCGTCGAGGCCCAAGCCATCAAGTCCCGCGTGCCGCGCACCAAGCGCGATAGACGCCCTTGATGCGCGCCGCGAGCGCGCTGCTGGTCGCAAAGAGGACGCCCTGGTGGTTCATCCAGGTCCCGTCCGCGCGATTCAAGTCCAGCGGTCCGCCGTGAATGTTCGTCGCAACAGCGCCCGCTTCGGTGAACAGGCACGCCGACGCCGCGAAGTCCCAGAGCGCTCCGCCGCCCTGCTCCGGGCTTGGAAACTTGAAGTAGCAGGCAGCCGGGGCCTCCAGTGCCTGACAGGCATTCATGACTGCCCCGCCGCCCACCAACACCTCCGCTGCGGTGAGGCCCAATTCCACGCACACCCCGTCGAGGGCCGCCTCAATGGCCGCGTACCGTGGAAGCTTGAGGAGGCTTCGATCTGCGTAGACCGACAGCCCCGCATCCGCTCCTGTCGTGGGGGGCGACCACGGCGCACCATTGCGAGTGATGCCACCGCCGCGCAGGGCGCAGTAGAGAGTGCCGTGGACCGGGTCCACGATGACCCCTATCTGGGGGACGCCCTCGCGGGAGACGAGAGCGATGGAGACGGCGTAGCCGGGGCGGGCCTCGACGTAGGGCAGGGTCCCGTCGAGCGGATCGATGGACCAGAAGAAGTCGCGCTCCAAGCGGCCGCCATCGTCGTCCAGTTCCTCACTCAGCACACCCAGGGAGAATCGAGACACGCTCTCCGACAGGCCCTCGAGGATGATCGCCTGGCTCCTCCGGTCGATCTCCGTGACCACCTGCGAGGCCTCGCTGTGGCCCCCTGGCTTGCGGTCGACGGTGGCCGGGCGCGAGGCTCGGATGAAAGCTCCGGCTTCGCGCGCGGCCTGGCACGCGGATCCAGCGAGCCATCGCCTGTCGCTTGGGCTCAGGTTCAAGGCTGCCCCAGGACCTGTCGAGCCAGGCGCTCGCTATAGCGGTGAAGCTTCCAGTGGCCGGGACTCCACCCTTTCAAGAACCGATAGAAGTCCGTCCATGCGACGGGGTAGAGGGCTCGCCAGTCGGCCTCCAGGGCCGAGAAGTCGACGGCCTTGTGAGCTCGCTCGAGCGCCGCTTCCAGGTGTAGGAAGTAACGGTCCAGCAGCGCTTGCTCTCGGGCTTCGCACTGCTCCTCGTCGAAGCAGCTGCTCACGAAGTAGGCCAGGTCCTTCATGCCGCAGCCTGCGCCGACGTACTGGAAGTCCACCGCCGCCACGGCGGCGCCGCTGTCGGAGAAGCAGAAGTTGGCCAGCTTGGCGTCGCCATGTACGAAGGTCTGATAGGGGCTCGCGCTCAGTCGCCGATCCAGCTCGGCCGCGGCCTCCTTCAGGGGCCCAGGCTCAAGGGCGGCGAGCTCCTCCGAGCGGGTTGCCAGGTGCCAGTACGTACCAACGGGCCAGAGCCCCTTGCTCTCCACGCCCAGGAACCTCGCATGGAAGTTGGCCAGCCAGGACAGGCACGCCTCCAGCTGAGCCGGATTCGCGTGGCTCGGCCGGTCCCCATAGCCAGCTGCGTCGAGGTCCTCCAGGACCATGAAGACCTCGTCCCCCTGCGCTGCGAGGGCCAGGCACTCGGGGACGCGGCAGGCCGGTCCGCAGGAACGGGCGTGGTCCCGGTACCAGGCCGTCTCCACCACGTATGAGTTGACCTTGCGCTCGTGCCCGAGGTCGGAATTCCACGAGCGAGGGTGATCGCGCTCCGTCGGCCACTTGACGTGCTTGACCACCACGCTCGAGCAGGTCGCCCCCGCGAGCTCGAAGCGGAGGATCTGCCCGTAGCCACTCCAGAGGCTCTGAACCACCTCGCATGAGAGGATGTGAGTCGCGCCAGTGGACTCACGGGTCATCGCTTCGAGTGTGGCCCTGGCCTGGGATGCCGCTCCGTGCATGACCGAGAGCCTAGCGAATGCGATGGAGTGGCCCTGGTCCTCGGGAGGCGCCTTTGGGTGAGGGGCGCTGCCCGGGGCTGGCCGACGCGCCCCCTCCGCTGAGGTGAGGCGCGTCGCTCGACCCGGCGGTTCACCACGTGCGGGCTGAGCGGGGTCGAGGAGCGGAGCGTCCCTGGGTCGGCCTGGTGACCCTCCGCCGAGGGGGGGGCGGGAACACCGAGGTCAGGCCTCGCCAGCTGGCAGCCGTACCTCAAGCGCGCCATTGGGCGAGCCGGTCAGGGCGAGCTTCCCGGTCACCAGCGCCTCGGCGTCCTGACCGAAGAGCTCCCGCCGCCAGCCGCTCAGGGCACGGACGCCCGCGAACTCGCCCATCGCGATGCTCTCGAGGTCCTCGCGCTTCGCGATCATGGGGGACGACACCTCTGCCGCGTCGGAGCGCAGCTTCAAGAGGGCCTGAAGGAGCGCCACGACCGAGTCCGTTCCCGGCGGGGGCGGCCCGGAGCCCGTGGGCGTGGGCCACTCCTCCTCGGGCGTGGCGAGGGCCTCGCGCTGGGCGTGGAGGATGGCTCTCCCATAGGCGCCTTGCGCCACGGAATCCTTGAGGCCACGGACCCGGGCCAGCGCCCGAGCGTCCGTCGGGAAGTGCTGCGCGATCTCCGCCAGCGCCTCGTCCCTCACGATCCAGTTTCGCGGCAGGTCGCGTTCAACGGCGGTCTCCTCACGCCACCGTGCGAGGGCCTTGAGCACCACCAGGTTCTTTGGGCTGGGTCGCCGGATCTTGACGCGACGGTACGCGGTCTCGGGATCGACCCGGTACTTCGAGGGGTCCATCAGCGCGCTCATCTCCTCCTCGACCCATGGGGCGCGGCGCCGCTCTTCGAGGGTGGCGAGCAGTCGTTCGTAGATGACGCAGAGGTGGGTCACATCGCCGATCGCGTAGCTGACCTGGTCGGCGGTGAGGGGGCGCAGAGACCAGTCTGTCGCCTGGTTGGTCTTGTCGATGCTGAGGCCAAGGATGGACTCCACCAGCCCGGCGTACCCCGGCTGGTGCCCGAAGCCGCAGACCGATGCGGCGATCTGCGTGTCGAAGACGGGCCCCGGAAGGTGCCCCATGAGGCGGAGGAAGATCCCGAGATCCTGGGAGGCCGAGTGCAGGACCTTCACCTTGGACGGGTCTGAGAGCAGGCGGCTCAGGGGCGCCAGGTCCAACCCCTTGGCGAGCGGGTCGATCGCGGCCGCGTGCTGGCCGTGGGCGACCTGCACGAGGCAGAGCCGCGCGTGATAGGTCTTCTCCCGCAGGAACTCGGTGTCCACCGCGAGGTAGGGAGCCCCCTCCAGCTCCCGGCAGAAGTCTCGGAGGGTCTCGGTGTCGGCGATCAGCATGGTCAGGACCCTACACGGATCATGCGCCCGGCGCACTGCGCAGCGCTGTCCGTGATCATGTGCTCGCTGCCGGAGGAGTGGGGCGGCAGAAAGCCCTGGGCCGGTTCGGACCCTCCGCTCCGGCCGAAGCCCCAGGGCTCTCCTGGGCTGCCGACGGGGGGCGGAGAGCTGCTGCGCAGCCCCGGACGTCGACGTCGCCGGGCCCCTCGTCCCGTTGGCCCTCGACAAGGCAGGAGATCAGAAAGTAGCTTCCGCGCGCGGCAGCCCGTCGACCCACGGCGTGGCCGCCCGCTCCTCCAACCTTCGAGCCCCAAGACCCATGAAAGGGACCCCGTCGATGACCGCGCCCTCGGCCACGTTCCTCGTTGTGCTGCTCGCGTTCGGCTGCTCCGCGCCGACGCGCAATCCCGTGCCGTACGAGGACCTGGATGACGTGTCTCCCCCTGGCATGGAGGCCTGGCGGGTCATCGGCGACGTCGACCCCGGAGGCGCCGCCGCCCAGGAGCGCGTGGCAGTCCTCCTGGACCAGATGCGGGCGAGCGGTCTGGACCAGGCGCCGATCAAGGTCCTCGCGATCTCAGGGGGGGGCGAGAACGGCGCGTACGGGGGCGGGCTCCTCTCCGGCTGGTCCGAGCTTGGGACCCGCCCCGTGTTCAACGTGGTCACGGGGGTCTCCACCGGTGCCCTCACCGCACCGTTCGCGTTCCTCGGGCCCGACTACGATGAGGACATCAAGGCCTGCTACACCACCCTGCGCACCAGCGAGCTCGTTTCCGAGCGTGGGCTGATCGCTGGCCTGACCGGTGACGCCATGGCCGACCCGGATGGGCTCCGCGCGCTCGTCGGCGGTCACTTCGACGAAGAGGCCTTCCGGCAGATGGGAGACGAGCACCTCAAGGGGAGGCGCCTCTACGTCGGGACCACGAACCTCGACCGCATGGAGGCGACCTATTGGTGCCTGAGCGCGATCGCCGCGGAGGGCATCCCGGGCGGCCGTGAGCTCGCCCTCGACATCATCTTTGCCTCGGCGTCGATCCCCGGCATCTTCCCGCCGGTGATGAT
>CBFHHK010000106.1:4075-5976 GCA_965655435.1 Planctomycetota bacterium | reverse complement strand
CCGGGCGGCCGTGAGCTCGCCCTCGACATCATCTTTGCCTCGGCGTCGATCCCCGGCATCTTCCCGCCGGTGATGATCGATGTCGTGACCCCGGACGGTCGTGAATACGACGAGATGCACGTCGATGGCGGCATCTCGGCTCAGGTCTTCACCTATCCGGTCGGGCTCCGACTCCGTGAGTCTGGGCTGCTCGAGGGGAAGGACGGTGGGGCGCCCAAGGTCTGGGTGATTCGGAACGCGCCGCTCGTCTTTCGGCACGAGCAGGTGGGGAGGACGCTCTTCGAGATCACGGGCAGATCCATTTCGGGCCTGATTCGAAGCAACGGCATCGGGGACCTCTATCGGATCTGGCTCACTTCGCTCCGGGACGGGTTTGACTTCCAGCTCGCGTGGATCCCCTTTGACTTCGACGTCGAGCCGACCGAGCCCTTCGATCCGGTCCACATGACGGCCCTGTTCGAGCGGGGGCGCCGTGACATGCTCAACGGTGAGGCCTGGCGCAATTACCCGCCCCCGATCGAGGCCGAGGATGTGGAGGCGCTCCGGCTGGAGTTGGCCGACAGGTCCGGCGGTCCGGACCTCCCCTGACGGGCCAGCGACTCCGCCGCCAGCGCCCGGCGCCATGTAGCCATGTAGCTATGTAGCCATGGGGCAATGGGGCAATGGGGCCAGCGCCACGCGACCGGCGAGCCGGTGGGGCACCCCAGCGTCCGTTGGGCGCGACGGCGGCGTCCTTGGACGAGGGTGAGGCCGGCGTGAAGGGCGACCAGCGGCCCAGGGGGGCCCGCTGGGGCCCACTGGCGCCTCGCTCCTCTCGCGCCTTGGACGCCGACATCCCCGGGGTGCTGGATTTGGGCTGACTTGCGTCGCGGCCCAAACTCCCCTGGGCGAACCGCGACCGGGCCTCGCTCCTGCGCGTCCGGTTCCCCACGATGGGACCGGACGGCGGGCCCGCTGGTGGAGTGGACCTTGGCGTCAGCACCAAAGCACCACCCGGGAGCATCCCATGATCACCTCACCCTCGGCACGACGGATCGCCCTCTCGATCATCGCCCTCGGGGCCCTCGCCGCGGCCTGCGCCACGGGCAACAACTCCCGATTCACCAGCAGCGCGGTGGACTACCTGTATGGCGGCGAGGAGCAAGTCGCCACGCCGAGCATCCCCCGACTGAGCCTCCCCATGCGCGTGGGGATCGCCTTCGTCCCGGGCGACACCGGCGGGCACCATCAGCACGTCATCACCGAGAACGAGAAGATGCGGCTCATCCGTCGGATCACCGACGAGTTCAAGGAGCTCCCCTTCGTCGAGGCCATCGAAGAGATCCCCACGGCGTACCTGCGGCCCCGGGGCGGCTTCACCAACCTGGATCAGATCAAGTCGATGTATGACATCGACGTGATTGCCCTGCTCTCCTACGACCAGGTCCAGCACACCGATGAGGACTGGACCTCCCTGACGTACTGGACGATCGTAGGCGCCTATGTGATCAACGGAGAGAGGAACGACACGAGCACCATGGTGGACGCCGCGGTGTTCGACATCGCCAGCCGGAAGTTCCTCTTCCGGGCTCCTGGCCTCAGTCAGGTGTCAGGCAAGGGCACCCCGGTGAACCTGAGCGAGCAACTCCGCCTCGACTCCATCAAGGGGCTCGAGCAAGCGACCGACGAGCTCATCGAGAACCTCCGCGCCGAGCTGAGCCGCTTCCAGGAGCGGGTGGAGGAGTCGCCTGAGCAGTACGAGGTCTACAGGGAGCCGGGCTACACGGGTGGCGGGAGCCTCGGGGGCGGCTTCTCCGCGGCGATCCTTCTCTGTGGCGCCCTGGCGACCCTGTGCAGTCGAAAGCCAAGCCGTACCTGAGCGTTGTCATCGCGATCGCCTGCGCCGCAGCTTGGCTCGTGCC
>CBFHHK010000106.1:0-3976 GCA_965655435.1 Planctomycetota bacterium | reverse complement strand
AGGCCTCGACGCCTGGCTGATCTACGATCGGCAGCTCGTGCTCAACGGGGAGGTGTGGCGCGTGGGCACCGCGCCACTGGCCCACCTCTCCGGCCAGCACCTCGCATGGAACCTCGTGGTCTTCCTGGCCGCCAGCGCGGCCGCCGAGGTCCAGGAAGAACCCGGGCTCAAGCGGACCCTCCTCGCGTCAGCGCTGCTCCCCGGCCTGTTCGCCATCGCCGCTCAGCCTGACCTCTCCCGTTACGGCGGCCTGTCCGGGGTGGCCACCGGCGTCGTCGTGCTCCTGGCCCTTCGTGGGCTGCAGGCGCGGGAAGCCTCCATGGGTAGCAGGACCCTCTGGCTAATGGTGCTGGGGCTGCTCCTTGCGAAGACGGTCTACGAGCTCGCCTGCTCCACGGCCCTCTTGGCGGCGGGACCCGGGGCCGGGTGGCGACCGCTCGTCTCTGCTCACGGCTTCGGCATCGTCGCCGGCTGGTGGGGCGCGAGCGGGGCAGGACGCGCAGCCGTTGACCCTGCCAGGCCCACCAGGGGGCCCCGATGAGCTCCTGGGCGTCGTCCTCTGGTTGCCAGGACGCGCCGTTCTCCGGATCGGTCACGTGAGGAGCCGCTCGGTTCACCTCTGGGCGCACCGCTGAGCGCACTGCTGGGCGCATTGCTGGGCGCACTGCTGGGCGGGGGCCGAGATCGGGACCTCAGGTTCCGGGGCGAGGAGCGGCATGATCCACGTCCCGCTGACGCCGCTTGGGCCCGAGATCCAGGGAGGCGCTTCCTGCCCAGGAAGCGAGGGGCGGGAGGGGAGAGCAGTCTGCGCCCACGCGAGCCCAGCCCGGACCCGGTCATGGGCAGGCGCTCGGTGGGGCTTGGCTGCCAGTGAGCGCGGCAGCTGGCGCTCGGGGGCGAGGTCCGGACCGGTGGACCGGTGCGGTCGCGGCCGAGAGACGAGCCACTTCTGGGTGAGCCTCCCTCGCGCCACGACGGGGCGGACAGGCACTCTCCCAGCGGCTGGCTCAAGCCTCCGCGGTCCGGTGACTGCGGCTCAGGGGGAGGACGACCGATTCGACAGGGGCATCTGGGGCGTCAGGGGTATCTGCGGCGTCAGGGGCGTCAGGGGAAGCGCTGCTCACAGCTCCCGTGTCTCGTAACTCTCCGGCCAGGGATCCTCGAACGTCCCGCCTGATTGCCAGTGCGCGATCTCGTCGTCGGTGAGGAAGCAGGCTCGCAGGGCCTCCGTGAAGGTCTCCACCTGCGTCCGGTCGCCGATGACGGTCACGCTGCAGCGCCGGTCGCCGAAGCGGCCGGGCTCCTCCCGGAGCATCCGACGCAGCCCTTCGATCTCGTCCTCGCCGAGGCCGTGGTCCTCGTGCTCGAGGATCCCTGCTCGCCAGTAACCGACGAGCTCGAGGGCGACGCCGCCCGCGGCCTGGTTCCACAGCAGCGAGGTGTCGTCCCGGCTCGCGAGGTAGAAGAACCCCTTGCTGCGGTAGATGTGCTGACCGAGGTGGTGGTTGCAGGTGTCCCACAGTCGCTGCGGGTGGAATGGGCGGTCGTCCTCAAGGACGCGGGTCGCGATGTCGTAGGGGAGGCCCGCGGCCTCCTCGGCGGCGAGGACGGGGCTCAGCTCCAGGGCGAGCTCCTCGACGCGTTTGAAGTCGTATTCGGGGAGGCCGAGCGCGTCGTCGAGCGCGAGGTTGCCGAAGGGGAGCGAGCCGACCGAGACGCGGGGGTTGAGCGCGTGCAGGGCCTCCGCCACGGGTCGAACGTGCTGCTCGGCGATGCGGTCTGTCTTGGTGATGAAGACGTGGCTACCGAACATCACCTGCTCGACGAGGAGGTTCGTGGTGTCTCGCACGCCGGAGGTCACGTTGTCCTCCATGGCCGGTCGGAGCCGGCGCCCGCATTCGTAGTCCTCCACGATCATGGCGCCGTCAACCAGCACCAGCACGCCGGTCAGCCGCAGTTGGGTCCGCCGGCGGAGGAGCCGGATGAGCGGCATCGGGTGGCAGCTCCCCGAGGTCTCCACGACGATCAGGGCGGGCCTTGAGTTCGCGAGGATCGCGTCCAGGGCGCCATCGAGCTTCGTGACACCCTCCGAGCTGCTCAGTACGCAATCGTGGATCGACCGGAGCCCGGCCTCGTTGCCCTCGAAGAAGTCGGTACGGGCGACGATGATCCCGTCCACGTCCACCTCGCTCATGTCGTTCACCACGACGCCGAGGTCAAGCCCACGCTTGTGGGCCTGGACGAGCAGGCTCCGCAGGAGGGTCGTCTTACCGGAGCCCAGGAAGCCGGTCAGGATGATGACGGGGACAGGGGGCACGCGCCGACGCGGAGCGCCCCGTTGGGGCGGGGCCTTCGCCCAGAGTGAACGCGGGCGGCCGCTGCGCTTGGAGCCCTTCAACGGGTGCCTCCCCGCAGGGCAGCGGGTTCCGCCTCGGGAGCGCGGCCGGTTGCGGCGAGGGGCATGGTGGCTTCGAATCGCATCGAGCGCAGGAGAGGGGTCATGGTCGGAGCGCGAGCGTGCGACCGGCGGCGCACCGGACGACGACCACACGGTACCCCGGTCGAGCGCGTAGATGTCCGATGCGGCGCGCAGGGCTCGCTGGGAAGACGGGTGGATCCACGGGCGGGTCAAGGCTCGTGATCCGCCCAGCAGGCCCGGGAGCCTCCCCGACCCACTCTGGCTGGACTTGATGACGCATGCTTCGGAGGTGTCGTGCCGACAGCGGCCCACGTGACCCCAGACGGGTGGAGGCCTTGTTGGCCTGGTCGGTCGAGGGGGAGCTCGGCGGATAGAGGACCCCCAAGGCCCTGTGCCGCCACCCCGTTCTCGGCGACATCTGGGGCGAGGACTTGGCGGCCCAAGCCGAACCGTCGGGACCGGCCGAGACACCTCCAGCGTTCCCAACCAGCGTCGGCCCGCCGACGGGACGGGCCTCACGGCACCACTGTCGGCGGCCGGCATTCCAGACCGGGCTCATGAACCTCGCTCTGACCTTGGGTCCTATCGATCCAGGCCTGACTCACGTTGCATGCTGCTGGTCCTCTGTCCGGTCACCGGCATCCCTGCCTGGAGATCTCATCGGCGGCAAACGCTGGCAGAGTCTTGGCCGTGAGGCCTGCCCCGTACGGCGCTCGAAGATCAGAGCTCGTAGCTTCCACGTTCGGCGTTCCAGCTCAGCTGACTGCGGTGCCTTCCCATCCACGTGATGGTGGCTGAGGGATCCAGCTTGCTGACGCTCGGCACGATCTTCCCGAGCCGCTGGTGAACGATGCGTACCACGTCCTGGTCCGGGTAGCTCAGCAGGGAGCACAGGAGCCCGAGATCCGTGGTCAGCGCCTCCCAGCCGGCGGTCCGGTACGGGCGCAGCTCCTCGAGGACTTCATCGAGCTGTTTGCGCCCATCTTCGGTCGTGGACCTGGCTCGCCGGAGGGCTGAGAGAGCCAGGAACCCCCTGGCGGTGAGCGCCTGTCTCGCGCGGGCCCGACCTTCCGGGTCAGCGCTGCCCAACTCCTCGATGGCGGTCGCGATTGCCGCCTGCTCGGTCCCCCGATTCGGCTCCGGGACCCGCGCCCATTCGGCGTCGGCCAGGACCGTCTCGAACGCGTCCTTGTCCAAAATAGGGAGGCCCAGGGGCAGGAAGAAGGCGATGGGCCGATGGGTGCTGAAGGCCTTCAGGTCCACGAAGCAGCCGTTCTTGCTGAGCGCCGGGTCCACGGCAAAGGCATGGAGGACGTCCTTGCAGCAATCGCAGTTCAGACACGGTCGGGTCTGTCGCTCCGGCTCCGTCAGCATGCGCTCAAGGGGCAGCTCGACGAGCCGCTTCCCCTTGGGATCGCAGAACACGAACAGCATGGGCTCGTAGCCACCGCTCTTGTAAGAGCGCCAGGTCTTCTCGTAGTGGTTGCCGGTCACGAGAAACCCGTTGCCGGCTGGGGAGACGAACATCCGCCGGTAGCCGAAGCCCACGAACGGTGG
>CBFHHK010000105.1:0-14895 GCA_965655435.1 Planctomycetota bacterium | reverse complement strand
GGGGCCGCGGGCGACAACCTCACGGCGCTGCTGAGGACGAGCGGGGTCGACCTTCGTGGGGCCTTCGTGAAGCTGGTCCCGCGGCTCCAGGATCCCGCGGAGCCAGACCCCGCCCTGCGCGCGGCGAGGGCGGCCGCTCAGCTGGCTGGGCTCCATGACCCTCGCGCCGACCTGCTCTCCTCCGAGCTGGCGGCGGCCGCGGCGCAGCTGGCGGTGGGGGCGACCTCCGGAGCCGTCCTCGAGGCGCTCGTCACGGAGTTCCCGGCGGGCCACTCGAGGGAGGCGCTGGCGCTTGGGCTCGGGCCCGCGATTCTCCGTGAGCACGGGGGGGATCCCCGCCGTGCCCTGCAGAGCGATGGCATGACGTCGCTCTTGGCCGAGGCGCTCGGCAGGTACGGGACCGGTCAGTGGGTCAGCTATCCGAGCTTCGTCTCGGTCGAACTGGAGCAGGTGGCAGGGGCGCCCCACGAGGCGGCGTTCCTCCGAGGGCTTGGTCGACGGATCTACCGCTGCTCGGTCCTACAGCCGTACTGGGGCGTTCTCCTGCAGGTGCCCCTCGTGCTCCGACCCGCGAACGCGCGCCGCCGGCTGGCGGAGGTCCTGGACAGCGCGAGGGCCAACGAGGTCGCCCGTGCGGCGGTCCTCGAAGGGTTCGACCGGGCCGAGGGAGACTTCCGCGTCCAGCCGACTACACTGCGCTGATGAGCGCGAAGCGTGGCACCAAAGGGTCGGACCAAGCTCCGGCGTCGTTCGACGAGAGCCTCGAGCGCCTCGAGGAGGTCGTCGGGGAGCTCGAGGAGGGCGGCCTCGGTCTCGAGGAATCTCTCGAGCGCTACAAGGAGGGCGTGGGGCTCCTGAAGGGGTGTCGCGAGCGGCTCACCTCGTTCCGCGCTCAGGTGGAGGAGCTCACGGCTGACGGGGTCATCGATCACGATGGCGACCCTGATGTGCGAGGCGGCGGAGCCCCGGACGCCCGGGGTGGTGGAGGGGATGGCGGCGCCAGGGGCCGCGAATCCAGCGTCAGTGGGCCTTCGAGCTCTCCTGGTCCCTCCAGCGCGGGCCCTCTGGATGGCCTGGACACCCCCTTCTGACCCCGGAGCCCCGTTGGAACCGAGCACTGAAGGCGGCGACCTCGAGGTCGGCGATCTCAACGCCGGGCACGTCGAGGCCGGGGGCCGCTGGCTGGAGGATTCTCGCCGCTGGTTCGAGGCAGGGCTCCAGCGCTTCCTCAAGCGGACGAGTCTGGGCCCGCCAGCCCTCTCGGAGGCAGTCGAGTACGCGTTGCTGGGTGGGGGCAAGCGCGTCCGACCGGCGATCGTGCGCCTGCTTGGCGGTGACGGGGCGGACCCGGCTGACCTGGAGGCTGCGGCGGTCGCCGTGGAGTGCATCCACACCTACAGCCTCGTCCACGATGACCTGCCGTGCATGGACGACGATGACCTGCGCAGGGGGCGTCCGACGGTGCATCGGGCCTACTCCGAGGCCACCGCGGTCCTCGCGGGAGATGCGCTCCAGGCCCTGGCCTTCGAGGCCTGCGGCGGCGCCTCGCGTGGAGCAGCAGCCATGACCGTGGCGCTGGCCCGGGCCGGCGGGGCTGCGGGGATGGTCGGCGGCCAGGTCCTGGATCTCCAGGGAGAGGGGCAAGACCTCGATCTCGCCGGCGTCCAGGAGGTGCATCGGACCAAGACGGCGGCGCTCCTCGGCGCGAGCGCCGAGCTCGGGGCCCTGGCGGGCGGGGCCGACGAAGGGCGCGTGGCGGAGGCCCGTCGCTTCGGCGTCGCCCTCGGAATGTGCTTCCAGGCCATGGATGACGTTCTGGACGTCACGGGCGACGCTGAGACCCTGGGGAAGACGCCTGGGAAGGACGTGGGGGCCCTCAAGGGCACCCTGGTGGCCGCCCTGGGGCTCGAGGGGGCCCGGATCGAGGCGGCCCAGCGTGCGTCCGAAGCGCGCAGCCACGCGAACCACCTGGGGCTGGGCGAGGTGGGCATGGGTCTCATCGAGCTCCTGCTCCAGCGGAAGTCGTGATGCCCCCTGCTTTCCCGGCCCCGCGAGTCCTAGGCTAGGGACTTGTGCCCCCGTTGATGCGAGACCGGACATGAACAACCTGGACGGAACCACCAAAGCGCCCCGCCTCGAGGAGGCCGCGGCCCGCGCGATCCTCGATGGGATCAAGGGCCCCGCCGACGTCAAGGCGCTCGACCGCGATCAGCTCCCCCAGCTCTGCGGGGAGATGCGAGACTTCCTCCTGGAGAGTGTCCAGAGCACCGGCGGCCACCTGGGTTCCAACCTGGGCGTCGTGGAGCTGACCACCGCGCTCCACCGGGTCTTTGACTTCAAGCGGGACCGGATCGTCTGGGACGTGTCCCACCAGGCCTACCCGCACAAGATCCTCACCGGCCGCAAGGACCGCTTCGACACGCTCCGGCGGACCGACGGCCTCTGCGGCTTCACTCACCCGGACGAGTCGCCCTACGACCTGTTCCACACGGGGCACGCCGGCACCAGCATCAGCCTCGGTGTCGGGCTCGCGGCGGGCATGGCGCTCGAGCCGGATCCGCCCCACGTGGTCAGCGTGATCGGCGACGCCTCGCTCGGCGCCGGGGTCGCCTTCGAGGCACTCAACCACGGGGGCGCCAGCCGCCCGAAGATGCTCGTCGTCCTCAATGACAACGAGTGGTCGATCTCCAGGTCGGTGGGCTCGCTCTCGAAGTACCTGACCAAGATCCGCGGGAGCCGGCTGGTCCAGCGCGCGGGTCAGGAGACCAAGAGCCTGGTCCAGGCCATCCCGTTGATCGGGCGCCGGGTCGACAAGGCACTGGACGACATGGGCGAGGTGCTGCGCCACGTGTTCGTTCCGGGCCACGTGTTCGAGGAGCTCGGCGTCCGCTACGTCGGGCCCGTGGACGGGCACAACGTGAACAGCCTGGTGGACGTACTCGAGAAGGTCCGCGCCCTCGACGGGGTGGTCCTCTTGCACGTCCTCACGGAGAAGGGCAAGGGGCACCCCGACGGCCCCAGCCACCCCGAGCGCGTCCACGCCGTGGCCGCACCGAAGCCCCCCGGGAAGCTGGAGCCGCCCGCGGACGCGCCGCCCGAGGCGCCTGCCTTCACCAAGGTCTTCGCACGCTCGCTGATCGACCACGCCAACCGTGACCTGCGCGTGCACGCCATCTCGGCGGCGATGCCCTCGGGAACGGGCCTCGACCAGTTCGCCGAGGCGCACCCCTCGAGGTTCCACGACACCGGTATCTGCGAGCAGCACGCCATCGCCATGGCGGCGGGTATGGCCAAGGCCGGCCTGCGGCCTGTGACGGCCATCTACTCCACCTTCTTGCAGCGCGGGTTCGACCAGGTCTTTCAGGAGGTCGCCCTCCAGAACCTGCCCGTGGTCTTCGCCCTCGACCGGGCGGGGCCCGTCGGCCAAGACGGCCCCACGCACAACGGTGTCTTCGACATCGCCTACCTGCGCACCCTCCCGAACATGGTGCTCGCCGCGCCGCGGGACGCCACGGACGTGGACCGGGTGCTGAGCCTCGCGCTCAAGCACGACGGGCCCCTGGCCATGCGCTTCCCCCGGGGCAAGGTCCCCGCTCGCGAGGAGATCGCGGCGCAGGAACGCGAGCCCATGGCCGTGGGCCGCGCCGAGGTCCTGCGTGAGGGCGAAGAGGGCGGCGTGGTCCTCTGGGCCTACGGCGTGATGGTCTCCACGGCGCTTGAGACGGCCCAGGCGCTCGCCGAGCGAGGGGTCAAGGTCGCCGTGGTGGACGCTCGCTTCGCCAAGCCCATCGACGAGGATCTCCTCGCTCGACACCTGTCGACCTTCCGCCATGTGCTGACCCTCGAGGACCACCAGCGCGCGGGGGGCTTCGGCTCCGCGGTGCTGGAGTCGGCAGCCCGGATCCGAGTCGACGGCCGCGCGGCGTCGGTGCGGGTGCTCGGCATCCCCGATCGGTACGTGGATCACATGACCACCCGGGAGGAGCAGCTCGCCTCGGCGGGGCTCGACGCGGCGTCGGTCACCCGCGTTGTGACGCAGCTCCTGGGCAAGGTCACCGCCTGAGGGCGGCGCTTGGACTTGTCGGGTTCCCGCGCCAACCGCTCGCCTGCTGACGGGGCTCCGTCCGCGGCGGATGCTCCGAGGGCGCACCCTTCCGGGCCGCGGCCGGGGAGTGAGCGCTTCGAGCCGGCCGGGGGCAAGATCCGGTCGGTGCTGCTGCTCGCAGACGGGCAGAAGACTCGGGTTCAGGAGGCCCTCGGTGAGGTCGAGTCGTTCCTGCAAGGCCGCGGGGTGACGGTCGCGGTCCACCCGGACGTGCGGGCGCTGCGAGCCAGCGGCGCCGCGCTGACCGAGGCAGACGTGGACCTGGCCGTGGTGCTCGGGGGCGACGGGAGCGTGCTGACCGCGGCTCACGCCTTCCACGCGCGCCCGGTGCCGACCATCGGGATCAACTTCGGTCGGGTGGGCTTCCTCGCCTCCCTGGAGGTGTCGGCGTGGCGCGAGGGCCTCGTGGAGGTCTTCGAGGGGCGGGCCGTGGTGGAGCACCGCATGCGGCTCGAGGCGCGCGTTCGGCGCGCTGGCGAGCTGGAGCCGGGCGTGATGCACGCCATGAACGACGTGGTGATCTCCCGCGGCGAGGCTCCGAAGATGGCTGCCTTCCGCCTCTCCTCGGCCGGGCGTGACGTGTCGAGCTATCGTGCCGACGGCCTCATTTGCTCCACGCCAAGCGGGTCCACCGCGTACTCACTGGCCGCAGGAGGACCGATCCTCGACCCGGCGCTCGGGGCGATGGTGGTGACGCCCATCTCGGCCCACGCCCTCGCCATGCGCCCGCTGGTCCTCGACCCGAGCGCGGAGCTTGAGGTCGCCGTCATCGACTCCCCAAGCCCGGTCTCCCTCGACGTGGACGGGCGGCGCGAGGCGTCGCTCTCGTCTGGAGATGCGGTGCTGCTCGGGGCGGCTCGCGAGCCCTATCCGCTGCTGACGATCCCGTCCTTTGACCCCTGGCAGCGGCTCCGTGATCGCCTCGGCTGGGCGGGGCGTCTCGACGAGCGCGTCGAGGAGTAGGCGCCGCTCAGTTCGGCTCGTCGGAACCGCGGAGCCACTCGAGGCGCCGGACGCCCTTGCGGGCCATGTACCAGAAGCCGAGGACGCCGAGCGAGAAGGTCGCCGTGGAGAAGGCGATGAGCCTCGGGCTCTGGGGGATGATCAGGAGCGCTGCGACGAACTGGATGAGGATCGAGCCGTAGAGCAGCCTCGCGACGAAGAGGCGGCTCCGCGAGCGGATGAACCAGGCGCCGAAGGGGGCCCCGACCACGACGATGGGGACGCAGACCCACCAGAAGTTCCAGGCCTCCGGGGCGAGCTCGCCCTGCACGGCGCCGCGGTAGACGGCGCCGACCACCGCGTTCCCCGCCATGAGGACCACCGAGGTCGGCGTGGCGATCACCTCGGAGATGCGCAGGCGCAGCACCAGGAGGGAGAACGTCACGATGTCCAGGCCGCTGCCCGTCACCGAGCTGATCACTCCGCCCACGACCCCGAACCCGATGAGCAGGACCGCGTGCCGGGGCAGGAAGCGCTCGATCCGGGTGTGGACCTCCCGGTCGCGATAGCGATTGATCCAGTACAGGGCGACCGCGAAGGCGAGCCAGGACGCGGTGAAGAGCATCTTGGCGTAGGCGGGCTGCAGCTTCGGGGCGACGAACTCGAGCCCGAAGATCACGCCCATGGCGCCGCCCAAGCTGGACCAGAGGAGCGCCGGGAGCACCACCGGGGTTCTGGTCCAGAGGATGGTGAACGAGGCGGCGGTCATGCCCACCGCCTGAATCATCAGCGAGAAATCTCTCGCGATGGTGGGGGGGATCTTGAACCCAAGGGTCATGACCGGGAAGGCCACGGCGCCGCCGCCCTCACTGGTGGCCCCCGCGATGAAGGAGCCCACCGCCATGGTGAGGCTCATGAACCAGTTCTCGGCGAAGAGCCCAAAGCGGTCGCCCTGGACCATCAGCGTCAGCCAGAGGGACCACACCAGGGCGACCGTGATCCCGATGGAGACGGTGGCGTTTCGCGTGCGCATCATCGGGCGGAGTCTCAGGTGGGGATCGGGGCGGAGGAGTCCGCCTGGATCAGGCCGTCTTCCATGTAGAGGACGCGCTCGCAGCGCTTGGCGAGCCGCTCGTCGTGGGTCACGAGCATCAGCGCTACGCCGCGCTCCGACTGCTCGTCGAGGAGGATCTCCAGCACCTTCTCCCCGGTCCCGCGGTCGAGGTTCCCGGTGGGCTCGTCGGCGATGAGGATCGGCGGGTCCAGCAGGAGGGCGCGCGCGATCGCGATGCGCTGCTGCTCACCGCCGGAGAGCTGGGAGGGCCGATGCCCGAGGCGGTCCGCGAGGCCGAAGCGCGTGAGCATGGTGGTGGCGCGGTCGAGGAACTCGGCCCGGTTCGAGCGGAACGCTCGCCGGCTGAGCTTGATCATGGCCGGCAGCACGGCGTTCTCGAGGGCGGAGAGCTCGGGCAGCAGGTGATAGAACTGGAAGACGAAGCCGATCTTCTCGTTGCGCAGGTTCGCGCGCCGCCTCGCGCTCAGGCTCCACGCGTCCTGGCCGGCGACGTGGACCGAACCCTCGGTGGGGCGGTCGAGGAGCCCCAGGATATGCAGCAGGGTGGTCTTCCCCGCGCCGGAGGTGCCCATGAGCGCAAGCCGCTCCCCGGCGCGGAGCTCGAGGTTGATGCCGTGCAGGATCTCGAGCCGTCGCTCACCCACGGGGAAGGAGCGGCGGACGCCCGTGCAGGAGAGCACGGCCTCGCTGTGGGCCTGGCCGCTGGGCATGGGGCCGCTCGTGGGGTGGCCGCCAGGAAGGGAGCCTGTCGGGATCGGGCCGTCGGAGGGGAGGGTCATTCGTGACGCAGCGCCTCCACGGGGTCGAGGCGCGAGGCGCGCCAGGCGGGGATGGCCGCGAAGAGCAGCGTGCTGAAGACCGCGCCGCCGACGATCCAGGCCACGCCGCTGACCGAGACCTCGGCCGGGATGTAGTCGAAGAGGTAGATGTCGCGGTTGAAGATCTGGAAGCCGAAGGTGCTCGAGAGCTTCCGCTCGATGGCGTCGATGTTGTAGGCGCCCAGCACTCCAACCAGCGCGCCGAAGGCGCTCCCGATCACGGCCTCCCAGAGGCCGATCATCAGGAACAGGGCCAATACGCCGCGGGGCGTGGCGCCGAGGGCGCAGAGGATCCCGATGTCCCGGCGCTTCTCCGTCACCATCATGGAGAGGAGCGCGAACACGGTGAAGCCGGCCACGACGAGGACCAGGCTGAGCATGATGCCCATGAGCGCCTTCTCGTTCTGGATCGCGGCCAGCAGGGTGGCGCGGAAGTCCTCCCAGGTGCGGAATTCGTGGACGCGCATCCCCGGGGCGCTCAGGAACCCCTCGGCGTGGAGCTTGGACCAGAGGCGGGCGCGGACGGCGTCCTTGTCGCGCTCGTAGTCGTTCAGCTTGACCAGCACCGCGGACCACAGCCGGTCCCGCTGGAGGAAGTCGGCCAGCGCGCGGCGGTCCATGTAGATCCGCCGGGAGTCCGTCTCGTTGTCCTTGCTCCGGAAGCTGCCGACCACCTGGAAGCGGGCGTTGGCGGCCGTCTCGTTGAGCTTGGAGCTGGCCTCGTCATAGGTGGCGGTGACGAGCGAGACCTCCTGGCCGCGTCGCAGGCCCCAGAGGTAAGCGAGCTGCTCGCCCACCAAGATCGGGACCTTCGGACGGGTTCGACGCTGGCGGAGCCCTTGCAGGTTGACGAAGGGGTCCTCGAGGTCGGCCGGGCGGCCGACGTTGCAGTGCTTGCCGAGCCCGGGCTTCTTGCCGAACTCGGCCTCGAGGGACTCGCGGAAGTCGGTGGCCTCACCCTCGCCCTCCACATCGATGCCGACCAGCTCGATGAGCTGGATGGCGTCCTGCATGGGCTTCTCGAGGGCGCTCTCGCCGCCGTCGGGGGCGAAGATCCCGTACCACTGAAGCTGGGGCGTCGCCGCCGCGACGCCAGGGTCCTCCCGGATGACCTCGAGCATCCGCTCGACGTCCGTCTGCATCTCGACCCAGTCGCCGTTCTCCTGCAGGACGCTGGACTGGAACGAGGGCTGGATGACCAGGTCCGCGAGGTTCCCGCGGAGCGTGCGCCGGCTCTCCTCGAGGAAGCCCGCCATGATCGACAGGATGAGCACGAGGGCTCCCACAGCCACCAGGATGCCGGCCATGCCGATCCAGTTGGTCTTGCGCGCCTTGAGGTAGCGCAGGCTGAGGAAGGTGCGGAACACGGGGTCTGGGTGGGTCAGGCGCCGGCAGGCGCCTCTTCCGAGGCCTCGTCGGCCTCCGCCGCCTGCTCCTCAATCTTACGCATCGCCGGGAAGAGCAAGACGTCGCGAATGGAGTCCTGTCCGGTGAGCAGCATCAGGAGCCGGTCGACCCCGACGCCGAGGCCGCCCGTGGGGGGCATGCCGAACTCGAGGGCCTGGACGTAGTCCACGTCCACTTCACCGGGCGTCTCCGGGTCCTTGGACGCGACCTGCTCCTCGAAGCGGCGGTGCTGCTCCGCGGGATCGTTGAGCTCGGAGAAGGCGTTGCCCAGCTCCATGGAGGCCACGAAGACCTCGAAGCGCTCCGCCAGGGCGGGATCCTCGGGGGAGGCCTTGGCGAGGGGGCAGATCGGGACCGGGTAGTGGGTGACGAAGATCGGTCCGGCGAGGTGGGGCTCCACGGTCTCCTCGAACACGTCGTTCATGAGCTTCCAGTACTCGTCCGACGCGTGGTCCAAACCGAGGTCCTTGGCCTTGGCCCGGACGGCAGGCTCGTCGTCGTAGTCGCAGCCAGCGTGCTCCCGGAAGAGGTCGGTGTAGCGCGCCCGCTGGAACGGGACCTTGAGGTCGTACTCCTCGCCGCGGAAGGTGATGCCGGTCTGGCCGTTGAGTTCGGTGGCGAGGAGCTCGAACATCCGCTCGGTGAGCTCCATCATCCGGTTGAAGTCGGCCTGGGCCTCGTAGAGCTCGAGCATCGTGAACTCGGGGTTGTGCCGCGTGGAAAGCCCCTCGTTACGGAAGTTGCGGCTGACCTCGAAGACCCGCTCCAGGCCGCCCACGATCAGGCGCTTGAGGTAGAGCTCGGGCGCGATGCGCAGGTAGAGCTCGGCGTCGAGGGCGTTGTGGTGCGTGATGAACGGCCGGGCGGTGGCGCCTCCGGCGATCGGGTGGAGGGTGGGGGTCTCCACCTCGAGGTAGCCCTGATCCTCCAGGTAACGCCGGATCAACGACAGCGCCTTGCTGCGCTTCACGAACACCTCTGTGACCCCCTCCGAGGCCCACAGGTCCACATAGCGGCGCCGATAACGGGCCTCCACGTCGGTCAGGCCGTGCCACTTCTCCGGGGGCGGGGCCACGGACTTGGCGAGGATCTCGATCTCGGTCACCCAGATGGTCGGCTCCCCCTTCTGGGTGAAGGCCAGCTCGCCCGTGACGCCCACGAGGTCGCCGCCGTCCAGCCACTTCCGCCGGGGCCACCAATCGCTCAGGCGGCCCTTCTGGAGGCCGATTTGGAGCCGTCCTGTGCGGTCCACGACCGGTGCGAAGATGAGCTTCCCGAAGTCCCGGGTGCCCAGGATCCGGCCGGCGATCGTGACCGACTGGCCCACCAGGGGCCCGGGCTCCTCGGCGGTGCCGGCGCCCTCGATGAGGTCGGAGATGGGCCGTGCGTCGACTCCCCGGGCGGGGAATGGGTCGACGCCTTCAGCGCGCATGGCCTCGATCTTGGCCAGGCGGTCGGGGTGAGCGAGGTCCGTCATGGTGAAGAAAGTCGGCTGTTGGCCTCCCAAAGGGAAGAGGGGAGCCTCGAATCACACTGACAGGTTCCTCCAAACTCTCCCTTGACGGCAGCGGGTCACCGTCGCATTCTTCTCGCCAACTGCGCGATGGCGCAGGGGCGCGGCCGGTGCCCCCCCGTTCTGGCTGCCTGACACCGATGGACTTGTCCGGAGGTTGACGGCGCTGAATGACCGGCCTGCCGCGTCTAACATCTCGGGGGATTAGCTCAGCTGGTAGAGCGCCTGCATGGCATGCAGGAGGTCAGGGGTTCAAGTCCCCTATCCTCCACCAAACCCCACGCTCCGGTTTTCCGGGTCGTGGGGTTTGGTGTTTTTCAGGGCCTTCCGGATGCGGGAGCCCGTTCAGGGTGCCGCTCGGGGGGCCGCCACGGGGTACCCTCCCCGCGCGCTCGGTCCATCACGCGAGATTGCCCGGCGGAGCCCTCTGGCCAGAGAGCGCCCCGGGGAGGACCGCCTGCCGGGAGTGGCCCAGCTTCCAGGCAGCCTCATCGTCCTGATCGACCCATCGTCCTGATCGACCCAGCCTTCGAGTTGTCCTAGCCTTCGAGCGATCCCCGCCCCAGACCCGAGCCAGCTGCAGAGCCGACTCCGCCGTAGAGCCGACCCCGCCGCAGAGCCGACCCCCGCTTCAGAGCCGACCCCCGCTTAAGAGCCGACGACGTGCAGGACCGCCCACGGGCTGTCTACCCGCGAGACCGTCGAACCCCGAGACCGTCAAAGATGACGAGCAACCAGTACAGCCCCAACGAGATCGAGCGCCGCTGGCAGGAGCGATGGGAGGCCGACGGCACCTATCGGACACCCAACCCCGGCGACGCGGACTTTGACCCCTCCCGGCCGAAGTACTACGTCCTGGACATGTTCCCATACCCCTCAGGTGCGGGGCTGCATGTGGGACACCCCATGGGGTACATCGGCAGCGACATTGTCTCACGCCGCAAGCGCATGGAGGGGCACAACGTGCTGCACCCCATGGGGTACGACGCCTTTGGGCTCCCCGCGGAGCAGTACGCCATCACCACCGGGCGCCACCCAGAGGAGACCACGCGCGCCAACGTGGAGACCTTCCGCCGGCAGCTGAAGGCCATCGGGCTGAGCTACGACTGGGAGCGGGAGTTCGCCACCTGCGACGTGGACTACTACCGCTGGACCCAGTGGATCTTCACGCGCCTCTACGACCGGGGGCTCGCGTACCAGAACGAGGTGCCGGTGTGGTGGTGCGACGAGCTCAAGACCGTGCTGGCCAACGAGGAGGTCATCGACGGCAAGAGCGAGCGTGGCGGGCACCCCTGCGTCCGCCGCCCCCTGAGGCAGTGGATGCTCCGGATCACGGAGTATGCCGACCGCCTCATCGATGACCTCGACCTCGTGGACTGGCCAGAGTCGGTCAAGACCATGCAGCGCGAGTGGATCGGGCGCTCCGAGGGCGCCGAGATTGACTTCCGCGTCGAGGGCCACGAGGACGCCTCCCTGCGCGTGTACACCACACGTCCTGACACCCTCTTTGGCGCGACATTCATGGTGGTCGCCCCGGAGCACCCGCTGGTGGGTGCGATGACCACGGACGGGCAACGCGATGCGGTGGAGGCCTACGTCACGGCAGCGTCCGCCAAATCGGACCTCGAGCGCACGGACCTGGCCAAGGAGAAGACCGGCGTCTGGACCGGCGCCTACGCCCACAACCCCGCCTTCGAGGCGGGGGACGAGCGAGGCCGCGTCCCCGTGTGGGTCGCGGACTACGTGCTCGCGAGCTACGGCACGGGCGCGATCATGGCCGTCCCAGGTCAGGATCAGCGGGATTGGGACTTCGCCACCGAGTTTGGCCTGAACATCGTCCGCACCGTCGAGCCCCCCTCGGACTTCGAGGGTGAGGCGTTCACAGGCGCCGGACCCGCGGTCAACTCCGGGTTCCTCGACGGGCTCGGCGTCGACGAGGCCAAGGAGCGGATGATCGCGCACCTCGTCGAACAGGGCGTGGGGGAGGCCAAGACCAACTACCGGCTGCGGGACTGGCTGTTCTCCCGCCAGCGCTACTGGGGGGAGCCGTTCCCCGTGCTGCACCTCGAGGATGGCACCCACGTCCGCGTGCCCGACGGAGACCTCCCGGTCACGCTGCCTCAGATGGAGGACTTCAAGCCCTCTGACGACGGCTCGGCGCCGCTCGCGCGGGCGACCGAGTGGGTCAGCGCCTCGGACCCCGCGAGCGGCGGGCCTGCTCGGCGGGACACCGACACCATGCCCGGGTGGGCCGGCTCCTGCTGGTACTACCTTCGCTTCATGGACCCCAAGTGCGACACGGGGCCGCTCTCTGCGGAGGCCGAGGATTACTGGGGCAACGTCGACCTCTACATCGGCGGCACCGAACACGCGGTGTTGCACCTGCTCTACGCGCGCTTCTGGCACAAGGTGCTCTACGACGCTGGCGTGGTGAAGACCAAGGAGCCGTTCCAGCGGCTGTTCAACCAGGGGATGCTCACGGCCTTCGCCTACAAGGACGGCACCGGGCGCCTTGTGCCCACCGATGAGGTGGACCTCGAGGTGGACCCTCCCGCCTCCCGGGTCTCCGGCGAGCCGCTGGAGCAGGTGATCGCGAAGATGAGCAAGTCGCTCAAGAACGTCGTGAACCCGGACGACGTCTGCGCCGAGTACGGCGTGGACACCTTCAGGCTCTACGAGATGTTCATGGGGCCCCTGGCGGACTCGAAGCCGTGGAATCCCCGCGACGTGCCCGGGCCCCGGAAGTTCCTCGAGCGCTCCTGGCGGCTCTTCGTGGACCCCGAGGGCGAGGCGCCCCTCCGGCCGGGCCTCGACGATGCCACCGAGGTCACCCCAGAGGGCCCAGCCCTCGAGGTGGAGCGGGCCCTCAACCAGTGCCTCCAGCGGGTGGACGACTCCTTCAAGGCGTTCAACTTCAACACGGCCGTCGCGGCCTTCATGGAGTTCCTGAAGGGGGCCTCCTCCAAGGGGCTCAACGGCTCCCAGGCGAGTCGGTTCGTTCGGGCCATGGCGCCCTTCGCGCCGCACTTTGCGGACGAGATATGGTCCCGCATGGGACACCCCGGCAGCGTCCACCACGCCGCCTGGCCGGCCGTGGATGAGCGCTACCTGAAGTCTGACGAGTTCGAGATGCCCGTGCAGATCCTCGGAAAGCTGCGGGCCAAGGTGATGGTGCCGCGGGAGGCCTCCCGCGACGAGATGGAGGCGGCCGCGCGGGCCGCCGTTGCAGACCGTTTGGAGGGGAAGGAAGTCGTGAAGACGATCGTCGTGCCCGGCCGCCTCGTGAACTTCGTCGTCAAGTGATCCCCCTCGTGGTGGGATGATCCCCCTCGGGGTGGGTTGATCCACTGCGACCCGGCCGCGAAGCGACCGGTGTGCGGGATGACCAGGCGCCGGCGTTGATCGGGGCGGCCCGGGTCGAGACAATCAGAACAGGAGGACACAGCCATGGCGCTGCTGGAAGAAGACCACGCGTTCGAGATTGCCGACGCCGTGCTCGCTGCGAGCGAGGCGGATGAGACCGAGGTGACCATCAACTGTGTCGAGGATCGCTTCGTGCGCTTCGGCCACGAGGGCCCCACGCAATCAGCGGACCGGGAGCGCTACGACCTCGCGGTGCGGGTCCGGTTCCGTGATGGCGATGGGTTCCGGGAGGCGAAGGCCAGCTCCGGCTCCCTGGACGAGGCGAGCGTCCTCGACGCCTTGGGGCGGGCGGAGGTGCTCGCCCGCGTGGCGTCCGCGGACCCTGGCGCGGTCCCCCTGGGCGGAGCGGTCGAGGTGGACGGCTCGGCCCCGTCGCGACCGACCCAGGACCATAGCTTCAAGGAGAAGGCCGAGTGGATCGAGGCGGCGCTCCGCCGCTGCGAGGCGGAGGCCCTCCATGGCGGGGGGCTGGCGCGGACCACTGTCGCCTCCCGGAGCATCGTCAACTCCGCAGGGAGGCGGGTGCACGGTGCGACGTCGCGGGCGGAGTTTGCGCTCACCTGCGCGGACGGGGGCGCCGACGCCGAGACCGTCGGCGGCTCGGCCAGCTCCGCATCGGTGCGCTGTTTCGTGGACCAGGTGGACGTGGATGGGGTGATCGAGGACGCCGTGGCCAGCGCCGTCCGCGCGCGCGACCCCGAAGACATGGAGGCCGGCCCCGTGGATGTGCTGCTGGAGCCCCAGGCCGTGGCGGCGCTGATGACCTTCACCTCGGGCATGGGGTTCGGGGCCCGCGGCTTCCACGAGGGGTCGTCCTTCCTGACCGGAAGGGTCGGAGAGCGGCTGTTCGCCGAAGGGGTCTCCATCGCCGACGATCCCACGCACCCCGACCTACGGGGGCTGAGGTTTGACGGAGAGGGAACGCCCCGTGGGGCGCACCCGCTGGTCTCTTCCGGGACGGCGCACGGTCCCGTGACGGACTCCTTCTGGGCGAGCCAGCTTGGCCTCGTCAACACGGGCCACTCGCCCGCCCAGCCGTCCACCTCGGGGCCGTCCGCCGGGCACCTCGTGGTCGCTGAGGGGGACCTCAGTCGAGGAGAGCTGCTCGAGCGGCTCGGGAACGGGCTGCTCGTCCGCCAGCTGCACTACGTGAACGTGGTGGAGCCACGGGAGCTGGTCTTGACCGGGATGACCCGCGGGGGCGTCTTCAGGGTCACCGACGGGGTGGTCGGGCGCGCCATCGGGAACCTCCGCTTCACCCAGTCGCTGGTGGAGGCGCTCCAAGCGGTCGACGGCGTCGGCGACCGCGCGACGCGGGTCGGGTCACTCATGGGCGGTGAGCTGGTGGCTCCAGCCCTGCTCATGCGCGGTTTTCAATTCACATCCAAGGCGAGGTCCTGAGTCCCATGGTCCATCCGACGGTCAAGCCGAGCGCAGCACACTCCATGGAGGCGCTCGCGAGCAGCGCGGTGGACGAGGCCATGGCGCGGGGCGCCGACGCCGCGGACGCGCGCATCGTTCGCTGCGCCGAGGAGCGGCTCGTGATCCAAAACGGGGCCCTCAAGGAGTCCGATGCGCCCGAGGACTTTGGAATCGCGGTGCGGGTCTTCAA
>CBFHHK010000104.1:0-15049 GCA_965655435.1 Planctomycetota bacterium | reverse complement strand
CCGAACCACGGCGAGGTCCGCCACGGTCGTACCGGCCACCGGCAGCAGAGGTGACGCGATAGTTGATCTTCTCGCCGCGCTCGATGTCGCCCTTGTAGATCCAGACCTTGACGCCGATGACGCCGTAGGTGGTCCGGGCAAGCGCGGTGCCGTACTCGACGTTGGACTGCAGAGTCGACAGGGGCACGCGCCCCTCTCTCTCCTGGAGCTGGCGCGCCATCTCGGCGCCTCCAAGTCGTCCGTTGATCATGACCTTCACGCCGAGCGCGCCGGCCTGCATGGTCGTCTGGATCGCCTTCTTGACCGCACGGCGGAACGCCATCCGACGCTTCAGCTGCTCGGCGATGACCTCGGCGACGAGGCCGGCCGAAAGCTCGGGGCGCTTGATCTCGTGGATCGTGAGGTGCACCGTCGTCTCCGCGATCGCCTGCAGCTCAGCCTTGAGCTGGTCGATGCGGATGCCCTTGCGACCGACGAGGACGCCGGGACGCGCGGTGTAGATGATGACGTTGACGGCATCGCTGGTCCGCTCGATCTCGATGCGCGGGATACCGGCAGAGCCGTACTCCTTCGCAACGTGGTCCCGGATCTTCTTGTCCTGGAGGAGCAGCCGCGCGAAGTCGCGCTTGTGGCCGTGCCACCGGGATGCCCAGGGCTCAATGATTCCGACGCGGTAGCCGGTGGGGTGGATCTTCTGTCCCATGGATCTCTTGTGCTAGAGGGGCGCGTGGCCGCCTCAGGCGCTGGCGGCCTCCGCGTCCGCGCTGGAGTCCGTCGCAAAGGCTGATGCCTGCGCGACGATCACGGTGAGGTGCGAGGTCTTCTTCGCATAGGGCATCGCGCGCCCTTGGGGGCCGGGGCGATACCGGAGACGGTTGTTGAGCATCGGGCCGTCGTCGGCCCGGCAGTCGCTGACGAAGAGGTCGTTCACGTCGACCGACTCGTCCTGTGATGCGTTCGCGATGGCCGAGAGCAGGACCTTCTTGAAGAAGGCCGCGCCGCGCTGAGGCAGCAGCTCCAGGATTTCAAGCGCATCGTTCACGGCGCGTCCCCGGATGGCGTCCGCCACGAGGCGGGCCTTCCGAGAGGAGATGCGGGCGTAGCGGTGGCGGGCGACAAACCCACCGAGCTCCCTGATGATCTCGTTCTTCATGGTGCTCAGCGGCCGCCCTTCGCGCCTTCTTTCTTGTTGGTGTGGCCCCGGAAGACGCGCGAGGGCGCGAACTCACCGAGCTTGTGCCCCACCATGTCTTCGTTCACGGCGACCTTCACGTGCTTGCGTCCGTCGTGGACCATGAAGATGTGCCCGATGAAGTCGGGGGAAATCGTGCAGGCGCGCGCCCACGTGGTGATCGGATTCTTTGTCCCGGCCTCGTTTTGCGCGAGGACCTTCTTCTCGAGCTTGGCGTCGATGAAGGGACCTTTTTTGATACTTCTGGACATGACGTTTTGGGTGCGTCGAGCCGCGGCGGCCTGGCTGCTCCGGAGAGCAGCCAGGGGTCGCCAGCCGGATCACTTGCGCTTACGGCGGCGGCG
Organism: Planctomycetota bacterium; assembly: GCA_965655435.1. GTDB lineage: Bacteria > Planctomycetota > UBA1135 > UBA1135 > Saltatorellus. Next base: position 13,513 of record CBFHHK010000104.1, on the reverse strand, counting down.
GATGATGAAGACGTCGGTCGGGTGATTACGGCGGCGCGTTCGTCCGCCCTTCGCGAGGACAGCCGTCGGCGAGCAGGGGTGACGACCACCCGCAGTCCGGCCTTCACCACCACCCATGGGGTGGTCGACCGGGTTCATTGCCGTGCCGCGGACGTGCGGGCGGCGGCCCAGGTGACGCTTTCGCCCGGCCTTACCGAGCTTGACGTTCTGGTGGTCCGTGTTCCCGACGCGGCCGATGGTGGCGCGGCAGGTCACGTGCACGCGGCGCAGCTCACCCGAGGGCAGCAGCAGCACGGCATAGTTGCCCTCGCGGGCGGTCAGCTGCGCCGAGGAGCCAGCGGTGCGGACCATCTGGCCCCCACGACCGGGCTGAAGCTCGACGTTGTGCACCTGGACACCGATCGGGATGTCCCGGAGCATCTTCGCGTTACCGGGGTTCGGCTCGGCGTCGGGTCCGGACAGGATCGTCTGCCCAACCTCGAGTCCGATCGGCGCGAGGATGTAGCGCTTCTCGCCGTCGGCGTAGTGCAGCAGCGCGATGAAGCACGTGCGGTTGGGGTCGTACTCGACCGTGGCAACCTTGGCGGGAATCCCGTCCTTGTTGCGCTTGAAGTCGATGACCCGGTACTTGCGCTTGTGACCACCCCCGCGGAAGCGGGCGGTGATGCGGCCGTAGTTGTTACGACCTCCGGTCTTCTTGAGCGGGCGCAGGAGAGACTTCTCCGGCGTCGTCGAGGTGACCTCTTCGTAGGTGAGCACGCTGCCATGGCGGCGGCCCGGAGAGGTCGGCTTGTACTTGCGAATCGGCATGAGAATTAGCCTTGATCGTTGGATCGAACGGGGAGCCCGTCAGATCACGTCGATCGTGTCGCCCTCCTTCAGCGTGACCATGGCCTTCTTCCAGTCGGGCTTTTGGCCCTTGACGTAACCGCGGCGACGGACCTTGCCCTTCACACCGGCGGTGTTGACCGACATGACCTTCACCTCAAACAGGGTCTCGATCGCGTGGCGGATCTCGATCTTGTTCGCGTCCGTGGGGACGCGGAAGTGATAGGCGTTGCGGAAATGGGTGTCCGTGGTCGCCTTCTCGGTGACGTGGGACTGCTTGATGATCTGGTAGTAGCGGTCGAGGTGTTGACTCACGACTCACCTCCGTTGTTGGACGCTTCGGCCGGACGGCCGACACGTGCGCTCAGGTGATCGAGCGCGCCCTGCTCTGCGATGATCGTTCCGCCGTTCACGACGTCGTAGGCGCACAGCTCAGCGGCGGTGCGAATCTCGACGCGCGGGAAGTTCCGGAAGGACTTGTAGAGGTTCTCGTTGCGCTCGGTGATCACGACGCACGCCCGGCGGCTGGCATCGAGGTCCCCGAGGACCTTGCGGGCCGAGCGCGAGGAGGGCTCTGCCCACTCACCCAGGTCCGCGATGACAAGCTCGCCGTCGGCGATCTTGCCGGCCAGCGCGGTGCGAAGGGCAACGCGGCGGGCCTTGGTCGGCATGTGGTAGCTGTAGTCGCGGGGCTTCGGCCCGAAGACCGTGCCGCCGCCACGCCAGATGGGCGACTTGACATCACCGGCGCGAGCGCGCCCCGTGTGCTTCTGCTTGTAGGGCTTCTTGTTGGTGCCCTTGACCTCGCTGCGGCCCTTGGTGGAGGCCGTGCCCTGACGCTGGTTCGCCATGTGCATGACGACCGCGTCCTTCAGGGTGCGGTAGAGGACCTTCTCGCCGAAGGGCGCGACGTCCAGTTCAACCTCGCCGACGCTGCCGGCCTTGTAGCTTTTGACCTTCATCGGTGGCTCACTTCTTCACGCCCGTGCGGGCGCTCTGGACCTGGACGAAGCTGCCGTTGTGGCCCGGCACCGACCCCTTGATGAGGAGCAGGTTCCGATCCGCGTCGACGCGCATGATCTCGAGGTTCTTCACGGTCTTGCGAGAGGCGCCGTAGTGGCCGCTCATCCGCTTGCCCTTGAAGACGCGGCCCGGATACGCCGAGCAGCCGATCGAGCCCGGGGCTCGGTAGTTCATCGAGCCGTGGGTCTTCGGCCCGCGGGCGAAGCCGTGGCGCTTGATCGTGCCGGCGAAGCCGCGACCCTTGGTGGTCCCGACGACGTCGACCAGCGACCCGGCCTCAAAGACCTCGACCGTGATGGCCTGCCCGACCTCGTGCTCGGAGGGGCCGTGAAGCCGCTCCTCGCGCAGGAAGCGCTTGGGTGCCGTGCCGATGGCCTTGGCGGCCTCGCGCTGCGGCTTGCTCGAGACCTTGTCCCGAACGTCCTCGTAACCGAGCTGAATGGCCGAGTAGCCATCCTTCTCTTCAGTGCGCAGCTGCATGACAATGCAAGGCCCCGCCTCGACCACGGTCACCGGAGTGACCGTGCCGTCGTCGGCGAAGAGTTGCGTCATGCCTCTCTTGCGTCCCAGAAGAAGCGTCATGTCTTCGTGAGAAAGGGGTTGGTGGAAGCCGGTTCGACCTGAGGGCGCTGCCCCGGAACAGGTTCCGGGACTGCGCAACGCCAGGCCACGCGGCGGGGATGAGTGGTGTTGTCGAAAAGAGCGAACCCTCGCCCTCCCACCGCTGGTGGGAGGCCATGGGCCCGTTGAGATCAGGCCTTGATGCGGATGTCGACACCCGCGGGCATGTTGAGCGACGACAGGGAGTCGACGGTCTGCGCGGTGGAGTCCGAGATGAAGATCAGACGCTTGTGCGTCCGGATCTCGAACTGCTCGCGGGACTTCTTGTCGATGAAGGGCGAGCGAAGCACGGTGTACTTCTCGATCCGCGTCGGCAGCGGGATGGGACCCTGAACTCGGGCACCCGTGCGCTTCGCCGTCTCCACGATCTCGGCGCTCGACTGGTCGAGGGCCTCGTGGTCGTAGGCCTCCATACGGATTTGAATGCGGTCGCTCATGCTTGGTTCGAGCTCTCTGGCGAACAGCCCGCTCCGGCAAACGGAGGAGGGTGTGTCGGCGTTGAGATCGGGCCGGGCGGGCCCAACGGACGGGGGGGGGATCGGCGCCGCCCCACGGTTCGGGGCGCTCAAGGAGCGCACCGATAAGGACGACACAAAAAAGTCTCAACCCGGCAGGCGGAGTCCCTGGGAAGCGAACGGCGAGTGCGCGATCGCTGCTCCAAGGGTCCTGCCTTTCGGGCAAGGGGCAAAGAAGGTACGGCGGGCCCTACCTGCGGTCAATGGTCGAGGGGAAAAACCTCAAGGCCCAATGAACCAACACCCACTGGTCATGCTCCAGGGGTGCTCAAGCGGGCTAACGCCCTCCCAGGACCCGATTCGGGGTGAGGATCCCCCGCGACGAGAGACCGCCAGCGCCAGCGTCGGCGAGCGTCTCGTGGGCGATTTTCCAGAAAGGAGTCCGGAAGCGTCGCCCGACGGACGATCACGCGCCGATGCTCGGCCTGAAACCGACGGGCCGGAGGCTGAAGGTGGCGCGCCCCTTGGAGAGCGATCGGAGCGAGGTGGAATAGCCCAGGAGCTCCCTCAGGGGCGCTATACCTGCGATTCGCCGCCCTACAGTCCCGGTGGACTGAACCTCCTCCATGACGGCATGGCGGCTATTCAGGTCCCCGATCACGCCACCAGCGACCTCGGCCGGCGCATCGACCACGAAGGACATCCAGGGCTCAAGGGAGGTGACCCCACCCGCCGCCGCGGCGCCCCGCAAGGCGGCCCGAAGCGCGGCAACAGCCGCCTGCCCCCAGGCGGCGGCCACGAGGTGATCCGTGGTGGAGCGCGCCTGCTCGACCACCATCCTGACGCCACTGAGCGGGTGCCCGGCCAACGGCCCGGCCGTGGCGGCCTCGGCGAGGAGAGCCGAGCGGACGGCGGCGAAGGCTTCCGGTGAGGCGTCGAGGGCCGCGCCCTCCGCGCTCACCTCCACGGAGCCAGCGCCGTCCCCGATGGGCTCAAGCCGCAGGCCCACCACGGCATCCGCCCGCCCTTCGCCGAGCGACCGATCCACCTCCCCCGAGCCACTCGAGGCCACGCGGACACTCTCCAGCCGGGCGACCTGCGGCGCTCCAACCCGGGGCTCGATCTGGAACTCGGCCCGCAATCGAGCCAGCGCCACCTCCAGGTGCAGCTCCCCCATCCCCTCCAGGCCCCACTGGCCGGTGCCGGGGTCCTCCTGTGCGCGGAGGGATGGATCCTCGCGGACCAGCTGCTGGAGGGCGACGCCAAGCGCCTCGCGCTCGTCGTCCCGCGAGGGCTCGAGCAAGACGGCGACCACGGCGTTCGGCGTCCGCGGAGGCTCCAGCCGGAAGCTGGCGCCCTCCGAAGCGAGGGTGTCACCGCACCCGGTGGCCAACAGGCCCCGTAGCGCAACCACATCCCCAGCTCCAGCCTGGCCGAGCTCGTCCACGGCATCGGCGTGAATTCGAAGCACCGCCTCCACGTCCTCGAGCTGTCCGCTCCTCCCGTTCCACAGCTTCATTCCCGGGCGCACCACTCCCCGGTAGACGCGGGCGACCGCGAGGTCGAGGCGCGCCCCTCGACGGCGCCGCGAGTGGACCTTGAACACCAGCAGGAGGGGGTCATCCGCGGCCGCGCCCGCGGCCGAAGACGAGGGGAGCATGCTTCCAGTACGAGCGTCGAAGAGCTCCGGCGCGGGTCGGTCCTGCGGCGACGGCAACAGCTGCGCGACCCCGTCGAGGAGCAGCGGCACCCCGTGACCTCGGAGGGCGGCGCCGCAAAACAGCGGCACGACACGGCGCTCCCGTGTGGCGGTACGCAACGCCGCGGTGAGCTGCTCCTCCGTGGGCTCCACTCCCCCGCAGACCGCCTCGAGGACCCCATCATCGAGGTCCGCGAGGGCGTCTACCAGCTCCGCCCGGAGGACGCCCACCTCGTCCGCGAGCCCCTCGGGGATCGGCACCTCGACGCGCCGACCGTCCGGCTCGACCCGGTGCGCCGCGCCGCCGATCAGGTCCACCACGCCGGACAGCGGCACCTCCTCGTCCCCCCCGCCGATGGGATAGGCCACCACGAGCGGTCGGACGCCGAGCTTCTCGCCGATCGACGCCGCGCAGGCGAGGACATCGGCCCCGGGGCGCTCGCACTTGTTCACGAACGCGAGCGCGGGGAGCCCGCGCCGCTCCACCTGGCGCCAGACCGTTTCGGTCTGCGGCTCGACCCCGCGGGTCGCGTCCACCACGACAATCGCACCGTCGAGCACGCGCATGCAGCGCTCGACCTCGACGGTGAAGTCGACGTGCCCGGGGGTGTCGACGAGGTTGATCTCGCACCCCGCCCAACGGACCCGGGTGGCGGCGGCGGTGATGGTGATCCCACGCTCTCGCTCCTCCGCCATCCAGTCCATGACGGAGGTGCCCTCGTCCACCCGCCCGACCCGAGGCTCGCGACCGCACAGGTGCAGGATGCGCTCGGTCAGCGTCGTCTTCCCCGCGTCGATGTGCGCGCAGATGCCGACGTTTCGCAGCGCGTGGGCGGGGGCCGAGCCTTGGCCGGCGTGGCCCGCGGGATGGTCGGGGACGTCCATGGGTGCGGTCGCATCCTAGCGCCCGAGCCTCCTCGAAGCCCGTGCCCCACCCGGTCCCTGCCCTAGAGCGGGCCGCGGCCAAGGGCGGCCGCGTTGAGCTCCAGGAACTGGTCCTTCCAGCGGTAGTCGTCGAGCAGGTACTCGACCCCTTCGTGCCCCAGCAAGACCAGCGCAGCGTAGAGGGCCTCCACCGAAGCGAGCCCCTCCGACGGGTCCTCGAAGTCCCGGGAGCGCCGCGGATAGGCCGTCCTCAGGGCCGGCAGGCGGCGGCGACGCGGCTCCCCCACGACAGTCGCCGAGAGCTTCGGGAGGCGGCGCCAGGACGAATCGAGGATCAGCAGAGGGAGGCCCCGGTCCTCCGCGGAGATCGGCTCCGCGGCGGGGTCGAGCAGGACCCTCCCCCCCGCGTCGAGCGAGCGGTCCGCCCGGTACTCGGCGAACGAGACCCCGGGGGTCCCCCGCAGAGGAATCAGCGAGCACTTCTTCGGGGACTCACGAGGGTCCCGAAGGATGAGGACATCGACGGGGTCGGGCATGGCCCAGACGATACCCGGCTCGACCGCGAGCTTCACCGTGATGAGCCACAAGAGGTCCCGGCGTGACCGCCGCGGGCTCGCGGCCGCGCCCCTGAAAACGACGAGAGGCCGCGGCTTGAGCCGCGGCCTCTCGTGTGGTGATCCGGGCTCCGTGGGGAGCCGATGCTCGGATCAGCGTGCGAAGTGAGCGTAGGCCTTGTTGGCCTCGGCCATCTTGTGGATGTTCTCCTTCCAGGTCACCGACGCGCCGGTGCCGTTGTGGGCGTCCACGAGCTCTTCCGCGAGGCGGAGGTGCATGGGCTTGCCCTTCTTCTTGCGGGAGTTGTCCACCAGCCAGCGGATGGCCAGCGACTGCTGACGGGCCTTCTTGACCTCGCGCGGCACCTGGTAGTTGGCACCACCGACGCGCTTGGAGCGGACCTCGACGCCCGGCTTGGCGTTCTCGACGGCCTGCGTGAGGATGGCGACCTGCTTCTCCTCGGAGGACTCGCCTTCGACGTCGGGGAGCTTCTTCAGCGCCACCTCGAGGGCGTTATAGAGGATGGACTGAGCGGTGCTCTTCTTGCCGTCCTGCATCACCTGGTTGATGATCTTGGAGGCAAGCAGCGAGCCGAGCTTGGGGTCAGGCTTCACGAAGTGAGCCGTCGACTTGAAGTTACGGGGCATGGTGGTCTCTGTTCTCTGGATCGATGGAAGGAGGTCGGAGCGAGCGGGCGGGGCCCAGCCGTGACGCGATGAACACGGCCTCTGGCGATCACGCCGTCAGCTCCGAGGTGACATCACTTCTTGGGCTTCTTCGACCCGTACTTGGAACGGCTCTGGGAGCGGCCGTCGACGCCGGAGGTGTCGAGGGTGCCGCGGAGGATGTGATAACGGACGCCGGGGAGGTCGCGGACGCGGCCGCCACGGACGAGCACGACGGAGTGCTCCTGGAGGTTGTGGCCCTCACCGGGGATGTATGCGGTGATCTCCTTGCCGTTCGAGAGGCGGACACGCGCGATCTTACGGAGCGCGGAGTTCGGCTTCTTGGGCGTCTGGGTCTTCACCTGGAGGCAGACCCCCCGCTTGTGCGGGCAGGAGTCGAGGACCGGGGACTTGGAGCGCTTGATCGGCGTCTTGCGTCCCTTTCGGATGAGCTGGTTGATCGTGGGCATCGCGTGATGTGGGTGATAAGCCGACCTTGGGGGGCTCGGCGAGGGCGCCGGGTAGCGCGTCCGATCCGGTCGGCAGATCGGCGCAACAGTGTACGGGGGAGAATTCGGGGGTCAAGGCCCGACCGGTCCGAGCCATCCCCCACCGGGATGACCGGCCAGGGAGGGCTTGGAGCGGGGGCGAGATCAGGCCTGGGCAGCGGCGGCCTCACCGCCATCTTCTTCGGCCGAGGGGGCCGCCGGGGCGGCGGGAGCCTCCGGAGCGACGGGGGCCGTGGCCTCACCTGAGAGCATCGCCGGGTCGACCCCGAGCGCTGCGGCTGCGGCGTCCACGGAGAGCATCTCGTCCATGGCGTCGTCCATGCCGGCACTCCCGAAGGAGACAGCGCCGGTGCCGGTGCCGATCTCGCCGAAGTCGATGTTCTTCTTCACGCGGGTCCGGTAGTGGTCGCGGAAGCCGGTTCCTGTCGGGACCATGTGCCCGAGGATGACGTTCTCCTTGAGGCCCACCAGCGTATCGCGCTTGCCAGCGATGGCCGCCTCGGTGAGCACCTTGGTGGTCTCCTGGAAGGAGGCCGCCGAGATGAAGGAGTCCGACGAGAGCGAGGCCTTCGTGATGCCGAGCAGGAGCGTCTGCCCCGTCGCCGGCTTGCGGCGGTCCTTACGCAGGCGCTCGTTCTCACGGCGGAAGCGGTACTTGTCGACCACGGCGCCCGGGAGGAACTCGGAGTCGCCCGGCTCGTTGACCTGCACCTTCCGCATCATCTGCGAGAGGATCGTCTCGATGTGCTTGTCGTCGATGGTCACCGACTGCGAGCGATAGACGTTCTGGACCTCGCCGAGCAGGTACTCCTGGACGTTCTCCTCACCGTTGATGCGGAGGATGTCCTCGGGGTACAGCGGCCCGTCAACGAGCGGCTCACCGGCGCGCACCTCGTCGCCCTTGTGGACGCGCAGGTGCTTGCCCTGGGGCACGGAGTGCTCGTGCTCCTCGATGACCTCACCGTTCGCCCCGAGGGCGCGAACCATGACCGTGCGCTTGCCGCGCTTGCGGTCGCCGAGCTCCACGACGCCGTCGATCTCGCTCATGATGGCGGGGTCCTTCGGGCGTCGCGCCTCGAAGAGCTCCGTCACCCGCGGCAGACCACCGGTGATGTCCTGGGTACCCGTCGCCTCACGCGACGACTTGGCGAGGAGCTCGCCGCGGCCAATCTTCTGGCCGTCGTCGATCTCGATGTACGCCTTCTCCGGGATCGGATAAACGGCCAGGGGCTCGCCCTTGGCGTTCTCGATCACGAGCTGCGGGTGGAGGTCACCCTTGTGCTCGATCACCTGGCGACGGGCGGCCTTGCGGCGCGCGTCGCGCTCGATCTTGAGCGTCTTACCCTCGACGAGGTCCTCGTACCGGACCTTGCCGTCGAACTCCGTGATGATCGGCACGTGGTGCGGGTCCCAGGTACACAGGGACGCACCAGCCTCGGCGGTCTCGCCCTCCTCGATGAGGATGGTGGCGCCGGTCGGGATCGCGTAGCGGTCGATCTCGCGGTCCTTCTCGTCGAGGAGCAGGATCTCGCCGTTCCGGTTCAGCACGATGGTCTCATCGTCCTTGTTCGAGACGGCCCGCAGGTTCTGGTACTGGACCTTACCTGCGCGCTTCAGCTTGATCTCGCTGTCCTCAATGGAACGCGAGGCCGTGCCGCCGATGTGGAAGGTCCGCATCGTGAGCTGGGTACCCGGCTCACCGATCGACTGGGCGGCGATGATGCCGACCGCCAGGCCGCGCTCCACAAGCTGGTTGCGGGCGAGGTCCATGCCGTAGCAGCTAGCGCAGACGCCGAGCGGCGCCTCACAGGTCAGCGGGCTGCGGACCCGGATCTTCTCGTAGCCGTGGGCCTCGATGGCCGCGGCGATGTCCTCGGTGATCGGCTCGTGCTCACGCACGAGGATCTCCTCGGTGATCGGGTCGATGATCGTGTCACGGGCGATCCGGCCGCGGATTCCGTCGGCCAGGCTCACCGCGACGCGGTCGCCCTTGAAGACCACCGACTTGGTGACGCTGCCCATGGTCCCGCAGTCGTCCCGCGTGATCACGACGTTCTGCGCCACGTCCGTCAGCTTCCGCGTCAGGTAGCCAGCGTCCGCGGTCTTGAGCGCGGTGTCCGCCAGACCCTTCCGGGCACCGTGAGTGGACGAGAAGTACTCGAGCACCTTCAGGCCTTCACGGAAGTTGGCCTTGATGGGCGTCTCGATGATCTTGCCGGACGGCTTCGCCATCAGGCCGCGCATGCCGCCGAGCTGGCGGATCTGATCCACCGAGCCACGAGCACCAGAGGTGACCATGCAGAAGATCGGGTTGACGTAACCGGACTCCGTGTCGAAGTCGACGGAGAGCAGCTGCATCAGCTCCGAGCCGAGCACTTCACGCGCCTCGGTCCAGAGGTCGATGATCTTCAGGTAGCGCTCACCATCGGTGATCTCACCCTTGTTGTAGCTGGCCTCGATCTTGTCGATCTCCCCCTGGGAGTCGTCGAGCATCGCCTGCTTGCTGTCCGGGATCCGGACGTCGTCCTTGCCGAACGAGAGCCCGGCGCGCGTGGAGGACTTGAACCCGAGGTTCTTGAGGTCGTCCAGGAGACGCAGCGTGGCGTCACGACCGAGGAGGTGATAGCAGTCGCTGATCAGCGCCTGGATCCCCTTCTTGTTGAGGTCGTAGTTATAGAACGGCATGCCCTCCGGGAGCATGTCGTTGAAGATCACGCGACCGATGGTGGTCATCGCGAACTCCGTCTCCCCGGTCGGCGCGCCGTCTTCACCGAGGACGGCGATGCGGCCGTGCTCGTCCACCGAGACCGGCTCGCGGTCCCGGCCGAACTTCACGCTGCTCCCCTCGGGGAAGCGCAGGCGAACGGCCTTGTGGGTCCGCGCGTGCCCGTGGCCGTACGCGAGGAACAGCTCCGAGGTCGAGCCGAACGTCGGGAGCGTCTCGGGGATGCTCGGCGGGTTCATCATCAGATAGAAGATCCCGAGGACCATGTCCTGGGACGGCGAGATGATGGGCGAGCCGTTGGCGGGCGAGAAGACGTTGTTGCTCGCCAGCATCAGGGTCGAGGCCTCGATCTGCGCCTCGTACGAGAGCGGCAGGTGGACGGCCATCTGGTCCCCGTCGAAGTCGGCGTTGAAGCCGCCGCAGACGAGCGGGTGGAGGCGGATCGCGTTGCCCTCGATCAGCTTCGGCTCGAAGGCCTGGATGCCCATGCGGTGCAGCGTCGGCGCGCGGTTGAGCAGCACGGGGTGGTCACGGATGACCTCCTCCAGGATGTCCCACACGTCATCGTCGCGGCGCTCGAGCATGCGCTTGGCCGACTTGATGGTGTCCGCCTGGCCGAGCTCCTTGAGGCGCCGGATGATGAAGGGCTGGAAGAGCTCCAGGGCCACCTTCTTCGGGAGGCCGCACTGGGTCAGGCGAAGCTCAGGGCCGACGACGATCACGGAACGCGCGGAGTAGTCCACGCGCTTGCCGAGGAGGTTCTCGCGGAAGCGCCCCTGCTTGCCCTTGATCATGTCCGTGAGGGACTTGAGCGGGCGGTTCGAGGAGCCGAGCACCGGGCGGCGGCAGCGGCCGTTGTCGAACAGCGCGTCCACGGCCTGCTGCAGCATCCGCTTCTCGTTGCGGATGATGACCTCGGGGGCGTTGAGGTCGAGGAGCTTCTTGAGGCGGTTGTTCCGGTTGATCAGGCGCCGGTACAGGTCGTTCAGGTCACTCGTGGCGAAGTTGCCCGAGTCGAGCAAGACGAGCGGGCGCAGGTCCGGCGGGATGACCGGGACCACGTCGAGGACCATCCACTCCGGGTTGTTGCCAGAGTCACGCAGCATCTCGACCGTGCCGAGGCGCTTGGTGATGTCCTTCATCCGCTGCTTCGAGCGCGTCGCCTTCAGCTCCTCCCGGAGCTCCTCGGACACCATGCCGAGGTCGAGCGTACGGAGGATCTTCTTGACGGCCTCGGCGCCCATGTCGGCGTCGAACTCGGCGCCGTACTTGGCGCGCGCAGCGCGGAACTCCTCTTCGGTGAGGAGCTGGAACTGCTCCATGGGCGTGTCACCCGGATCCACGACCATGTAGTCCTGGAAGTAGATGACGCGCTCGAGGTTCGAGACCTTGCAGCCGAGCAGGTTGCCGAGGCGGCTCGGCATGGCCTTGAAGAACCAGATGTGCGCGGTCGGCGCGGCCAGGTTGATGTGGCCCATCCGCTTCCGGCGCACGCGGCTGTGGGTCACCATCACGCCGCACTTGTCGCAGACGATGCCCTTGTGCTTGATGCCCTTGTACTTACCGCAGGAGCACTCCCAGTCCTTCTCAGGACCGAAGATGCGCTCGCAGAACAGCCCGTCACGCTCGGGGCGGTACGTACGGTAGTTGATGGTCTCGGGCTTCTTGACCTCTCCGTACGACCAGGACCGGATGTCCTCCGGGGATGCCAGCGCGATGGTCACGCTGCCGTAGTCGTTGATCCGGTTGTACTTGGCGTCTGCCAGCGTCATGGGTCGAGTCTCCAGATGGTCCGGGGTGGCCGGGGCCGTCCCTCGGGGGGTCCAGAACGCCGGGGGGGCGTTCCAGGTGTGGGTGTGTTTGCGCGCAGGGGGTGCGCCGCAGGGGGGAGCGCGGAAGCCCTCCCCCACGGCGCGCAGTGATCAGAGGACAGCCTTCTTGTGGAGCTCCATGTTGAGCCCGAGGCCGCGGATCTCGTTGGTGAGCACCTCGAAGGAGACCGGCGTGCCGGGCTCGAGGATGTTCAGGCCCTTGACCATCGACTCGTAGATCTTGGTCCGGCCGTCCACGTCGTCCGACTTGACGGTGAGCTGCTCCTGCAGGATCGCCGCCGCGCCGTATGCCTCGAGGGCCCAGACTTCCATCTCTCCGAAGCGCTGGCCGCCGAAGCGTGCCTTGCCGCCGAGGGGCTGCTGGGTGATGAGGCTGTAGGGACCCGTGGCTCGCGCGTGCACCTTCTCGTCGACGAGGTGGTGCAGCTTGAGCATGTACATGATCCCGACGGTGACGTCCTGCTCGAAGCGCTCGCCGGTGCGGCCGTCGAAGAGGGTGAACTTGCCGGAGGTCGGCATGTTCGCGTCCGTGAGCATGGACTCGATCTCGGCCTCGGACGCGCCGTCGAAGGCCGGGCACGCGCAGCGAACACCGAGCTCCGCCGCGGCCATGCCGAGGTGGGTCTCGAGGATCTGGCCGACGTTCATCCGCGACGGCACGCCGAGCGGGTTCAGGACGATGTCAACAGGAGTGCCGTCCTCGAGGTACGGCATGTCCTCGCGGGGGCAGATCTTGCTGATCACACCCTTGTTGCCGTGGCGGCCGGCCATCTTGTCGCCCACCGAGAGGTTGCGCTTGGTGGCGACGTAGACCTTGACCATCTCGAGCACGCCCGTGGGCAGCTCATCTCCGCGACTGAGGCGGTTGACGATCTTGTTCTTCTCCGCCTCCTTGTTGTCGATCTTGACCTGGAAGTCGTGGATCAACTGGAGGGCCGCGTCGCGCTTCGCGCGATCATCGTGCTCCTCGGCGGCGGCGAGGCAGAGGATCTTCACGCGGCGCAGCTCGTCGTAGGTGGACGTGTCGTCCAGCTCGAAGGGCCTGCCGGTGAGGTCGTCGTCGACGATCACGCCGAGCTTCTCCTGCACGTCCTTCAGCAGCTGCTGCGTGTAGGTCCGGAGCGCCCGGAGGAACTCCTTCTCCGCATCACGGATCACCGACAGCGCCTTGGTGCGCTCGGCGTCGGTGAGGTTGACCCGACGCGAGAACTTGTGGGCGTCGATCACGACGCCACGGGTCCCCGGGGGCATGGTGAGCGAGGCGTTCTTCACGTCCACGCCCGCCTTACCGAAGATCGCGTGCAGGAGCTTCTCCTCAGGGGTCAGCTCGCTCTTGCTCTTCGGAGCCACCTTGCCGACCAGCACATCGCCGGCCTCCACGAAGGTGCCGATGCGGACGATCCCGCCCTCGTCGAGGTTCGACAGGGCCTTCTCGCCGACGTTCGGGATGTCGCGGGTGAACTCCTCCTTGCCGAGCTTGGTCTCGCGGATCTCGACGTCGTACTCCTCGATGTGAATCGAGGTGAAGACGTCGTCCTTGACCAGACGCTCGGACACGAGGATCGCGTCCTCGTAGTTGAAGCCGTCCCAGGTCATGAACGCGACCATGAGGTTCTTCCCGAGGGCGAGCTCGCCGCCCTGGGTCGAGGCGCCGTCAGCCAACAGCTGGCCAGCCTCGACCTCGTCCCCCACCTTCACCACCGCGCGGTGGTTCTG
>CBFHHK010000103.1:4929-15115 GCA_965655435.1 Planctomycetota bacterium | reverse complement strand
CCGTTGGCGGCCTGCGTATCAGCCTGCGGGGCGCCCACCACGATCTTGGTGCCGTGGATCGAGATTGCGCTACCGAATCGGTCATGGGCAGCGCCGTCGGGGGCGACCAGCTTCATGATCTCGTGGCCCGTCACCGCGTCGAAGATGTAGGCCGCGCCTTTCTCCTGACCGCTGAGGTGGTGGAGTGGAGCGCCGACCACCACCCGGTCGCCTTGGATCGCGACAGCCGAACCGAACGAGTCCCCGGCGGCGCCGTCCGCGGGGAGGAGCTTCACGATCTCTGCGCCGGTGTTAGCGTCGAAGACGTACGCGGCACCTGCTCTGGAGTCTGCGAACCGCGCGCCAGCTGCGATGAGCGACCCCGAGATCGAGACTGATCCTCCGAGCCGATCGCCGTTCACTCCGTCGCTGGCGGTGAGCTTGCGGAGTTCCTGGCCGGTCGAGACGTCGAAGACGTAGACCTCTCCTTGGAAGGCCTCCGCGCCGATCGCGGCGAGGTTCCCGCTGAGGGAGACGCTCGTGCCGAAGCGGCGGCCGCTACCGAGGCTTGCGGGCGTGAGGTCGTGGAGCTGCTGGCCTGTCGCGGCGTCGAAGACGTACGCGGCTCCGGTGTTGGCCAGGAAGGGGAGCTCGTTGTGTCGGGGCGAGCCGATGAGGACCACGTCGTCGTTGAGGGCGACGGACGAGCCGAACCAGTCGAACGCCTCGGCGTCCGCGGCGTCGAACCTCACCAGTTGCTGACCGGTCGTGGCGTCGAAGAGGTACGCCGTTCCCTTTTCCGAACCGGCGAAGTCGGCCTGGGGGGCGCCGGCGACGATGCGGTTGTGGCGGACCGCGATGGAGTGGAAGCCGCCGGGGTCCGAGGTGGGCAGCAGGAGGTCCTCGGTGGTCTGGGCCGCAGCCGACATTGGCGCGGTGGAGGCGATCAGGGCAGAGGCCAGGACGGCGCGGTGAAGGTGGTGGGTCATGGGACTTCGGCGATGGGTGGGACGGTTCGAGAAACGGTGCCGGGCGCACCTGGGGAAGGGACCCCTCGGCTCACGGTCCGGTCGGGGCTGCCTCGCGGCGTCTGGTTCAGCGCTCATCGCGGTCAAGTGTTGCACCGAGATGGAGAGAATGTCGTGGCGTTTGATGCCTGGCCGGGCCAAGCCCCGCTGGCCCCGCGGGGGAGAGCCCGCTTTGAGGCATCTCGCGCCCAAGAGCCCCTGGCCGGGTCGGGGCGCCGCCCGGGGGGGCCAGCCGGGCACGTGGGGGCCGATGGCCCGGCGCGGAGGCTCACGTCGTTCGCCCTGAGTCCCCCCGCCGGCGACGTGGAGGGCTGCGGTCCTTCAGTGCTCGAGCCGGAGAGTGCTCGAGCCGGACGATGCTCCGGTTGGAGGGTGCTGCCGTCAGGAGCGGCGCCGCCGAGCGGCGCCTTGGTCGGGGCGCTCGCCGACGATGCAGCCGCCGGTTCCTTGCTTGGTCTCCCGTGCAGTCCCCCGTGCGGCCCCTCGTCCGGTGACGCGGGGTCCGTCTCCGGCCATGAGCTCCGCCAGCATGCTCGTGCGGGCGCGCCGCGGTGGGGCGTCAGCTTGAGATGTGCCGCAGGACGTGGTCGACCTCGTCCGGGCTGCCGAGCACCACGGGGACCCGCTGGTGCAGGGCGTCGGGCTGGATCTCCATGGTGCGCTGGGTGCCCGAGTAGGACTTACCGCCGGCCTGCTCGATGAGCATGGCCATGGGGTTGCACTCATACATGAGGCGCAGCTTGCCGCTCGGGGAGCTGGCGGTGGGCGGGTAGAGGAAGACGCCGCCCTTCATGAGGATGCGGTGGACGTCGGCCACCATGGCGCCGGCGTAGCGCATGGAGTAGCCGTCGCCGTTGGCCCACTCCACGTAGCGCTGATAGCCATCAGGGCACGAGGCCAGGTTGGCCGTGTTCATGGAGTACGACTTGCCTGCCTCCGGGATTCGAACGTCGTCATCGACCAGCAGGAACGAGCCGATGGCGGGATCCAGGACGAACATCTGCACCCCCGTACCCGTGGAGAGGACGAGCACGGTGGACGGGCCGTAGAGGACGTAGCCAGCGCCGACCTGGCGCAGGCCAGGTTGCAGGGCGCTCTCCTCCACCTGGGCCGCGCGGCGGTCGTGGAGGAGGATGCTGAAGATGGTCCCGACGCTGCCGCAGACGTCCAGGTTGGACGAGCCGTCGAGGGGGTCGAAGAGCACGACGTAGGGCCGCTCGCCTGACGTGTCGTTGCTCAGGATGATGGGGTCCTCGTCCTCCTCGGAGGCGACGACGGCGACGCCCGGGCGCGACCCGAGGGAGCGAATCAGCGCCTCGTTCGCGATCACGTCGAGCTTCTGCTGGGCCTCACCCTGAACGTTGTCCGCGCCCATGTTGCCGAGGACATCCTCAAGGCGGGCTCGACGGCACCGCGCGGCGATGAACTTGCCCGCCAGCGAGAGCGCCGACAGGACCATGGTGTACCGACCCGTGGCGTGGGGGTACTTCGAGCGCTCCGAGATCAGGAACGTCTGCAGCGAAGTGAGGTTGTGGCCCGCGGTCAGGGTGTCGTGATCCATATCCATGGCGAAGAGACTAGTGCTCCGGAGGCAGGGGATCTAACGCTGAGGGCTAATGGTCGTCATCCGTAGAGGCCGCCCTCATGGGTGCCCCGATGGCGTGGCCCACGCGATGGCTCCGGTCCACCGCGCGCTTCGAAGAGGGTGCAACGGTGGCCCGAGGACTGCTCGACGACGGCGGAGGGCCAGGTGGCCGACTCGAAGCCGTAGGCGCGGCAGCCCCGGGGGCGCTCCGAGCGCCAGGTGGAGTAGAGGTGGATACAACCCTGACACGACTGGAGCCCGCCAGACGACGGTCTGCGGGGGCCTGAACGGTCATCGGGTGAGCTGGGTGTCAGCATGGGCGTACGGCGTGTCCCGAGGCCCCGGCGGGAGCAAGACCGCCGGATCCACCACATCCGTGGCCCCAGGTCCCTACGATATCGGCCAGCGGCCCCCGCCCCTGAAGCCCTCGACGGGCGCAGGGGGGAATGACGGGTCGCGATGGCATGGCTGACCTCGAAGTCGAGATGCTCCGCACGAGGGCCCGCAAGGGGGACCTGGACGCCCAGTTCGATCTGGCGCTCAGGTACTCCGACGGGCTCGGCGTCCCGGAGAGCGCCTCCACCGCCTTCCGCTGGCTCGAGCGAGCGGCGGGCGAGGGGCACGTGGAGGCCATGGCGGCGCTCGGCCGCTGCTATCACGGCGGCCTCGGGGTCGAGGTGGACGAGGGCGCGGCGCTGCGTTGGTACGAACGTGCTTTCGATGCGGGCAGTGACGACGTGCACCTCGACCTCGGCCAGCTCCTGAGCGCGGCCGACAGCCAGGTCCGTGACGTGGCCCGAGCGGTTCAGATCCTCGAGGAGGGCTGGGAGAGCCACGAGGACGCGGCCTGCGCCGGGCTCCTCGGTGAGCTCTTCGAGGAGGAGCTCGCCGATGATGAGGCCGCCCTGCGCTGGCTTCGCCTCGCGGCCGACGGGGGGGACACCTCCGCCATGGTCACCCTCGGCTACCGGCACCGCTTCGGCGAGGGCGTCCCGCAGGACCTCTCGGAGATGCTGCGCTGGTACCGCGCCGCGGCCGCCGAGGAGGATCCCACCGCCATCGCCAACCTGGCCATCTGCTATCAGAACGGCGAGGGGGTCCGCGAGGACGAGGTCCGCGCCTACGAGTTCCGTGAGCGCGCCGCCGCCCTGGGGCACCCCGGGTCTGAGATCTGGCTGGCCTTCGCGATGGTGGACGGTACGGGCTGTGAGCCCGACGCCGAGGCGGGCCTGCTGCTCCTGGAGCAGCTGGCGGAGGACAACAGCGAGGTGGCACACGATCTCGCCGACCGGCTCCTCGACGGGCCTGGCCTCGAGCAGGACCAGGAGGCTGGGCTGAAGTGGATGCGCAGCGCCGCCGAGCGCGGTCACGCCTCGGCGATCACCTACCTGGGCGTGCTCTATTGGTACGGCAAGTTCGTGGACGAGGACCGAGCCCGCGCCATGGAGTACTACCGCCAGGCGATGGAGTTCGGTGATCCGTACGCGGTCGCCAACGTCGGCTTCGCCACCATGGAGGGCGAGGGTGTGGAGCGCGACGTGGAGCGCGGACTGACCCTGGTGAGGAGCTCTGCCGGCCGTGGGAACGCCCACGCGGCGCTGTGGCTCTGCGACCGATACCTCGAGGGCGCCCCGGACATCGAGCGCGATGAGGCCGAGGCCGTCCGGGTGCTCGAGTCCTGCATCGCGGAGGAGGAGGACGGAGACGTGCTGTTCCGGCTCGCGGAGCTGGTCCTCGAGGGGCGGGGCGCGGACGCGGACCCAGGGCGCGCGCTGCAGCTCTTCGAGCTGGCCAGCATCAACGGCCGTGACACTCGCCTCGAGCGGGCGAAGCTCCGCCGCCAGCTCCGAGAGCGGTAGCCGCTCCCGGGCCTCGCCGTGGGGCTCTCCGGCGCCCGCGTGGACGAGCCCTAGGAGCTTGCAACGAGGTCGCCCGGGGCCTGGGACTGTCGGTTTGCGCGACACCTTTCGGCCGGCGACCCCGCGGATTCCCGCAACTTGAGCCGACGCGTGGAAATGTAGAGGTCGTGGTTCAAGTCGATCCCTCGGTCCGCCGAAGACGTCTACGCGCCGCCGTCTCCTTGGGAGACCGCGCCGCGGAGCCCCACCGTGATCGAACAGTTCATCCGTGACGTCCCTGACTTCCCCAAGCCAGGCATCCTCTTCAAGGACATCACCCCGCTCCTCCAGAGCGCGGAGGGTCTGAAGTCCTCGATCGACGGGCTCACGAGCCTCGTGGACCCTGCGTCGTACGACGTGATCTGCGGCATCGAGTCCAGGGGCTTCATCTTCGGCACCGCCTTGGCCTACGCCCTGGGGAAGGGGTTCATCCCCATCCGCAAGCCGGGCAAGCTGCCGTCCAAGACGGCCGCTGAGTCGTACGAACTGGAGTACGGCACCGACACCATCGAGGTGCACACCGACGCTGTGAAGCCCGGTGAGCGCGTGCTGATGGTGGACGACCTCCTCGCCACAGGCGGGACGATGGAGGCTGGGCTCAGCCTCATCCGCAAGATCGGCGGAGACCCCGTCGCCTGCGTCTTTGTCATCGAGTTGCTCTTCCTCAATGGCCGCGCTCGACTCGACGCGCCCTCTCACTCGCTCCTGAAGGTCGATTGACCGGAGCCCCGCGCCGAGCGCAACGCCCATGACCGCGAAGAAACCCACATCCAAGGCGACGACCGTCCGCAAGAAGGCGCCTGTCGCCGCGGCGCCCGCGCGCAAGCGGACCACCACACGGAGAAAGGCAGCGCGCAAGGCCACGCCGGCGCTCCCGGTCGAGGAGCTCCCCACCGAGGAGATCTGGGAGCACTACCAGGTCGCCCGCAACAAGAAGGACGTCCAGCAGCTCGAGCGCGTGCGCAACGTGCTCATGGAGCGGCACTTCCCGCTCGTCAAGTACATCGCCGAGCGCCTGCT
The DNA here is from genome assembly GCA_965655435.1 of Planctomycetota bacterium. Taxonomy (GTDB): domain Bacteria; phylum Planctomycetota; class UBA1135; order UBA1135; genus Saltatorellus. The sequence continues at coordinate 9,605 of CBFHHK010000103.1, read as the reverse complement.
CCAGACGCTGCCCAAGTCCATCGAGCTCGACGACCTCGTCAGCGCGGGCCTCTTTGGCCTGATGGACGCGATCCGCGGCTTCGACCCCAGCCGCGGGATCAAGTTCAAGACGTACTGCACCACGCGGATCCGCGGCTCGATCCTCGACCAGCTCCGCAGCCAGGACTGGGTCCCGCGTCTCGTTCGCTTGAAGGCGAGCCGGATCGACAAGGCCCTGCAGCGGTTGACCGGGCTCTACGGCCGTGAGCCGACCCACTCCGAGCTGGCGCGGGAGCTGGAGATGGACCACCAGGAGCTCGCCAAGGAGATCCAGGGCGCCAGCGCCAAGGCCATGTACTCCCTCTCTGACAAGTGGGAGGACCGAGACGACGACAGCTCCATGGAGAAGGTCGACGTGCTCGAGGACAAGAAGTCCATCGACCCCCTCGGCGTGCTGAACCGCGACGACATGATGGGCTTCCTGACGCGGTCGCTGACCCAGAAGGAGCGCTTCATCATCGAGCAGTACTACCAGGTCGGTCACACGATGCGCGAGATCGGCGAGATGCTGGAGCTCACGGAGAGCCGCGTCTGCCAGATCCACTCGAACGTGATGAGCCGCCTGAAGAGCCTCTTCGGCCAGAAGCAGAACACCATGCTCATGTGAGCGACTCGCTGGCGCTGTCCAGCGAGACACGAAGGAGGGGCGGCGCTCGAAGCGCCGCCCCTCCTTCGTTCGTCCGGACCCCGCCGCGGTGGCCGCGGCGTCCCGCGGCTCACATCTCGGCCGGCGCGCCCACCCCGAGGAGGGCGAGGCTGTTGCCGAGCACCTGGCGGGCGCCGCGCACGAGGGCGAGGCGGGCGGCGGTCACGGCCGGCTCCTGGCCGAGGACCCGCTCCTTGGCGGCCCAGGAGTTCACCTCCCGGGCGAGGGAGAGCACGAAGGTGGTCAGCTCGGAGGGCTCGGCGTTGCGCGCCGCAGAGCGCAGCACGTCCGGGAAGCGCCCCATCTGGCCGAGGATGCCTGCGGCGCCCGCGAGGACGCTCCAGTCCGGGGCCGCGTCCACGTCGCCCGCCTTGCGCTCGATCGAGGCCAGGCGCGCGTGGGTGTACTGCACGTAGGGACCGGTGTCGCCCTCGAAGCTGAGCACCTCCTCGAGGCGAAAGTCGATGTCCTTGACGCGCTCGCGCTTGAGGTCGTTGAAGACCACCGCGCCCACGCCGACGGTCTCGGCGATGGCGGCCTGGTCGGCCAGCTCGGGGTTCTTCTCGGCGATGACCCTTGCGGCCTCCGCTGTCGCGGCGTCGAGCACTTCATCGAGGAAGACGACGCGGCCCTTGCGGGTGCTCATCTTGCCCTCGGGGAGGCGCATCATGCCGAAGTCCACGTGCTCCACTCGGGGCTCCCAGTCGAGCTCCATGCGCTCGAGCACGTGCTTGAGCTGGCGGAAGTGCAGGCGCTGATCCGCGCCCACCACGTAGAGCGCGCGGCTGAAGCCGAACTCCTCCCAGCGGTGGAAGACGGCGGCGAGGTCCCGGGTCGCGTAGAGCGTGGTCCCGTCGGTCTTGCGCAGGAGGCACGGCGGGATCTTGCCGAACGAAGAGAGGTCCACGACCAGCGCGCCCTCGGACTCCTCGGTGACGCCCGACGCCACCACGCGGTCCACCGTGGCGTCCAGGTGCGGCTCGTAGAAGGCCTCGCCGCGGATGAGATCGAAGCTGACCCCGAGGCGCGTGTAGATCTTCCCGAACTCCTCGAGGGAGAGCTCGGTGAGCTTCTTCCACGTCTGGCGCACGGGGCCGTCGACGCCGCTCTCCAGCTCGCGGAAGGCCTCGCGGGCCTCCTCCACGAGGGTCGGGTCGCCCTCCTCCTCCTCGTGGTATCGGACGTACAGGGCGAGGAGCGCGGGGATCGGGTCCCCCTCGAGGTCCACGGTGTCGCCGTAGCGGTTGACCGCGGCCACGAGCTTGCCGAACTGGCTGCCCCAGTCGCCGATGTGGTTGATCCCCACGGTCTCGTAGCCGAGCGCGTCGTGCAGTCGCTGGATGGCGGCGCCGATCACGGTCGAGCGCAGGTGACCCACGCTCATCGGCTTGGCGATGTTGGGGGAGGAGAAGTCGATGACGATCTTCTGACCGTTGCCCTCCGCTGACGTGCCGTAGCAGGGGCCGTGCTCGGCGATCTCCGAGAGGACCGTCTCCGCGAAGGCGGCGCGCTCGATGGTGAAGTTGAGGTAGGGCCCGGTGGCCTTCGCGGTCACCCGCTCCATCCGCGCGTTCAGCGCAGCCTCGAGCTCCGCGGCGATCTTGGGGGGGGCCGCCTTGCGCTCCTTGGCCAGGACGAAGCACGGGAAGGCGACGTCGCCCATCGCGAGGTCGCGGGGCGTCTCCAGCTTCGGGCTCTCGATCCCGGTCTCGGCCGCGATGGCCGCGCGGATCTCTTCGAGGAAGGTCTGCATGGCGGGGAGGTTAGCGGGCCAGGCGCCCCGCCGCGCGGGAATCTGCGGACCTCGGGCTCCCGGGCCCGCGGGGCGTCGCCCTCAGGCGGTCTCCCAGTTGAGCCACTCCTCGTTGGACGACTCCAGGTCGGCCTCGACCTCCGCGATGCGGAACTGGGTCTCCCGGAGCCGGTCCGGGTTGGTGTAGACCTCCTCGGAGGCCATGGAGCCGTTGAGCGTCTCCAGCTCCTGCTCGAGCTCCATGATCTTCTTCTCCAGCTTCTCGAACATGTAGGGGTTCCGCGGGCCCTTGCCGCTGCCCTTCTTCTTCGAGCCCCCCTTGGCCTTCTTCTCAGCGCCCCCGCGGCGGCGCTCCGCCTCCTCGCGCTCGCGAGCGGCCTTGCGCTGGGCGGCCTCTCGCCTCGCCTTCTCCTCCTGGGCGGCGTCCCGCTCAGCGAGCTTGTGGGCCCGCCACGCGGAGTAGTTGCCGTCGAACTCGTCGACGCCGGCGGCGCTGACCTCGACGGTCTTGTTGCAGATCCCGTCGAGGAACTCACGGTCGTGGCTGATGCAGACGATCGCGCCCTGGAACTCCCCGAGCATCTCCTCAAGGGAAGTCCGGCTGGCGAGGTCGAGGTGGTTGGTGGGCTCGTCCAGGGCGAACCACGAGGGGCTCGTGAGCACGAGGAGCGAGAGCGACAGCCGCGCACGCTCACCGCCAGAGAGCGTCGAGATGACCTTCTCGACCTCGTTGCCGCGGAACAGGAACTGGGCCAGGTGGTTCCGGATCTCCTGCTCGGTCATCTCCGGGTAGTGCCGCCGGACCTCCTCGAGGGGCGTGTGGTCGTCGCGCAGGTGCGAGGTGTCCTGGTCGTAGTAGGCGACCCGGGCTCCATGGCCGCGCACGACCTCACCGGAGAGGGGCGCGAGCTTGTTGGCGATGATCTTCATCAGCGTCGACTTGCCGGCGCCGTTGGGGCCGACGATGCCGATCCGCTCGCCACGGCCCACGCGGATGTCCACGTCCTTCAGCAGCACGTTCTCCTCGTATCCGCCGAACAGCCGCTCGGTGTGGAGCACGCGTTCGCCCCCGCGCGCCGCCTCAGGGGCCTTGATTCGCGGCCGTCGGACGTCGTGGTGGGGCTTCTCCAGGCGCTCGACGTGGCTGAGCTTCTTGGCGCGGCCCTTGGCCTCGGCCGTGCGCTGGCTGCCCATGTGCTTCTTGATGAAGGACTCCTCCTTCCGCAGGAGCTCCTGCTGCTGCTCCCAGGCGCGCTGCTCCGACTCGAACTTCTCGGCCTTGAGCTGCAGGTACTTGGGATAGTTGCCCGCGTACGCCACGAGCCGGCCCCGCTCGAGCTCGACGATGCGGTCGATGCAGTTCGTCAGGAGCCGGCGGTCGTGGCTGACGATCAGGACGCCGGTGGGCAGGTCCTTGAGGTAGCGCTCCAGCCACTCGATCCCCTCGAGGTCCAGGTGGTTGGTGGGCTCGTCGAGCAGCAGCAGGTCGTGGCCGCCGATGAGCTCGCGGGCCAGCGCGACGCGGTTCTTCTCGCCGCCGGAGAGCAGGCGCGCCTCGCGATCCCAGTGGGTCTCGGGGAGCCCGATGCCGCCGAGGACGGTCTCCACCTTGCGCTCGGTGTCCCAGCCGCCCAGCTGATCGATGCGGCCGCCGAGGCGGTCGTGCTCGCTCATCAGGCGCTCGAGCTCCTCGCCCTCGGCCGAGCCCATCTCCTCGGCGCACGTCTCGTAGCGCTCGATGGTCCGGTGCAGCTCGTCGAGACCGGTGGCCACGTACTCCCGCGCGGTCTCGCCCTCCCCGAACTCGGGGCGCTGGGGGACGACGCCGAGCCGCGCCTTCTTGCGCACGCGGACCGAGCCCCAGTCGGGGGTCTCTTCCCCGGCGATCATCCGGAACAGCGTCGTCTTGCCGCCGCCGTTGCGCCCCACGATCCCGATCTTCTGGCCGGGGTCGATGGTCAGGGACGCTCCGCGGAGCACCTCCTGGGCGCCGAAGTGCTTCTTGACGTCTTCTAGAGTGAGCAGGGACATCGGGCGGGAAGTCTAGCGAGCCGGAGGGCTTCGCGGAGCCGGCGCAGTGCTTGAAGCGGTGATCCTGAAAACTCTGAAGCGGTGATCCTGAAGACTCTGAAGCGATGATCCTGCAGGCTCATGGGCGCCGGGGCTGAAGACGCTGACGCTGGGGCTCGGGAGAGGCCGAAGCTTGGAGCCGGGAGCCCCTGGGGCCCGGATCAGAGG
>CBFHHK010000103.1:0-4830 GCA_965655435.1 Planctomycetota bacterium | reverse complement strand
GCCGGGCTGGTCGGTGGGGGACGAGGTGATCGTGACCAACGTGGACCACGAGACGAACGTGGGGGCCTGGCGGCGGCTGGAGGCGTCAGGGATCGTCCTGCGGGAGTGGCGTGTCCGCCCGGACACCTGCGAGCTCCACCCGGACGATCTCGCGGAGCTCCTCAATGAGCGCACGCGGCTGGTCGCCTTCACGCACTGCTCCAATATCGTCGGCTCGATCACCGACGTGGCCGCCTGCGCCGCGCTGGCCCGCGCGGCCGGCGCCCTGACCTGCGTGGACGCGGTGGCCTACGCGCCCCACCGGCGCGTGGACGTGCGAGCCTTGGGCGTCGACTTCTACTTCGCGAGCCTCTACAAGGTCTATGGGCCGCACCTCGGCGTCATGTTCGGGCGCAAGGAGGTGCTCCTCGAGACCGGCAGCATCAACCACTTCTTCGTGGGCGAGGAGGAGCTGCCGAGGAAGTTCGAGCCTGGCGGGGTCAACTACGAGCTGGTGGCGTCGCTCCCTGGCATCACGGAGTACCTGGGGACCCTGGGCCCGGCGTCCGGGACTCCCGCCACCCTGGAGCGCGCCTTCGAGGAGATCGCCGCCCACGAGGAGGCGCTCGTCACGCCGCTGCTGGAGTTCCTCGGTGCCCACCCCGACGTCACCATCATCGGGGACCGGTCACCCTCCAGCGCGCGCCGCGTCCCGACGGTCTCCTTCACGGTGGCGGGCCGCGATTCCAGCGAGATTCCCCCGCTCCTGGACGAGCGGCAGATCGCGGTGCGCTTCGGTCACTTCTACGCCTATCGGCTCATCCGCGACCTCGGGCTGCTCGAGCGCGACGGCGTCGTGAGGATCAGCCTCGTCCACTACAACACCCGAGGTGAGGTCGCGCGCCTGGTCGAGGCCCTGACGGAGGCCCTCGGCCCGGCGCAGGGCGCCTAGCGCAGCTGGACTGCGATGGCGTCCGTGAAGTTGGACGTGGGTAGGAAGAGGAGTGAGTCCCGGTACCAGGCCTGGAAGAACCAGGTCTCGCCAGGCTGACCGGCCACGGGCCCGCTGGGCTGGGCGATGGCCGTGACGTCCACCGGGAGCGCGATGGACCCGAAGAGCCCTGAGTTCTGCGCCAGGGACTGGTAGCGTCCGAAGGGGCCGCCGAGGCAGAGGACGCCCACGGAACCGCCGGGATTCGGGATGAAGCCCTGGGTGGGCGAGGCGAGGAAGAAGCCGAGGGTGTTCGACGGCAGGGCGTTGGCGACCAGCGTGAGGTCGTTGTCTGCGACGAAGGGGCTGCCCAGGGCGCGGATCACGCCGGACACGCCCGTGGCGTTCGGCGTCGCGGGGGAGCAGACGCGAACGCCCAGCTCGCCGCCGCCCAGCAGGGTCAGGTCCCAGATGCCGCGCCCATAGGTCCCGAAGCGGACCCGCGGGCTCGAGGGCACGGTCTCCACGGACCAGTAGTTCGTGGCGGGCCCCTCTGTCCCCATGGCGTTGGACCAGGTGGAGCTGGCGGCGTCGAAGTGGAAGGCGCCCGCCTCGGCGGCGGCGAACAGGTCGCCGCTCCCGTCCGGGGACCAGGCGATGTCGTGCACCAGCGTGCTGGGCAGCCCCGCCGACCGGGCCTGCCAGGTGGCGCCGCCGTCCCGGGTCTCGCGCACCGCGGGGTTGCCGTAGCCGGACCCGGCCACGAAGGCGTGGTCTGGGTCCTGAGGGTCCACGAGGAGCGCGGAGCCGTAGAAGTAGTGGGAGCTCGGTCCGCCGGTGGAGCCGAGGGTCCAGGTCACGCCCCCGTCGCTCGAGTGGTAGAGCCGCCCGGTGTTCGTGGTGGCAAAAGCCCGCGTCGAATCCGACGGCGCGAAGGCCAGCGCAGAGAGGTAGCTGCTGCTGCCCGCCGCGAAGTCCTGAGTCGACCATACGGAGGGGGTCCAGGCCGCCATGGGGCGGTCGTAGTGGTAGAGCCGCTCCCCGAGGAAGAAGAACTCGTCGGGGTCGTTGGGGTCCGCCACCACGGGCGGGAGCCAGAGCTGGCTCGAGCCTGACGGGAAGTCGAGGAAGCGCAGGGTCGGGTTGACCTCACCGTCCTGGACGAGGATGAAGCCCGGATAGGTGGAGTAGACCAGGTCGTGGGTGCCGTCGCCGCTCACCAGGTGGCCGTAGTCTCCGCTGATGATCTGGTCGAAGTCGGTGGTCGGTCCTGGCCCGGTGGCGGAGACGTCGAGCAGCCCCACCTGGTACCCCTGATCCTGGGTCCCGCCGCTGATGCGCCGGGGATCGAGGACCGACGTGTGGGTCGAGTAGAACTGGCCCACCCCGAGCCCCTCGAGGCTCAGGTTCTGGACCGTGGCGCCGCCGTCGGTGGTGAGGTACGTCCCGCCGTCGGTGTTGATGAACAGGAGGTCCGGCTCACCCGGCGCGTCGCGGTCGACCAGCGGGCTCATGCCGCGGATGTCCGCGTGGAGCCGGTTCGCGGGGTCGCCGTAGTAGGAGCCCCAGGTGTTGATCCGTGACGCCGTGGCGCCGCCGTCGGTGGAGAGCCACGCCTCGACCCCGCCGTAGATCAGACGAGCGGCGTCGTGGGCGAAGGCCGCCATGGACTGGGTGCTCCCCCAGAAGCTGTTGAGGGTCCGCACGAACACCGACGACTGGCCCGCATCGTCGGAGCGGTGAAGGTTCCAGTCGCCGTTGCTCTGGCGCAGGGCGACGTAGAGGGTGGGGCCGCCCGCCTCGGAGCCGACGATGTCGCCCGCCGTCGCCGCGGTGTCCACGTCGAGCCCAGGGGCGAAGCTGAAGCCGCCGTTGACGCTGACGAAGATCCGCCCGCGCTGGAGGATGTACACCGCGCTCCCCCCGAGGGCGGCGGTGCGGGGGACCCAGATGTCCCCGCTCCAGTTGGTCCCGAAGTTGTGGCGCAGCGTGAAGCTCTGGCCCCCGTCGACGGAGGCGAAGAGCGCGCTCTTCTCGCCGACCCCGGGGACGTTGGCGCTCCCGAAGAGGAAGACGGTCTGGGCAGCGTCGGCCGCGCGCACCATGCGGCGCGCGGTGGTGACCCCGCCGAGGCCGCTGGCGCTCTGCCAGGTCAGGCCCGCGTCGGCGCTCCGCAGCACGGAGTTGCCCTGGCGCATCACGAGGACGTCATCATCGGCGAGGTTCGCGGGCTCGATGACCACGACGTCGTCCACGCCGCCGAAGACGCTGTCGGAGAGGGGCGTCCACTCTGTCCCGTCCTCTCGCCCGCGCCACAGGCCGCCGCCCGCCGAGCCCACGTACAGGTAGCGCCCGTCCACGCGGGTCGCCCCGAGGGCCGCGCAGCGCGTGTGCCCCGCCTGGTTCTTCGAGCCCACCTCGTCCCAGACCCAGGGCAGCGAGCCGCCACCGTCCGTGAGGATCGCCTCGTTGCGCCGCTCGAGCTCCGCGGCCTGGTTCGCTCGCTCGATGGCCCTCCAGTCCGCGCCGGGGGCCGCGAGGTGGAGCTGCTCGATCCAGCGCGCGCGCTCGGCTCGGTCCTCTCCTTCCTCGCCCTCGCCGCCACCGCGCGGGTCCGTGGGCGGGGCCAGCGGGGCTCCGGGGAACGGCCCCTCGGCCGGGGCGCATTCCGCCTCGAGGGTGTGCGGAGTCGGTCCGCTGCGGTGCAGCGTGAGGCCCAGCGCGAGGGCCGCGAGGCCGACGGTGGCGAGGCTAGGGAGGGTGCGGAGAGCAGTTCGCATGGGGTCGCTGGAGCGGAGTCAGGCACCGAGAGGGTGCCACGGCGAGCGCATTAGGGACGGGCCCACCGGGTGCAGGGTTCACCGGCTCCCGGATCTTCGTCTCGGTTCGGGGCGCCCACCCCGGATTCCGCGGTGGACCCAGGGGGGCCCCGGAAGGGACCCCAGGAGAAGCTCGGGGGAGAGCCCGGGGGAAAACTCTGTCGTGCCCTGCCGGCCGGGTCAACGCGCGGCGAGGTCCGCCTCGGCCGCGAGGACGCCGAAGGCCGGCCACTCGGGTCGCTGGCTCAGCTGGATGAGGCTCTCCTCGCCGTCGACATGCGCGCCCAATCGGATCAGGTACCTGCTGAGGCCGTACTCGAGGGCGGCGTTGCGCTCCTCCCGGGCGAGGAGCGCCCCGGCCTTGAGCTCCCCGCGATAGAGCTGGACCAGCTCCAGGTACGCGACGTTCTCGATGACGTCGGGGTAGCGACCGACGAGCTCGAGGATGCTGCGGGCCTCCTCCTGGCGTCCGGCTCGGAGCAGGCTCACGTGGGCCCAGTGCATGGCCGCGACCCGCGAGTCGTCGTTACCCGCCCAGCGCCGGGCGCACTCGACCCAGAGGTCGGCGGCCGCGTTGAAGTCCCCGCGGGCGTAGTACGCGAGGGCGAGGTGGTAGTCGATGTTCCCGTGGGTCGTGCTGCGGGGCTCGCCCTCGGGGCCCGGTGCTCCGTCAGGCTCGATCCGGTTCGTGGCAGCGGCCGCGAGGCGTCTGGCCTCGGTGAGGACCTGGATCGCGTCATCCAGCCGCCGGACGGTGATGAGCCGGTGCCCCAGGTGTCTGCGCAGGCGGTAGCTGTCGGGGTACTGCACGAGCGCGGCGAGGTACCAGCGGATGGCCTCGTCATAGCGACCGAGGTAGGCGAGGCGCCGGCCGACCCAGATCGTGCGCTGCTCCGACGGGGCGTCAGCGAGGGCGAGCCGCGCGGACTCGAGGTCCAGCTCGAGCCGCCGCTCCGTCACCTCGGAGAGCGGGGGCGCGGTGAGGGGCGCCCCGAGGAGGGAGGTGGCCTCGAGGCGGGGGACCGGGGCAGGGGCCTCCGCTGGGGCGCTCGCGCACCCCCCCGCGCAGCCGAGGGTCACCGCCCAGCCGAGGGCCAGGCC
>CBFHHK010000102.1:10191-15139 GCA_965655435.1 Planctomycetota bacterium | reverse complement strand
CAGGCTGCGCGCCGCGCCGGACGTGATGGACGAGTGGTGCGCGGAGGGCGTGGCGCGGGCCCCGGGCGTGGTGGAGGTGTTCTCATGGGGAGGCAAGTCCGAGGCGCTCGCCGCCCAGGCCGCTCGCCATGAGGTCCAGGTCGTCGCCGTGGGAGACCCCGGAGTGGAGGAGCTCCCGGTCCCCATGCGGCGCGAGCTGGAGGCCCTCGAGTCCTGGCCCGCGGCCGCCGTGGCTCTGGCAGGGGGCGAGCCTGTCGCCCTCGCCTACGCCTTCGTGGAGACGGAGACCCTCTGGGACGTGTCGGTGGAGACGACGGCGCCCTTCCGCCGCGAGGGCTTCGGCGCCAGCGCTGCGGCGGCCCTCATGCTCGAGCAGACCGCGGCGGGGCTCGCGCCCGTCTGGTCGGTGGCCGCGACCAATCACCCCTCGGTCGCGCTCGCCAAGCGGCTCGGGTTCGTGCCCGCTGCGCGTTGGGGGGATTGGCGGCTCCCCTAGGGGAGCACGGTGAACTTGAGGCCGTCGGAGAGCCCGATCGGCGTCGCAGGCAGGAGGCCGGGGTCCCGGTACCACCACTGGCAGAAGATCTCGTCCCCGGGGAGCATCCCGCTCGCGTTGAGGAAGCTGCTGTCCATCTGGAGCTCGAGGCGGCCCGAGCAGTTGCCGGGCCCGAGGCCGTTCGAGAACTGAACGGGCGTGCGCATCAAGGGGCCGCCGACGCACAGGAACCCGCCGAGGAGCGGCAGCTCCAGCCCCTCACGCCCCCAGAAGAGCATCCCGAACTGCTGACTCAGCACCTGATCGCAGGCGACGACGAAGTCGCTCTGGCTGACGGAGGGTGTGCCAGCGGCCTCGATTGACGGGACGCAGCCCGCCGAGGCGGTCTTCGGGAAGCAGTAGGTGGAGGGGCCGGTGACGGGGACGTGAGCCGGGAACCCGTAGTGGCGCTGGATCCCGAACAGGTGCGCGAGGGCCAGGGCCTCCACCGCGCCCGGCGCCGACAGCGCCGCCGCGTCGCCGGGGTTGCTGAGGAACCCCGCCTCCGTGAGGGCCGCGGGCATCAGGGTCTCCCGGAGCACGTAGAAGTTGGCGGTCTTGGGGCCCCGGTCCACGAACCCCATGGCGTTGAGGAGCTCCTCCTGGAGCCGATCGCGGAGGTCCGCCCCGGGGGTCCCGTTGGAGAAGGAGAACGTCTCCGTCCCGCTGGCGAGCGAGCTGGAGAAGGCGTTGTGATGGATCGAGACGAAGCGATCTGCTGGCCAGTTGTTGGCGGCGTTGGTCCGGCTCGCGAGCGACACCGACGCGTCGTCGGTGCGCGTCATCATGACCTCCCACTCGCCACCGCCCGAGGTGTCGGCGGTGTCGGCCTCGAGCAGGTCGCGGAGCCGAAGGGCGACCTCGAGGTTGAGCTCCTTCTCCACGACGCCGTTCCCGACCGCTCCCGGGTCGATCCCGCCGTGGCCGGCATCGACGAAGATCCTCCTGGGCGCCCCGCTGCCGCTGAGGACCGCGCTGGCGGTGGTCTCGAGCTGGACGGCGGCCACCGCGGCGAGGCCGAGGGTGGCGACGAGGGGAGCCGCTTGGCGGAGCGTGGGTCGTCTCTTCATCTCGGAATTGACGTTACACGGAAGCACCTGGGCTCGCTGGGCTCCCGGGTTTGAAGTTCGCGCCCTATGACCGAGAATCTCCGTCATGGACCTATGCACCCAGCGCCAGGGGCTCCTGGCCGAACTCGCCGCGTCCCACGGCACTCCTCTCTACGTCTATGACCTCGCCGTTGTGCGCCGGAACCTCGCGCCGTTCGGGCGCTTCGACTCGGTGCGCTACGCGGTCAAGGCCAACTCGAACCTCGCGGTGCTCCGCACCCTGCGGGAGGGGGGGGCGCGCTGCGAGGTGGTCTCCGCGGGCGAGATCAAGCGCGCCCGAGCGGCCGGCTTCGAGCCGGACGAGATGGTCTACACGGCAGACCTCATGGACCGGCGCGCGCGCGCGCTGGTGGGCGAGCTCGGGCTCCACGTCAACGCGGGGAGCGCGGCGATGCTCGAGGACGTCGCGGAGCTCTGCGGTCCGGTGGACGTCACGCTCAGGGTGAACCCCGGCTTCGGTGAGGGGCATGACATGAAGGTCACCACCGGCGGCCCTCACTCCAAGCACGGCATCTGGCACGAGGAGCTCCCGGCTGTTCGCGAGCGGGCGGAGGCGCTGGGGCTGCGCGTCACGGGGCTGCACGTGCACATCGGTTCCGGACTGGAGGGGCGCTTCATCGAGCGGACCGTCGAGGCCATGGATCCCGCCGTCGCGCTCTTCGGTGAGACCCTCGTGCGCGTCTCGTGCGGAGGGGGCATGTCGTTCCCCTACCGCCCGGGCGCGGCGCCCTTCGACCTCGAGCGCTTCGCGGCCATCTGGCTAGCCGGGCGCGAGCGCTGGTCCCGGTCCCTGGGGCGATCGATCGAGCTGGAGGCCGAGCCCGGTCGGGTGCTGGTGGCCGACGCGGGGGTCCTCTTGACCGAGGTCTGCGGCGTGAAGTCCACGGGAAGTGAGGGGGCGACCTTCGTGCTCGTGGACGCCGGCTTCCACACGATGATCCGCCCCATGCTCTACGGAGCGTTTCATCGCATCAGCGCCCTCGCCGGTGGGGACCGCCCCACCACACCGAAGATGGTCGCCGGGCCCCTGTGCGAGAGCGCCGACGTGTTCACCCAGGGCAAGGGCGGCGCGCCGGAGCCCCAGGAGCTCCCTGATCTGGAACGCGGGGAGCTGCTTCTGATCCACGACGTGGGCGCTTACGGTGCGGCCATGGCCTCCTGCTACAACTCGCGCTCGCTCCCGGCCGAGGTCGTACTCCGCGAGGACGGCTCCGCCGCGTTGGCGCGTCCGTCCATCGACCCCAACCACCTCCTTCACCTCGAGCGGGAGGCGCTGGCGTGAGGCTCGGCGGCGTTCGGCGCAGCCGCCGGCGGCGGTCCAGACCGGAGTCTGGGCGAGCGCGTGGCTCCACGCTTCGCCGGGCGCTGGCCGGCGTGGCGGTCGCTGCTGTGGCGGCCTGTGCGACCCCCTCCACGCAGCCGGTGGAGCCTCCCACGGAGGGGCTGCTGGCCGGGCTGCTCCAGTCGCGGCCGGACCTCTTTGCGGACCTGCTCGACGAGGCGGACGCCCACCGGATCAAGATCGAGCTCGTGGTCGTGGGGGAGGGCGCCGCCGGGCCCACCCTGGAGCGGCATGTCTTCGACCGGGGTCCCACGTACTTCTACCCGGCGAGCGCGGTCAAGACGGCGGCGGTGATCGCGGCCTTCGAGCAGCTGGGCGCCGCGGAGGCCGCGGGCTGGCGGCCCGGACCGGCCGCGGGGGCGCCGATCTCGCGGTCGACGGCGCTCCGCTATCACCCCCTCTTCGACGATGACGTCCTCGAGGACACAGACCCCAGCCACGTGGACGGCGGCACGATCACGGCGGGCCACGACGCCCGCAAGGTGCTGCTGGTCTCGGATAACGGCGCCTACAACCGGCTCTACGAGCTGGCGGGCAATGACGGGGTCAACGGCTCGCTGGGTGCCGCCGGGTTGACGCGCACGCGGATCTTCCACCGGCTCGCGGAGTTCCGCTCTTCGGGGGATCAGCTCAGGGTGCCCGCTATCGACCTCCTCGACGCTCAGGGCCGTGTGATCGCGAGCCTCCCGGCGCGAACCGCCGCGGCCCCGGGCTCGAACGCCGACCTGGACGGCGTCGAGGTCGGCCGCGCTCACACCGTCGGGGCGCAGCTGGTCGAGGGGCCCATGAACTTCGCCCTGAAGAACTTCATGCCGCTCGAAGACCTCGTGGACATGAACATCATGCTCCTGCGGCCGGACCTGCAGGTCGCGCTCGACCGCCTGCGCGGTGGTCCGAGGCGCGCGGGCTTCGTCCTGTCCGAAGCCGACCGGGACTTCGTCCGTGCGGCGATGGCCTCGACGCCCGGGGCCTCGGCGGACCCGCGCTACGACCCCTCGACCTACCCGGACGACTACTCGAAGTTCTTGCTGCCGGGCCTGCTCAGGATCCGGACCGCCGAGGAGCTGCTGGTGCGCGACAAGGTCGGCCGCGCCTACGGCTTCAGCATCACCAACTCGGAGGTCGTGGATCGCCGGACTGGCCGGAGCTTCTTCCTCGCCGCGACCCTGTACACGAACCCGAACGGGGTGGTCGGCGACGGCGTCTACGACTACGGCCGGGCGGACCGCTTCCTCGCTGATCTCGGAGAGGTCGTCGGCCGGGCGGTCCTCGGCGTGGAACCGCGCCCCTAAACGGAGGCCACTTTCGGCTGGCTGTGGTACAGGGGGCCCCATGTTCGCTGTCATCGCTGCCTTCACCCTCGCCGTCCAGGGCGCCCCCTCCCCCGACTCCGCCCCCGACTTCAACGAAGCCCGCGGGACGATCGACGCGGCCATCGGCTCAGGGACTATCCCCGGCGCCGTGTTCGTGGTCGGCCGCGGCGCCGAGGTCCTGCACCGCTCCGCCCACGGCGAGCGTGCGCCGGGGGTCCCCATGACCCTGGACACGGTCTTCGACCTGGCGTCCCTGACCAAGTCGGTGGCGACCTCCTCGTCGATCATGGCCCTGGTCCAGGAGGGGAAGCTGCGGCTCACCGATCGCGTCTCGTCGATCGTCCCGGCGTTCACCGGGGGGGGCAAGGACGAGGTCACCGTGGAGCAGCTCCTGCTCCACACGGGGGGGCTCTCGCCGGTGAACCATCTGGATGACTACGCGGACGGTCCGTCGGCGGCAGTGGCGCGGATCTGCGCGCGCGAGCTCTCCTCGCCGCCGGGTGAGAAGTTCATCTACAGCGACCTCGGGTACATCCTGCTGGGCGAGATCGTGGAGGCGGTGGCAGGTGAACCCCTCGAGGACTTCTGCGCCCGAAGGGTGCACGGGCCGCTGGGCATGGGGGAGACGAGCTACGGACCCCTCGACGGC
>CBFHHK010000102.1:8415-10092 GCA_965655435.1 Planctomycetota bacterium | reverse complement strand
CCCCTCGAGGACTTCTGCGCCCGAAGGGTGCACGGGCCGCTGGGCATGGGGGAGACGAGCTACGGACCCCTCGACGGCGACCGCCTGGATCGTTGCGCGGCGACCTCGCCAGATGGAACGGGTCTCGGGGTCGTGCATGATCCGCGCGCGCGCGCCCTCGGCGGGGTCGCCGGGCACGCCGGCGTGTTCTCCACCGCGGCCGACCTCGCGCGCTTCTGCGGCATGCTCGCGGGCGCTGCGGGGGAGGGCTCGCCCCTCCAGCCCGGCGCGCTCGCCGAGCTCGTGCGCCCGCGCATCCTCGAGGGCGGCGCCGTGGCGCGGGCCCTGGGGATCGACGTGGCGTCGGCCTACGACTCCCCGCGCGGCTCGCGCTTCCCTCGCTACGCCTCCCTCGGGCACACGGGCTTCACGGGGCCGTGCTACTGGGTCGATCGGTCGTCGGGTGTGTGGTACCTGCTGCTCGTGAGTCGCCTCCAGGTGGACCCCGGGCCCTCCATGAGCCCGCTCCGGAGGGCCGTGGCAGACGCGGTGGCCGCCGCGGCCGGCGTCGACGCTGCGCCGCGCGCGCCCCACGTGAGGACCGGCGTGGACGTGTTGGTTGACGAGGACTTCGCGCGGCTCAAGGGCCGGCGGCTCGCGCTCATCACCAACGTGACCGGCCGCTGCCGGGACGGGCGCCGGACCATCGACGCCCTGCACTCGGCCGAGGGGGTCGAGCTCGTGCGCCTGTTCTCCCCGGAGCACGGCCTCTTCGCCAAGCTCGAGGGCGACGTGGGGGACGGTCGGGACGAGGCCACGGGGCTGCCCGTGTTCAGCCTCTACGGGGCCACCCGCCGGCCGACGGCGGAGATGCTGGCGGGGATCGACGCGGTCGTCTTCGACATCCAGGACATCGGGGTGCGCTACTACACCTACATCTCCACCCTCGGCCTGGCCATGGAGGCCTGCGGGGAGGCGGGGGTCAGCGTGGTGGTGCTCGATCGGCCGAACCCCATCACGGGGCGCCGGGTGGAGGGGCCGATCATCGACCCGGACCGCCAGTCCTTCATCGGCTGGCGTCCCCTGCCGGTGACCCACGGGATGACCGTCGGGGAGCTGGCGCGGATGTTCCAGGCGGAGTGGGGCGGCATCGAGTGCGACCTGGAGGTCGTGCCCATGGCCGGGTGGACGCGGGACATGTGGTGGGAGCAGACCGGCGTGCGCTGGATCAACCCGTCGCCGAACATGCGCAACCCGGACCAGACGGTCCTCTACCCCTGCACCGGGCTGCTGGAGGGCGCGAACCTCTCCGTGGGTCGCGGCACCGACGAGCCGTTCGAGCTCTTCGGCGCGCCGTGGATCGACGGCCCGCGCCTCTGCGACGCCCTACGGGCGGCGGCGCTCCCGGGGCTCGAGTTCACGCCCATCGAGTTCACCCCCGACGCCTCCAAGTTCGAGGGTGAGCTGTGCCAGGGCGTGCACATCACGGTGACCGACCGTGACGCCCTCCGGCCGGTGGCCTCGGGACTCGCGATCATGTGGAGCCTGGACCGGCTCTTCGGCCGCGCCTTCGAGGCCGCGGACGGCGACGGCCGCCTGCGCTCCGCGTCGACCTGGGAAGCCCTGCTGCGCGCGCCGGATTGGCGCTCGGTCCCGGGCTCGTGGGCGGCCGAGGTCGAGGCCTTCCGCCGCCTTCGT
>CBFHHK010000102.1:5445-8235 GCA_965655435.1 Planctomycetota bacterium | reverse complement strand
ACAACTTCGTGGGGGAGACCCTCTACCCCGAGCCGCGGATCTTCCTGCGGCGCTCGGCCATGGAGCGCCTCAGCCGCGTCCAGTCGGCCCTCGAGTCCCGGGGCATGGGGCTGATGGTCTTCGACGGGTATCGGCCGTGGTCGGTGACCCGGCGCATGTGGGAGGTGATCGGTGACCCCGACTACGTGGCCGACCCGAGCAAGGGATCCCGGCACAACCGCGGCATGGCCGTGGACGTGACGCTGGTGGATGGGCGAGGGAACCGGCTGGCGATGCCCACCGACTTCGACGCCTTCGTCCCCGAGGCGCGGGCGGACGCCGAGGTGCTGGAGCCCATGCGCACGAACCGGCGCGTCCTCATCGAGGCCATGGCCGCGCAGGGCTTCCGGGTGCTCAGCTCCGAGTGGTGGCACTTCGACTGCGACGGCTGGGAGGACCGGGCGCTGCTCGACGTGCCCATCGACCGGATCCCGGCTCCGGCGGGGTGAGGGGGCGTGGAGCGCCCGGCGGCTCCGGCGCGCTGGGCCGGGCCGGCGGGGCTCAGAGAGCGCGGAGCCAGTTCGGGACGAAGGGCGCGCGGTCCGGGCGTTCGAGGACGCTGTCGAGCACCTCGAGCAGGGCCTCGCGGTCCTTCGGGAAGACGCCCTTGAGCGCCAGGGTGTTCGACGCGTGGTTCGAGCGGAAGATCGAGCTCTCGAGGTTCAGGTGCTCGATGAACTCCCGCAGCTCTCGCGCGAGCTCGATGGGGGTCAACTCGTCGACCTCGCCCGCGTTGGCGGAGTCCATCAGCGGCGTCCCCTCCACCGGGGTCATCACCAGGGTGCTGACGAAGCGCGGCTGGATGCCGTTGATGACGCGGGCGCTCTCTCGCGCGTGCTCGAGGGAGCGGGCCCGGTTACCGGCGCCCAGCAGGATCATGGTGGAGAGCTTCATGCCCGCGGCGGAGGCCTTGCGCCCGAGGCGGATCATGTCCGCGGCGTCGACGCCCTTGTCGAGCCAGGTGAGCACCTCGTCGTCGCCGGACTCGACCCCGAGGTAGAGCTGGGTCAGCCCCTCCTCCCTCAGCTGGCGGAGGTCCGCGTCGGTGCGGATCTCGATGGACTGGGGTGAGGCGTAGGCCGAGACGCGCCGGAGGTCGGGGAAGGCCTCGCGCAGGTGGCCGAGCAACTCGGAGAGGAAGCGCGTCTTGGCGACGAGGGCGTCGCCGTCGGCGAGGAAGACCTTGCGGACGTCACCCAGGTGCTGGCGGGCCCAGGCGATCTCCCGGACCAGCTCCTCCATGGGCCGGACGCGGAAGCGCTTCTCCCGGTACATGGCGCAGAAGGTGCACCGGTTGTACGAGCAGCCGATGGTCGCCTGCAGGATCAGGCTGTCCGCCTCGGAGGGGGGTCGGTAGAGGGTGCCTTCGTACTGGATCACGGCGGAGACCATAGCCGCCCGTGGCCCGGGACGGCCTCCCTCCGGAGCGTCGAGATTCCTGCACATGGGCCGATCGTGCGTCCGATTGGATGGACGTGGCGTCGGGGAGCGTGTGTAAGCCATTGCTGTGTCAGTCCTTAAATGCACGAATCCGCCCTCTGCTGGTCCGCCTCTGCGGCCCAATGGGCTCCAACAGGCCTCGGGACCGGCGGCGCATGTCCACGGGAATGGACGCGGGGCAGCTGGCGTCCGAGCGCGGCTTGGAGCCCGGTGCCGGCCCAAGTCCATGCCTTGAAGTAGTTTGCGACTTCCTTTGGCCTCGAGCGGGCACCTGGCAACCGCTGTGCTCCCTGTTCCCTCGTCCGCCGCACCGAACAACGAGCACCACCATGAGCAACACCTTCCACAACGACACCAAGTACTGCCCCTGCTGCGAGACCTACGTCCGCTACCTCGCCAGCATCGACCGCAGCTACTGCATCGAGTGTGGAGGCGAGGTGCGCCTCATGTCCGAGGCTGACTGGGGCACCTTCCAGGAGCGCATGGAAGCCCGCAAGCCCAAGGGTGGCCGCCCCCGCAAGGACGGCCGTCGGAAGACCGCCGTCGCCCAGCGCCGCATGAGCGCCTGAGCCCAACGTGGGCTGCCCAAAGGCGGCCCGCGCGAGCAGGATCCCTCCTCTCTCTCTCCTCGGGGCGACGCGGTTCTCAGACGCGAAGCCCCACCCCGAGCGCCCCCCTCCGATGCACGCGGAGGGGGGCGCTCGACCTAGGTGGACTGGCGCGCTGTGCGCCACATGAGCAGCCCGGCCACCACGAGCCCGCCGCCGGTGAGCTGCAGGGGCCGGGGGGCCTCATGCAGGAAGACCCACGCCACGGTCAGGGCCACCACGGGGACGAGGTTGCTGAAGGCCGCGGTGCGCGCGGCGCCGAGGTCCTTCACCGAGCGGTTCCAGAGCGAGTACGCGATACCCGTGGAGAGCACGCCGGAGTAGGCGATCGCGAGCGCCACGAAGAGGGGCCGCTCCACCGCTGCGAGGTCCAGCCGTGGAGCCGCGAGGGCCCAGTGCCCCGGGAGCGAGACCAGCACGGCGAGGAAGGCCAGGCGCGTCGCGGGGAAGGTCTCGAGCAGGGGCCGGCTCAGGACGCTGGCGAAGGCCCAGGCGCCCATGGCGGCCAGCATCACCAGGTTGCCGAAGAGGGACGCTCCCCCGGCGGGGTCATCGATGCCCGTGAGGGTGACGAGCAGGGTCCCGATGAACGCCACCGCGAGCGCACCCCAGGCGCGAAGGGAGTGGCGGTCGACGCCCATCACGCGCTCGATCACCGCCGTCCAGAGGGGGCCGCTGGACACGATGATGGCCGTGTTCCCCG
>CBFHHK010000102.1:0-5352 GCA_965655435.1 Planctomycetota bacterium | reverse complement strand
ACGGATCGACCTCCTGGAGACCGGCCTTCATCACCGGGACGTTCACGCCCCAGATGACCGCCACGGCGACGGCCATGATGACTCCCGAGGGGCTCATGGGGTGGGGACGGGCCGCGTTCAGCGGGGCTTCTTACCCGTCATCACCAGGTTCTCCTGGGGGAGGGAGAGGATGAAGGCGGTGGTCGCGGTGGCCAGGAGCCTGGAGGAGTTGCCGTAGCCGTTGCTGTCGCGGTTCGGCTGGTAGCTGAAGGTGCCGTCGGGGCACTCGGAGAGCAGGAACCACCAGCGGTTCGACGCCATCAGGCTCTTGAAGGCCTTCTGGTTCCCGAAGGTCCCAAGCGCCCCGTAGCCCATGCCCATCAGCGGCGAGGCGTGGGTGTCGGGGAAGCTGTCGGGCTGCTCCGACATGATGGCGATGTGCTTCTTGGCGAGCTTCTTGTGCTCGCGGAAGGGGCTCATGAGGTGCGCGATGCTCGACGCGCCGGTGCGGCCCATGTCGGCCCAGTCGTTCGCGCCCGCCACGGAGTCTCCGTACCAGACGTAGCCGTTGCTGCCGGTGCCCCGGTTGAGGAAGTCGTAGGCGGCGCGGTGCCGGGTCTCGTCCACCTCGATGCCGCACTGCTTCATCAGGGAGAAGGCGAGGGCGCCCTGACCCGTGATCATCGCGATGGGGCCGTAGCCCTCGAAGCCGGGGTTGTGGCCCCAGCCCCCGTGCTGCTGGCTGGCGTTCTTGGGGTAGGCGTCGGGGTGGCTCTCCTTGACCTTCTCGCTCACCTGGGAGAGGTCGAGGTACTGGGTGGTGCAGAGGAAGTCGTAGACCTCCTGGAGCTCCTCGATCACCCAGCGGTCCCCGGTCTCGAGGTACCACTCGCTCATGACGATGGCGGCGGCCATGTACTTCCAGTTCACGAGCCCGGAGGTGTCCTCGCGCGAGGTGTTCTGGGCGTGGAAGCGGACGTTGCGCTCGACGGCCTTGCGGTACTCGCGCTCGCCGCTGGAGAGCAGGGCGAGGGGCGCGAAGGTGTCGAGGACCTGGTCGCCGAAGGACCCGTTCTGCCGCTGGTTCTCGACGAGGACCTCGTAGAGCCCCTCGAGCACCTCCTCGGTGCGGTCGCAGTCGAAGGGGAAGGACTTGGCGTAGGGGTCGATCTTCTTGGAGAGCTTCAGGTCCACCGGCTTGCGCTTGCCGTCCCGTTCGACCTTGAGCTTGAGGACGTGCTTCTTGGACTGCAGCGCGCGGTCCAGGGCGTCGGCGAAGTCCTCGATGGGTCCCTGCGGTCCGAAGACCTTCATGCCGTAGCCGTTGCGGTGGGGCGTCTCGAAGTCGAAGCCGCGCGCGCCGACGATGTGGTCCCCGACGCGGATCTTCCCGTCCGCGGGGCTGTCCTTGAAGACGTGGCCCACGACCAGGTGAGTGGGCTCCTCCTCCACGAGCTTCACCCGGATGCCCGTCACGCCGAGGTTATAGAGCCAGCCCTCGACCTCGGCGTCCGGCCCCTTCCCGGCCTGTTGCTTCCAGGGATTGCCATCCGGGAAGTAATGGACCTGCGCGGTGAGCGTATCGGTGGAGAAGGCGGCGAGGGCGGCGGTCAGCAGGAGGGTTTTCAGCATGGAGAGGGCGGCCTTGGCCGCACTACCGGGAGTCTAGCTGAGGGTTCCGCTGGGTAACGAAAGGATGACCTCGATCACCCCCACCCCGTCCCTGGCGGAGACGGCATCATGTCGTCCATGAAGCTCACCATCCTCCTCGCCTCAGCGACCCTCGGTCTCGTCTCTGCCACCAACCTGCCGGTGGTCCACGCTCCCACCTCGGTCCCCCAGGAGGACCACAGCGCGGAGGTCCGCCGCTACGTCATGAAGGGCGGCAAGTCGGTCCGCGCCTCGGTCGTCGCCCTCGACGGGGACCGCGTCCGGCTCAAGGTCATGGTCGCCGGCGGCTCCGGCGAGGCCTGGTACGACCTCTCCGCCTTCGACGACAAGTCCCAGGTGGAGCTCCGCCGTACGGGGCTCGCGGCCGATGACTACAAGGGCATGCTCGACCTGTCCGTCTTCGCTTTCAACAAGGGACTCGTGGACGCGGCCCGCAAGGAGCTTCGCTTCATGGCTCACTCAGCCAAGGTCGCCGGGACGCCCCTGTCGCCCGAGCTCAAGACAGGTGCCCTCGACCTGACCAACCAGATCATCGTCTCGCTCTGCGAGGCGGGCAAGGTCGGCGACGCGCGGACCGGGGTCCGGCGCCTGTTGACCAAGCGCGGGAGCGACATGACGGACGCCCAGCGCAAGCAGCTCATGGACTCCCTTGACCAGGGGATCGCCGCTCAGAAGGCGGCCGGTGAGGCGAAGAAGGAGGCGCGCAAGGACGCCCGGTTGGCGGCGGACATGGAGCGCAAGGTGGCGCCGATCCGGAAGGCCGTGAAGGACGGCGAGGGCTACCGCCGCAAGGGCCTGCTCGAGTCCAAGAACCAGGCGAAGTCCCGTCGTGACCTGAAGAACGCCGTCGCCTACTTCGACCGGGCGCGCAAGAGCGTCGCCAAGATGGCCGACGCCGGCCGGAAGGACGAGGCGCTCGGCAAGGAGCTCCTGAGCCTGAGCAAGGAGGCCACCACCGGCTGGCACGACTGCCTGCTCTCCCTGGCGAGCCTGAGCCTGACGACGGGCCAGTTCAACGACGCGACCGCCTCGGTGAACACCGTCCTCGCGGACTTTCCCAAGGACAAGGAGGCGCTCGCGATGCGCGCGCGCATTGACTCCGCCTCCAACGACTGGGGTTGGTGGCACTGATCCGACACGGGTCTGCCCTGGTGCGGGCCACGGGACGGGCGCGGCTGCCGCTGGCCGCCCTGTTCCTGGCCGGCGTCGCGATCCCCGTCGCGGCCTCTTTGGCCGCGCCGGAGATCCCACGACGGGCTCCAGGGATGCTGCGTGCGGCGGCAACCCACGCCGTCACCGGGACGGTCCAGCGGATCTATCTGGCGGAGGCGCGAGACGGCCGCTGGGCGGTGCGGGAGCACCTGGCGGAGCTCCGGGTGGACGGAGTCGAGAAGGCGCCTGAGGGGGGCCCTTGGTCGTCGGAGACGTTGCCCGACGGGCCGCTGTACGTGCGCTGGATGACCCGCTCCTACCGCAAGCGCTGGTGGTGGAGTGAGGGGCCCGCGCCGCTCAGCTCCAACGGCCACCACGGCTGGACACCCGAGGCGGGGGACCGAGTGCGGGTCTACCTCGCTCGTCGCGCCCATGACGGCTTCCACACGGCGGAGCAGAACGGGGACGGCGGCTTCAACGTGCTCCACCCCAACGGGTTCGAGCGCCTGTTGGAGCCAGGTCGCGGAGAGCAAAGCCGCGGGGAGCCAGGCCGCGGGGATCCGGGGGAGCCCGGCGACGGAGAGGGCGCCCGCCCGCCTCGCTGAACCCTCCACCCAGGACAAGAAGTCACCGCGGGCTGGCTGCCCGGTTGGCGTCGCGGGAGCTACCCTCTGCGCCATGGACAGCGCCCCCCTCCCCACCGTCGACAACGCTCCGCTCGGCGGTGCCGCCGAGCGAGCCTCCGACGCCGCCTCTCAGGACCCCCGAGCCGCGTTGGAGGCGCGGGCCCTCGAGCTCCTCGGGCGCCCCCTCCTTGACCTCGTGTACGAGGCGGCGGGGGTCCATCGGGCGCACCACGACCCCTCGCGGATCCAGTGCGCGCAGCTGCTCTCGATCAAGACCGGCGCGTGCCCCGAGGACTGCGGCTACTGCTCTCAGAGCGCTCGCCACTCCACGGGCCTCGATCGGGAGGCGTTGATGGAGACGGATGAGGTGGTCGCCGCGGCGCAGCGGGCGAAGGACGCCGGGGCCGATCGCTTCTGCATGGGCGCGGCGTGGCGCGAGGTCCGCTGCGGCAAGGACTTCGACCGCGTGCTCGACATGGTCCGCGGGGTCAAGGACCTCGGCCTCGAGGTCTGCGCAACGCTCGGCATGGTGGACGAGGCTAACGGCGCGCGGCTGGCCGACGCCGGGCTCGACTACTACAACCACAACCTCGACACGAGCCGCGAACACTACGAGAAGGTGATCGGGACGCGCACCTACGACGACCGCCTCGAGACCCTCGAGAACGTGCGGTCGGCGGGCATGAAGGTGTGCTCCGGCGGGATCCTCGGCATGGGGGAGACGCGCGCGGATCGCGCCGCCTTCCTCTCCGAGCTCGCCGTGCTCGATCCGCCGCCTGAGAGCGTCCCCATCAACGCCCTTGTGCCCGTGAAGGGCACGCCGCTCGAGGGCTCGGAGCCGCTCCCGTGGGACGAGATCGTGCGCGTCTGCGCTGCCGCTCGGATCCTCATGCCGCGCGCCGCGGTGCGCCTCTCGGCGGGCCGGCAGGAGATGACGGAGGAGGCCCAGGCCCTATGCTTCATGGGCGGCGTGAACTCGATCTTCGTGGGCGACGCGCTCCTCACCACGCCCAACCCCGAGCCGACCTCGGACGCCGCGCTTCTCGCTCGCGTGGGCCTGCGCCCGCTCGCCGATGGGTCGCGGTGAGGTGAACAAGCTCGATCAGGCGCTCGCGGCCGAGGTCGAGGACTGGCGGCGGCGGGGGCTCGGGCGCTCCCTCGGGGGGGAGGAGATCGGGGGGAGCGGCAGCGTGGACTTCACGAGCAACGATTACCTGGGCATGGCTCGACACCCCGCGGTCTGCGCCGCTGCGTCGGAGGCGGCGACCGCCCATGGCGCAGGGGGACGCGCCGCGCGCCTGCTCGGCGGCGGCTCCCCGGAGACGGCCGCGGTGGAGCGGCAGCTGGCGAGCTGGATCGGAGCGGAGGGGTCGTTGCTGCTCCCCTCCGGTTATCAGGCGAACCTGACCCTGATGGTGGCCATCGCCGGCCCGGGGGACGTGGTGGTGTCCGACGAGGACAACCACGCCTCGCTCATCGACGGGCTCCGCCTCTCCCGGGCCAGGGTCAAGATCTACCGCCACGGAGACGCCGAGCACGCGGCGGCGCTGCTCGAGCAGAGCCGAGGCGCACGCCGGGTCTTCTGCGTCACGGAGTCGATCTTCAGCATGGGGGGAGACCTCGCGCCCCTGGGCGCCCTCTCGGAGGCCTGCTCCCGGCACGGGGCGGGGCTGATCGTGGACGAGGCCCACGCCCTGGGGGTCGTGGGCCCCGCTGGCCGGGGGGGCTTCGCGGCCTCAGGTGCGGCGCCCGACCCGCTCGTGGCCCAGGTCCTGACCGGGGGCAAGTCCCTCGGCGCCGCGGGGGCCTTCATCGCTGGCTCGCGGGCGCTGCTGGACGCGGTCGTGCACAAGGGCCGCGGCTTCATGTTCTCGACCGCGGTCGCGCCCGCTGTGGTCGGCGCCCTCGAGGCGTCCATCGGCCT
>CBFHHK010000101.1:10461-15201 GCA_965655435.1 Planctomycetota bacterium | reverse complement strand
GCGCCCCTCACGGGGCGCGGCCACTTGCAGGACGTCTCGGAGACGATCAGCCGATCCACTCCTCGAGGAGCAACATCTGTTCCTTGTCGTCGGACCCGATGGCCTTGGCGCGGGTCGCAAACTTGACCTTGCCCTCGTCGTCGGAGAGGGGTCCGGCGCACCAGTTCGCCGCTTGGAAGTTGAGGCGGAAGGCCAGCTCCGTGTCCTTGAAGCCCAGCTCGTTCACCTGATCGAGCATGACGAGCGCGGCCTTGGCCGAGGTGTCGTCATGGACCGCGGAGAACTTCGCGTCCGCCACGTAGTCCATCATGCCGAGGGTGTTCTTCGGGTCGAGCTCCACGGCCATGGCGACGTCGGCCTCGGTGGCGAGGCCGCTCTTGAGCAGCGCGAGCACCGTGCGGCCCTTCGAGCCCTTCTTGTTGTCCGCGTCGCCCGTCAGAGCGAAGCGAACGGGCGCGTCGAGGCTCGGCAGGAAGGGAGCGCCCGGGGCGGCCTCCTCGTAGATCGTGATCGCGGCGAGCCAGAGCTTCCAACGGCTGGCGTCGTCCTGGGCCGCGGCGAAGTCGTCGGCGACGGACTTGGCCGCCATGAGCTGCTCGCGCCCCTTGCGGAGCTCGGCCATGTGCTCGAGGTACTTCTCGGGGCCGCCGGCCTGGTAGCCGGTGCGCCCGTAGACCTCGCCGTCCGCGGTCATCATCAGGATGGTCGGGAAGGCGCGCACGCCGTACTTGGCCTGCAGCTCCTTGTTGCGCTCGGGGTTCGGGACCTTCGCCATGATCTCCTCCGCGCGGGGGAAGTCGAGGGCCACAAGGATGTAGTCCTTCTGGGCGGCCTCCATCCAGATGTCGTGCTGGAAGACCTCGTCGTGGAGCTTGATGCACCAGCCGCACCAGTCAGAGCCGGTGAAGTCGACGAGGAGGTCCTTCCCCTGATCCTTCGCGGCCGCAGCGGCGGCGTCGAAGTCGTCGAACCAGGTCTGGTCCGCGTGCACGGGAGTGGAAAGAACAGCGAGGCTGCCCAGGGTGAGGGCGGCGAGGGTGTTGAACATGTCGGAGTGTGGTTCGAGAAGGGCCGATTCCTCGGCAGCAGGGGCCGAGGCGCGCCCTGGCGGGCGATGGAGGATGGGGCCGGCTCCAGGTTTTCTCCAGTGCCCCGCGGACAGAATGCACAGTTCGAACGGGGCCCCTTCCTCAGCAAGGCCCTGAAGCCCAGGGGCACGGCGCTCCGGCACTCCCCGGTTGACCAACAGGGAGGTGCCTCCGCGGAGGGGCCCGGGCCGCCTGCTGGCTCCCTGAACGCCAGATGCTCGGTTCGGCGGCGAGGGTCTCGTCGGCGAGGGTCTCGTCGGCGGGGCCCTCAGCGGCGCTGCTCCAGCACCCTCCAGGCCGCGCGGGCCACCGGCTTGACGCGCCCGTACTCACTATTGGTCATGACGACCACCGCGCGCTGACTCTCCGGGCGTACCGCGAGCAAGGTCCGGGTCTTCGGCTGCGAACCGGTGTGGCGAACGACCCGCTCTCCCCCTGCCTCCCCGATGCCAAACCCCAGGCCGTACGAGGTGGGCGCGCCGCTCGCGAGGCGCTGGGGCGTCCACATCCGGTCGAGCGCGGCCCTGGGCAGCAGGTCCTCCCCCATCAGCCCCCGGGCGAAGCGCGCGAGGTCACCGATCGTCGAGATGAAGCCGCCGCCAGCCAGCTTCCAGCTCACGTCGAGGTCCAAGGACGACACCTCCCGCCCGGACACACGCTGGTAACCGCGGGCGCGCCCCGGGATGTGGACCCACTGAAAGTCCGGCTGCAGGGAGCTCATGCCCAGCGGCCCCGCGATGAACTCGCCGACCTGATCCCGAAGGGCGCGCCCGCCGGCCCTCGCGACAGCCGCGCCGAGGAGCATGTACCCGTGGGTCGAGTAGGCGTAGCGAGTCCCCGGCTCGGCGACGAGCGGCGAGTCCTTGAAGCGATCCAAGGCCACCACCGCGTCCATGAAGGGGTGCTCCTCGGCGTACTCCCGCTCCGTACGGATCACCTCCCCGTTGGAGTAGTGGACGACCCCGCCGAGGTGCCCCGCCAGCTGCCGCGCGGTCACCGGCCAGGGCTTCTCAGGGAACTCTGGTACCAGCCGGCGCACGTCCTCATCGAGGTCCAGCCGGCCCGCCTCGGCGAGTTGAACCGCGCGCACGGCGACCAACGGCTTCGAGATGGATGCCCAGCGGAACATGGTCTCCGGCCCGACCGGTACCCCGAGCTCTCGGTCCGCGAGACCGAAGTAGAGCTCTTCGATCTCCCCCTCCACCACGACCGCCACCGCGAGCCCGACGAGCCCCTGGCGCTCGAACTCCTCCCTCAGCGCGTCGTGCAGGGCCGCCTCGAGCGGGAGGCCGTCAGGCTGCGCGAGGAGGCGGCTCGAGGCCGTGGATCGAGCCCGACCTGGAGCCCAGGTGAGAGCCGCGCCGGGGGACGCCGTTGCGGACCCCGGCGAGCCCGCCAGGAGGCCGGTCCAGAGGAGCCAGAGGCTCGCCAGCAGGCACATCGGAGGGGCGAGGGAACGGCGCATCGGGTGCAGCCTCCTCCGCCGCGACGCGACCCGCTGACACCCGCGGTCCGCTCAGGACCTGGCGACGACGCGTCGCCGCCCGCGGTGGGCTGCGAGCACGCGGAGCGAGGCACCCACCAGGCGCTCGACGGTGAGCGTGGAGCGGTCCACGTCACGGCGGTAGCTGCAATAATCCGGCGCGGTGCTGACCACCTTCTCGCCGAGCCCGAAGAGGTCGATCTCAGGGGCCGAGGTCGGGGCGAAGAAGGAGACCACCGGGACCTCCACGGCGAGTCCGAGGTGGAGCGCGAGGGAGTCGCTGGTCAGCAACAGATCGCTCAGCCCGACCATCGCTGCGAAGGTGTTGAGGTCGTGGTCCGTCCCCGCGTCGATCGCCCGGGGCGGAGCGTCGAGGCCTTCGATTCCGGCGAGGATGCGGTCGTTCCGCTCTCGCTCTGCCGCGCCGCCTAGCACGAGGAAGGTGACCGGACGATCCGAGGCCTCGTCCAGCGCACGGGCATAGGCGACGACCCGCTCGACGGGCAGCTCCTTGCTCCGCCATCGACCCCCGGCGCCGGTGTTCAGGCCGCAGACCAAGGTCGAGTCCTCGATGCCGGACTCCACGGCGAAGCGCAGCGCGGCGGCGTGAGCCTCGGCCGGGAGGGGCAGCTCAGGTCGGCCGCTCTCGACGCCGAGCATCGAGGCGAAGATCTCCGGGTGGGAGCGCTCGTTCTCGCGCTTGCGCTGGTCGGCGACCTCCTTGCCCCCCTTCGACAGGAGCCCCATCCCGAACCAGGGCTCCACGTCGTCGGTGTAGGTCGGCTGTCCGTCCTCGCCGAGGGTCGCGCCCGACAGCCGCTCGGTCTCGAGGGAGGCCGCGAGCGCGCAGAAGGGAGCCTCGTCATCGAGGGACAGGACCCAGTCCCAGCGGCGTCCCGGCAACTCCGCCCGGACGGCGGCCACCGAGTCCGCGTCGGCGGGGTCGCACGTCACCACCCGTGAGACAAGCCGGTGACGCTCCACCAGGTTGGCCGCGGCCGGCGCCACGACCCAGGTGAGGTCGAGGTCGGGGAAGCGCTGCTTGAGGCCCGGGAGCACGGAGGTCGTGCGGAGGACATCTCCGAGCGATCCCGTCTTGATCATGAGGACGGAGGTCACGCTAGCGGTCACTTCGCCGCCCTTCGGCGCCGCGCTCAAGCCCGGCCCCGGTTTCCTCGAAAAGTTCCGAAGGGAGATGGCTCACCCGCCCGGAATCGCCAGGACCAGCTCGATCGCGGCCCCAGGGCCGTGACGTCGCTCCACCGCCGTGCCAGCGGCTGGATCGGACAGAGCGCCAGGGGCCGGATCAGGCGCCGGATCGGGCGCCGGGCCGGGCGCTAGACCGGGCGCGAGATCAGCCGCCGGGCCATCCACTCGGACCGCTGCCCCTGGCTCGACCTCGAGCACCGCTGGAAGCGGCCGGCCGCCAGGGTCGAGGAGCCAAGGAGCGGCGGCGGGGCACCCGGCCGCCAGCTCCCCCAGCACCTCCCGCGCCGTCCATCCCGAGGGCGGCACGGGCAGCTCCACCCGCACCTCGTCGCCGGCGGGGCCTCCTCCTCCCCCCTGAATGGTCCCCGGATGCCCCGCGAGGCGTGCGCCGAGGGGGCCCCTCGCCAGGACCGTGAGCGGTCCATGAGCCATCGCAGGATCGCCCGAGGCTGCCGGGGACCCTGCCCGTCTGCGGCCTCCGCGGGTGGGCGCGGCCCCGCGGACCACGGCGCCAGCCACCCGTCCGTCCCGAGCCGCGAGGTACGCCTCCACGGCCGCCGGATGGCGCTCGAGGAGGTCCGCAGGGATCGCACCCTCGGCTCCCTTGAGTTCCCGGTGCAGGGCGAGGTGCCGGGCGCCCGAACGCAGGAAGACGGCCGCGGTGGAGGCCCCCCCCTCCGGCCCGAAGCCCAGGGCCTCACCCAGCTCGGAGACGCCCATCACCCCGTCCGCCAGGAGACCTGCTGCGGAGAAGGAACAGAACCCGGCGACGTCCACCGCGGCGGCGACGCACTCGTGCCAGAAGGCCAAGGTCCCCGCGTCCCGTTCCCGGTCTCCCGCCCACGGCAGCGGGGCGATCACCTCGCGCGCCCTCTCGCCGTCCAGCCCGAGGATGCTGAGGCTCCGGAGCGGCTCGGGCCCGCGGACAGCGAGGGCCTGCCCGACCTCCGCGGCCAGATC
>CBFHHK010000101.1:0-10361 GCA_965655435.1 Planctomycetota bacterium | reverse complement strand
CCCCTGGCGAAGGTGGCCCCTGCCTCCGCGAGCGGAACGCCCTCCAAAGCGGCGACGTGGACCTCGCTTGACGGATCCAGCAGCCCGGAGAAGAACGCCTCGGGGGGAACCGATGGGAAGCGGCCCATGAGCCCGGCCACGGATCGCGCGTCCACGCCCAGCCGGTTGCACTGTTCAAGGAGCTCCAACGGCTCGCCGCGCCCGGCGAACCCCTGCAGCGCAGAGAAGCGTCCGCCGACCCTCGAGGTGCCGCGCCCCTCGACCTCGAAGGTCCAACCGCACGGGGTCGGACAACCGGCGCAGCCGTGCTTGCGGCGTGGCCCGTCCACGGCGAGGGCGGAGCCCCGACTGGCTGCAAGCTCGAGGGTCCCGCCCGCCGCACGGCTGAGGAGTCGAGGAGAGCGTACGAGCGCAGCCTCCAAGGGCTCCAGGCGACGAGGTGCGCGAGCCTCCGAGGCGAACGGGTCCGGGCCGGCAGCCCTCCCAGGTGCCGCGCGGTCCCCCTGGGCCGCCCCCCTCCCGGCCGGGTGACGGCCGGCTGGACCACTGCCGGCGGAATCACTGCCGGCGGAATCACTGCTCTCCAAGTCACTGCCGGCCGTGTCACGACCGGCCGAGTCACTGCCGCGGATTCCGTCGGGGGAACTGCGGGCCGGCTCGCTGCCCGACTTCAGCTCGTCGGCGCCCCCTGACGTCTCCTCCACCGTCAGCGCCATGACCCCCGTCCCGGCGAGGACGGCGCCGAGGCCGCCCCGCCCGACAACGCTGGGCGCCGCCGTGGCATCGCCCCCATCGAAGCTCGCGAGGTTCGCGAAGGGCAGGCCAGCCTGGGCGCCAGGCCCCGTGACGATGGAGTGCGTCCTGTTCGACGCGCCGCAGAGGCTCCGGGCGCGCGCCGAGGCGCCGAGCGCGACCTGGTCGGCGGTAGCTCCCTGCACCTCGACCTCGCCGCTCTCGAGGATCCCGATCACGCAGGTCTCTGCCGCTCGCCCCAGCAACACCAGGGCGTCCGTGTGGGCGCCGAGCGCACGCCCAAAGGGGCCGCCGACCTGTGCCTCGGTGAGTCCAGACCGGAGGGGGGCCCTCGCCGAGAGGGTCGCGCGAGCCGCGGTTGGAACCGCGCGTCGGACCGCGTCACCCACCGAGATCACGAGGCTCGGCTCCTCCAACTCGCCCCGCGTGCCGCCCGCCCCGTGCGGTGCGCCGTCGGGTCGGGAACAGGAGCGATGCGCCGCAGTGAAGAGGGCGGCGGCGAGGGCGGGGCCCGAGCCCGCCGCGGCCGCCGCGAGGTCCGGGCTCGTGGAGACCACCGCCCCGATCGCCTCCAGCCACATCCTGGCCCGCTCTGCTCCCGTCGGGCCCAGCCCCACGACGAGGACGCGCCGCCCGGCGAGCTCCGCCTGGAGCGCGGAGCCGGCCCCACGCGGAGGCTCTGAAGGGTGGCGGTCCATCACGGGGAAGAGGATACCCCCCGCTCGTCGCTGCGCTGCTCCAGGGTCGCAACAGGGTCCTGAGGTGGGAAAGATCGGCCCGCTGGCCTACCCTCCCCGGGCAGCCCGTCGGCCCCGGGCCGCCACTCTCCCCTTGCTCGAGAACCACACCATCGCGCGGATCGCCGGGATCCCCATCCGCGCCAACCTGCTCCTCGGCTACCTGCTCGCCTTCTGGGCGATCATGGGCGCCTCGCGCGGCAAGGCGGAGCTGACGCTCACGCTGATCGTCCTCTCCATTGGCCTGCTGCTGCTCCACGAGCTCGGCCACGCCCTCATGGCCCGCCGCTTCGGCCTGCAGGTCGTGGACATCGTGCTCTGGCCCCTGGGTGGCATGGCGCGCATCAGCGACTTCCCCGCGGACCCACGCACGGAGGCCTGGGTCGCCGCCGCAGGGCCGTTGGTGAACCTGACGCTTGCCGCGCTCGCCGCGCCCCTGGTGCTCTTGACCGGGGGCAGCGGGGCCGCCTTTCAGATCAGCCCCGAGGGAGGCCTCGGGATCAGCCCAGATAGCGGCGGCATCCTGTCGCTGTTCGTGATCATCAACCTCGCGTTCGGGTTGATCAACCTCATCCCCGCCTTCCCGATGGACGGCGGACGGCTGCTGCGCTCCTTCCTCGCGCGCGGCGGCCGGGACTGGGTCGCGGCCACCGACCGAGCCACTCGCGTCGGGAGCGTGGTCGCCTGGGTGATGATCATCTCCTTCATCGCCCGCGGGGAGTGGCTCCTGTCCCTCCTCGGCTTCTTCATCCTCTTCGCGGGGACGAAGGAGCGCTGGACGGTCCGCCTCCGTCACCAGGCGGAGCAGCTCGGCGGCGGATCAGGCCGCTTCGCGGGCTGGGAGAGCCTCCTCCGCCAACGCGGCGGGGCCTTCCCCGGCATGGGGTTCCCCGGCTCCGGACCCCAGCCGGGGGACGGTGGAGGGGCCGACGGGCCGGCGCCCGACTTCCCCGCGCACCGGCCCGACGCCCCACGGGATCACGACGGAGGCGAGGGCAACGGCGGCTTCTCCGAGGACGACGTCCGGCGCCTGGAGTCCTTCCGCGGCCGATTGCCGCGGAAGCCAGGGGCGGGAGAGGCGGACTGACCCGATCCGATCGGGCTTCAGCCGCGCGGCGATCCTAGAGTGGGCAGGGTCCAAAGCCTGGAACTCGACCATGATTGCACTCGCCTCTTCCCTCGCCCTGACCCTCGCCGCTGTCTCTCCCCAGGACAGCTCCCCCATCGCTGCCCAGATGGCCACCGCCGATGCCGCGGTCGAGGCCATCCTCGCGCTCCCCGCGGAGGCCCGGACGGTGGACAACACGCTCGTGGCCCTCGACGACACCGTCGCCCGCTTCTTCGAGACCGCGAGGATGCCGGGCTTCATGGCGGACGTCTCCACGGACCCCGCCGCGCGCGAGGCTGGCCGCGAGGCGCAGAACGACCTCTCCAACTGGTTCAACCGGATGGGCAAGGACGAGCGGATCTTCGCCGCGCTGGAGGAGCTCGAGGCCCTCTCGCCGACGTTCACGCCCGAGCAGCGCCGCTTCTTCGAGGAGTCGGTTCGGGACTACCGCCGCTCCGGGCTCGACCTCCCCGCAGACCAGCGCGCGCGGCTCGACGAGATCGACGAGGAGCTGAACGCGCTCGGCTCGGACTTCCGCAGGAACATCGCCGACGACGAGACGGTCGTGCTCTTCTCCGAGGAAGAACTCGCCGGGGTCCCCGAGTCGTTCGTCGCGAGCCTCCCGCGCTCCGGAGAGCTGTGCATCGTCAACATGAAGGGCCCGAACCTCGGCTACATCCTCGGCTACTGCGAGGACCCGACGACTCGCCAGAAGATGGGCTGCGCCGCCGGGCTCCGCGGCGGACAGCGGAACGTCCGGGTCCTCGAGAAGATCATCAAGCTGCGCCACGAGCGGGCCCAGCTCCTCGGCTACCCCACCACCGCGGCCTACGTCGTGGAGACCAAGATGGCCCTCGACCCCGAGACCGTCTTCGAGTTCTACGAGGACCTGCGCCCCAAGCTGCGGGTCAAGGCCGAGCAGGACTACGCCGAGTATCAGGCGGCGAAGCGGGAGCACACCGGAGACCCCGAGGCGGTCCTCGGGGCCAGCGATATCTCGTTCTACACCAACTGGCTCAAGCGGGAGAAGTACGCCGTCGACACCGAGGCCCTGCGCGACTACTTCTCCATGGCGGACGTGAAGGCGGGCATGTTCGGGGTCTACCAGGACCTCTTCGACATCACCTTCAAGGAGATCTCCGCCGCTGCTCGCGAGGAGGGGCGCCCGTTCTGGCACGAGGACGTGGAGCTCTACGCGGTCGTGGACAACCAGACCGGGGAGATGCTCGGCGAGTTCTACCTCGATCTGTTTCCCCGGGAGGGCAAGTACAACCACGCCGCGCAGTTCCCCCTGCGCCTGCGGAAGGTCTGGCCGGACGGCTCGGTCACCTCCCCGATCGTGGCCCTCGTGTGCAACTTCACCAAGCCGATGGCGGACCGGCCGTCGCTCCTCTCTCACGGCGAGGTCGAGACCTTCTTCCACGAGTTCGGCCACTGCCTGCACAGCATCCTGACCCGCGCCACCCTCGCGAGCTTCTCGGGCACCAACGTCGCCCGCGACTTCGTGGAGGCCCCCTCCCAGATGCTCGAGAACTGGACGTGGCAGCCGGCCGTCCTGTCGCGCTTCGCCCGGCACTACGAGACCGGTGAGCCCCTGCCCGCGGCCATCATCGAGGGCATGATCGCCGCCAAGAACCTGGGCTCGGGGATCGGGACTGAGGGCCAGGTCTACCTCGGGATGATGGACATGCGCTTCCACACCGACGAGGACGGCGCGGTCGACACCACCGAGGTCTGCGAGCAGACCTACCGGGACGCGCGGCTCTTCTCCCCTGCCGCGAACCTCGTGCGCCAGGCGTCCTTCGGGCACCTGGTCGGGTACGAGGCCGGCTACTACGGCTACCTGTGGTCCCTGGTCTACGCCCAGGACATGTGGAGCCGCTTCGAGGAGGCGCCCATGGACCCGGAGGTGGCCCGGGCCTATCGCCGCGCCGTGCTCGAGCCGGGCGGCACTCGGGACGCCCTGGACATGGTCCGGGACTTCCTCGGTCGCGAGCCGAATTCCACCGCCTTCCTCAAGAGCCTCGGGCTGCAGTAGCGGCCCCCGGCGAGCGCCAGGGCGCCGGGCTCAGTCGAGCAAGTATGGGCTCACGAGGTTGCGCGTCAGCGCGACGCCGCCGGGGATCCGGAAGGCCCCCTGCAGGTGCATCTGGGTCCCTCGCAGGGCGCTCGACCCCGGGACCGGGAGCGTGAGGTCCATCCGGCCGGACGCGTCGGGCAGGCCGAGGTAGAACTGGAGCCTGTCACGGCGCAGGAGCAGCGGCCCGTCCACGCCAGGGAACTGCACGGGCAGGTCGGCTCGCGGCCCGATCAGGAACCAGCCGATGGTCGCGCCCGGCCGGCGCGCCGTGGCCCGGAGCTCTCCCCCGAGGCGGGGGGTCTCGAGGAGCTGGAGCTCCCGCTCCCCGCTGTCGACCAGCCGCACGCTGCCGCGAGCGCTGGCCACGGAGGCGTGGACATCCTTGGCCGCGAGGGCGAGGCGCGTCCCGGTGGCGTCGAGGGCCAGGTCGCGCACGCTGCCCTTCGTGTCGACCCGCAAGACCGGCCCGAAGGCGCCCATCTCGAGCAGGAACACCTCGGCGTCCGAGCCGTTGCCCCAGGTGGCGAACGCCGCGCGCCGCTCATCTGCGGAGAATTCGACCGCGCTGACGAGGTTCTGGGTCGCGCCGGGGAGGCCAGGCAGGTCGTAGCTCGCCATCGGGAACTGGAAGAGCAGGTCGAAGATCTCGAGCCGCGCGGACCGACCGGTGGTGTAGTCCCACCAGCCGATGGCTGCCAGGGTCCCGTCGCGAGAGAGGTCGAGGCGCGTGGGCAGCTCGGCGGCACCGCCGGAGACGTTCCCGGTGGGCAGGTACCCGAGCCCCGGGAATTCCGTCAGCAGGCGCACCGCGCCGAAGTCTCCGTAGGCGACCGTACCGCCGTCCATGGAGACCCCCACCGCCTGAGTCGCGAGCGAGAGGGGCTGGGAGTGGACGACCTGAGCCGCGGCGTCGAGGACGAAGAGGTTCATCCCAGCCGAGACCACGACCCGCTCGCCGTCTGCTGACACGGAGAGGGCGCTCAGCCCAACAGCGGAGAGGTCGGTCCGCCCGAGCAGGCTCCCGGAGGTCCCGTCGAGGATGTCCACCCTGACCTCGGCCGTGGCATCGTTGAAGGCAGCCGCGACCACGAGGTCGCCGCGGGCGTCGGCGGCCAGCTTGGCCGCGCTGTTGATCCGAACGCCCAGGTCATGGGACCACACCTCCCCGAGGGCAGCCCCCGCCGAGGCCGGGAGCGGGTCAAAGCCCGAGACCAGCGGGGTCCGCCGGAAGAGCGAGGGGACGGAGACCTGGCGCAGGGCGAACACCCGATCGGCCCTGGAGCCGGCCGCGATCTCGGGCGCCCGGAACTGGTCCGCGAGGGGCGGCACCACCCCGCGGATTGCGCCGGCGCCGTCGGCGACCGTGTCCATCAGGAGCAGGCTGTGCTGGGCGCCCCGTACGGAGCACCAAACGAAGGCCTCATCCCCGGCGAAGGCCACCTGTTCGGCGGCCCAATCCGCGCCTGAGGGACCCGCCAGCCACCGCTGGGAGGGCGTGAAGGGATCCTGAGCGGCGGCGAGAGCCGGGAGAGCGGCCGCCACGAGGAGCGGAGCGAGGTGGAGTCGAGACATATGCGGACCTGCGAGAGGGGCTGAGACCGCCCCCTGCGGCCTCCATTCGAAACGTACCCCGCTCCCAGCCGCCCGGCAGGCGCCCGGCGGTCCCTCGACGGGCCGCTCCTGTTGAGGGACCAAGACCCCTGCCCACGGCGTCCCGAATCTCTACACTCTCCAGCCGCCCAGACGGGCGAGCGGCCCCCTCTGGCGCGCGAGGATCCTCCAAGGAGCACCCAGTCCATGACCGATGTCGATCTGAAACAAACCGACCTGCACGAGGTCCACGTCGCGAGCGGCGCCAAGATGGTCCCCTTCGGCGGCTGGAGCATGCCGGTGCAGTACGCCTCGATCCTCGACGAGGCCCGGCGGGTCCGGGAGCACGTCGGGCTCTTCGATCTAGGCCACATGGGCCGGCTGGAGGTCACGGGACCGGACGCCGCGCGCTTCCTCGACTCGGTGGTCACCAGCTTCGTGGGCAAGATCCCCGTCGGCGCGATTCGCTACGGGCTGGTCTGCGCGGAGGACGGCGGCCCGCTCGACGACCTCCTGCTCTACCGGTCGAGCGACGAGGACGTCTTCGTTGTCGCCAACGCGTCCAACTGCGCCACGGTCCTGGCCTGGCTCAACGACCACGTCGGGGACCATGACGTGACGATCACCGACCGCTCCGCCGAGCTCGCGATGCTCGCGCTTCAGGGCCCCAGGTCGCAGGACGCGCTCCAGCCCCTCGTCGGGGACAAGGACCTGAGCGAGGTCGGCTACTACAAGTTCACCTTCGCCACGGTCTGCGGCATCCCGGACGTCCGCATCAGCCGTACGGGGTACACGGGCGAGGACGGCTTCGAGCTCTACTTCCCCTGCGCCGAGTCCGTGCGAGTCTGGAACGCCCTCCTCGAAGCCGGCGCGGAGCACGGCCTGGCCCCGATCGGGCTCGGCGCCCGTGACACCCTCCGGCTGGAGGCGGGCATGCCCCTCTATGGGCACGAGATCGACCGGGAGCACAACCCGGTCGAGGCCGGCCTCAACTTCGGCATCTCCTTCAAGGAGGAGAAGGGCGACTGGATCGGGCGCGCCGCGCTCGCCGCCGTGAAGGAGTCCCCGAAGCGCAAGCTCGTGGGCATCACCACCGAGGGGAAGCGCGTGCCCCGCGAGGGCTACCTGCTCTTCGACGGCGACCGCGAGGTCGGGCACGTCTGCTCCGGCGCAGTCTCCCCCACCCTCAACACGAACATCGGCTCGGCCTACCTCCCTGTGGAGCTCGCCGTCGCCGGTCAGACCATCGATATGGACATCCGCGGAAAGCGCCAACAGTGCGTCGTCTGCGACCTCCCCTTCTACTCACGCACCCGTAAGTGACCATGCGCCCTGACGACCGCAAGTACCTCGACTCCCATGAATGGGCCAAGCTCGAGGGCGACCTCATCGTTGTCGGCATCACCGACTTCGCCGTGGAGGAGCTCTCCAACGGCAACGAGGGTGACCTCGTGTACTGTGACCTCCCCGACGTCGGCCGCGAGATCGACCAGGGCGAGACCTTCGGCGAGATCGAGTCGGTCAAGGCCGTCTCCGACCTCAACGCCCCCGTGGGCGGAGAGATCGTCGAGGTCAACGCCGACATGATGGAGCACCTCGAGACCCTCGCCGAGGACCCGTGGAAGAAGGGTTGGCTGATCAAGATCAAGCCCACCGACGCGAGCATGGATCACCTGCTCGGGGCTGAGGCCTACGAGCAGCACATCACCGCCGACCACTGATCCCCCCCGGGGATCCGTCACCTTGGCGGCCTGGCAGCTGATCGAGACCTGGGGCGCGAGCCCCGGGTTCGCCATGGGTCTCGACGAGGCCCTCCTCCGGAGCGTCGGCCGAGCGCCGACGCTCCGGCTGTATTCGTGGGCCCCCGCGGCGCTCTCGCTCGGCTACTTCCAGCGCTTCGAGGACGTCCCCGCGGCGGCCGAGCACCCGCACGTGGTGCGGCGCCTGACCGGCGGCGGGGCGATCGACCATCACGCAGCGGAGCTGACCTTCTCGGTCGCTGTCGACGCGGAGGACCCCTCGTACCGTGGCTCCGTGCCGGACTCCTATGAGCGAGCCCACGAGGCCGTCATCGCTGCGCTCGCAGCGCTCGGCGTCCCCGGGCCTCGCATGAGGAGGGACGCGGCGGTGGGCTCGGACCTGCGCAGCACCGGGATGTGCTTCCACGAGTCGACCTCCCAGGACATCTGCTGGGCGGGTCCCGAGGGCGAGCTCGCCAAGGGCGTGGGGACCGCCCAGCGCAGGACCGCCGGCCGCATCCTGCACCACGGCTCCATCAAGCTCGGCCCCTCGCCACTGGAGGCCCAGGTCGCCACGGCCGCGGACTGCGGCGTCACCGTGGACGTCGAGAGCGCGGGGCGAGCCCTCGCCGCCGCCTTCGCCCGGGAGTTTGAGGTGGAGCTCATCTCGACGACTCCCGAGGAGGAGCTCCTTGCCGCAGCGGCGACCATGGCCCCCCGCTACTCCGATCCAGCCTTCGTACGGCGTGAGCCGCGCCGGAGGCGGTGAGCCTCGCGGGGCGTCCGATCCCCGGAGCGCCGGCGACCTTGAGCCCCGGAGCGCGAGCGACCTTGAGCCCCGGAGCGCGAGCGACCTCAAGCCCCGGAGCGCGAGCGACCTCAAGCCCCAGAGCGCGAGCGACCATCAGCTCCGGAGCGCGAGCGACCTTGAGCCTCGGTGGCCGTGAGGCACAGCGCCCCCTGACGGAGGCGCGATCGAGCGGGAGCCACGCCGAGCCCTCGGGCCACTGAACGACCGGGGCCGCTCCCCCACCGGGTTCCCTGCCCGCCGAGCCCCTGCCCGCCGAGCCCCTGAGCAGCCGAGCCCCTGAGCAGCCCGGCCTCGGAGCGCCCGAGGCTCAGTTGATCCTGAGCCTCCTTGGGAAGCTGTCCCTCAGTTGATCCTGAGCCTCCTTGGGAAGCTGCCCCTCAGTGGATCCGGCCCCCCCAGGAGACGCTGTCCCCCTGCGGCACCTGAGCCCGTAGGGCTTCCCCGACCTCAGAGCGACAGCTCGACTCGCCAGTCCCCATGGCCCGCTCCGAGGGACAGCGAGAAGCCGGTGATGGCGGCCCCGTTCTTCATCCGCACCGGACTCCATGCGTCCCCCTTGGGCCGATCGGAGATCCACTTGCTCTGGCCGGCGCGCATGAGCGCGGCGGAGATCGAGGCGGCGCTGGAGTCCTTTGCCAGCGGAACAGCGAGCGCCGCGGTGCCCCGAACCGGCAGGCCCCCGGAGGGCCGAATGACCGTGGTCACGTCCACCGTCAGGATCTGGGCCGTGGCCCGCTGCGTGGGCGGGCGGACGGAGAGAGAGACGGGGGGTCCCTCGGCCAGGGCGATCTGCGCATGGAGCCCACCACCCAGGCGGAGATGGATGTGCGTCGCGTCCTCGATCCAGAGGTTCCCGCTCCCCGGCGTCACAACGCCCTTCACACCGAGCGACATCAGGCGTGAGGCCACCAGGTCCGCGAGCTCGACCCCGGTTGTCCCAGGGGCGAGGTGCAGGTGCAGGATCAGGTCCCGAGGTCCGTCCGCGACGACCGCGCCGATCTCAACCTCCACGAGCTGGCCGACGGCCAGGGCGGACTCGGGGTCTGAGGCGGGGTCCGCCCCGGGCAGGACGCCGCTCACCCACCCGCCAAAACGGACCTGGAGCAGCCCCTCGGCAACGGCGGTTGGGGCGAGGCTCAGCGCGGACAGGATGAGGGCGGTCAGCAATCGAGGCGTCATGGGTTGTCTCCGTGTTCGAATGGAAGCCGTGGGACGCACGTTAGGCCGTGGACGTCCCTCGACCGGGCGATTCTCCCAGAAGACGCGCCCGTCACGGCCTCGGCGCAGGCCGGCCCCGCTGAGCCATCACACGGCGGCGCCGCCCGCCGGCGATCTCACCACGCCGAGGACGCCACCCGCTGGCGACCGATGAGCGCGGCACCTGCTCCCGGCGCCACCGCGCGCTCTGCCGCCATGTCACTGCGCCGCCGGGTCACTGCGCCGCTGGATCTGCGCGCGGTTGGATCTGCGCGCGGTCGGATCACAGCAAAACAGGGTCTCGGCGTCACCGGGCCCCCCGTCCCCCAGCCCCCCCCCCCCACCC
>CBFHHK010000100.1:0-15234 GCA_965655435.1 Planctomycetota bacterium | reverse complement strand
CGCCGCGCGGTGGGCCCAGCGGAGGAGAGCCCAGCGGAGGAGAGCCCAGCGGAGGAGAGCCCAGCAAAGGAGAACCCAGCGAAGGAGAACCCAGCGAAGGGGACTCTGGCGAAGGGGGCTCAGCGGGGGGGGGCTCCAGCGAGGAGGGATCCGGACCGGAAGGGGGAGAGGGGAAGAGGACGCCAGGTGGTACGGATCGGTGACCATGCCCGGCCCCCGAACGACCCTCCTCTTGGCCGCGCTGGCCCTGGGTGCCTGCGCTGGGCCGAGCCCTGATCCCGTTCACCGCGTACGCGGACCGATCGCCGCGCGGATCCTGCAGCCCGCGGCGCTGATCTTCCCGTCGCCGCGCCCGGCGCGGGCGAGCCTCCCATCGAACGGCGAGGGGCGCGCGCTGGTCGACCTCCAGTACTCCTCGATCTTCGAGCAGAACTCGACCCTCGAGGGCGCCGCGAGGTTCGATGGCGAGGTGGGCCGACTCGCCGTGAACCTCCTCCTCGGCCTCGGCGAAGGCGCGGCCCTCGCCCTCGAGCCCTCCTTGATCTTTGCCTCCAGCGGATTCCTCGACGCGACGGTGGACGCCTTCCATAGCCTGACCGGCCTCCCCGGGGGTGGTCGGGAGAACGCTCCTCGGGACCAATACGCGATGTCACTCGAGCGAGGCGGCGCCACGGCGTGGTCACTGGAGGAGGATGAACTCCTTGTGGGTGATCTTCCGCTGACGGCGATGATGACGGTCCTCGACGAGGGGCCGGGCCAGCCCGGGATCGCGGCGCGGTTCACGGTGGAGCTGCCCACCGGGAGCGAGTCCCGGGGCTCCGGGAGCGGCGGCTGGGATACCGCGGCGGGCGTGGTGCTCGAGAAGTCCTCGGGCCGCTGGACGTTCACCGGCCACCTGGACGGGGTCCAGGTGGACACGCCGCGTGGGTTCCTCGACGCGGGGCTCGATGTGGACTTCCTCCTCTTCGCTGGCTCTGGCGTCGAGTACCGGTGGTCTGACGAGACCTCGCTGCTCCTCCAACTCCAGTACCGATCGCCGTTGACCGTGGACCTTCCCCTCGAGGAGGTCGACCACGAGATCCTGGACGTGGGGGTGGGGGTGGCCCATGACCTGACCCGTGAGAGCGCGCTCACGATCTCGTTCCATGAGGACGCGGTTGCGGCCTCGGGTCCTGACTTCACCCTCTACTTCGGCCTCACCTTCGGCTTCTAGCCCGGCGGGGCTCAGTCCGCGATCAGCTCAGCGACAGCCTCGGCGTGGTTGGCGCCGTCCTCCTCGCCGACCTCCATGAGGCGTCGGATGTAGTCGCCCTGGAAGAGGATCGTGGAGAGGAGCTCCTGGGATCTCGCGCGGCGGGTACCCCAGCGACGGGTGAGGAAGCGGAAGGTGCCGGGCAGCCTCGGCTCGAACTCGTTCGCGAGGCTGGCGATGTCCCTGGAGGGCCGGATCACGAGGCACTTGATCGGGCGCAGGTGCGCTCGTTGCTCGGGGGGGAGGTGCTGGACGAGGCCGTTGATGCGGTCCAAGTGCATGGCATCCTGGTCGAGCACGTCGAGGAAGGTGGCGCTCATCAGGTTGCCAAGGATCTGCGCCGCGCGCGGCGGCCCCTTGAAGCGAGGCTCGCGCGCCTCCGCCGAGGAGGGGCGGAAGCGGGTGGAGATGGCGAGGATCCGGTCAGCCCCGAGGTGGACGGCGGGGGCGAGAGGCGCGGTCAAGCGCACGCCTCCGTCGCCGTACCACTCCCCGTCGACCTCGACGGGCGCGAAGAAGAGGGGGAGCGCCGCGGAGGCGAGGACATGGTGGACCTTGAGGTCGGTCCGGACGCTGTGGCGAAGGGGGCGCTCCCAATCCCTGAACTCTCTCCCGGCGGTGAAGGAGACCGTCTGCCCGGTGGAGTAGCGGAGGGCGATGAGGGCGATGGCCTTGAGCCTGCCGGAGTCGAGGTTGGCCTGGATCCCGGGCAGCCCCTGTCCGCCGAAGGACACCTCGAGGAAGCGCCGCAGCGGCGAGCTGTCGACCATCCCGTCCAGGGGCTGGAGCGTCGGCGCCCATCCGATCGCGAGCCGCATGCCGATGCAGGCGGCGCGGTGGAGGAGGGCCAGCCCCCGCGTCTCGAAGACCGAGTCCACGTCGATGCCCCTCCAGAGCGCCTCGAGCTCCTCGGTCGCCGCACCGAAGCCGGCCTCGCTGTTGCCGAGGTGGGCGGCGTTGATCGCGCCCGCTGAGATCCCCGTCAGGATCGAGGGATCCAGCGTCGGGTGGGCTCGCCCGAGCCCGCGGAGAACGCCGACCTGATAGGCCGCGCGTGCGCCGCCTCCGAAGAGCGTCAGGGCGAGGCCGTGGTCTTGTGCACTTTGACTGGGGCTGGACATCGGGCGGAGCGCGGGGGGGGGGCCTGTTTGGGCGGGCAGGGCGCTCCCCAACAGTCTGCGCCTCGCGGGGCTCCATCCGAAGCCTGCAACCGCCTCAAAGAGCCGGTCGGGCCGCCGCTCAGCGCTCGATCCGGACCTCGAGCGCGCCGCCGCCGTTGACCTCACGGATCAGGGTCACGCCGAGCTCTCGCCCGTTCGGGCCCTTGAGCCAGCGGGTCATGGCGGGCTTGAGGACGCCGTTGCCGCCCTGGCTCCCGAAGCCTTTACCGGTGATCACGTGCACAGGGCTCAGCCGGACCGCACGGCAGCGGGTGAGCTCTGCCCGGAGGCGCCGTTCGGCCTGCTCAACC
The DNA here is from genome assembly GCA_965655435.1 of Planctomycetota bacterium. Lineage (GTDB taxonomy): Bacteria > Planctomycetota > UBA1135 > UBA1135 > Saltatorellus. The sequence continues at coordinate 12,511 of CBFHHK010000100.1, read as the reverse complement.
GTGCAGCCGTGCAGGTCCACCTCGTGGATCTCCGGCCCCTCGTCCCCATCGGGGTCCGAGTCGTCGTCCGGATCAAACCGGCGCTTGCGATGACGATTCCCAGCGGCCATGACTCCTATATCGGACAGGATCGCCCCAGAATAAGGGACGCCCGGCGGATTCGCCGTCGACCGCGCCCGACGCCCCCAGGACCCCTGCCCTCCCATGGATCTCCCCCGCCTCAGCCTCGCGCTCCTCGCCCTCCCCCTCGCCGCAGCCTGTGCCTCCAACGAGGCCTCGTCGCCCGAGCCGATGGCCACCAGCGCCGAGGCCCGCGTTGAGACCCAGGAGCTGGACCCCAACGACCCCAACGTCGAGCAGTGCCCGGTCACGGGCGCCCTCCAGCTGAAGTCGGACTCGGGTAAGAGCTCGCACTGAGCCGCGCTGCGCGACGCCAAGCCGCCCCACTTCCCCAGGGCTCACGCCTCCGCCAGGCCCGCTCGTGGAGCTGTTGGATCGCGTGGGGGGGCGCTGGCTGCGGCCTCGGAGTGCCTGGTCTCTCAGAGCGCCTCTTGCCTCAGGGCGCCTGCTGCCTCAGAGCGCCTGCTGCCTCAGAGCGCCTGACGCCTCAGAACGCCTGGTGTCTCAGTGACGCGGGGGACGTATGAGGTGTCGAGGCCCAACTCGTCGGGGCGCCAGGAGAGTTGCCCCGCCCGGGTCGAGCCCGGTCCGCGGGGGAGCCGGTCTTGATCGCCAGGCCACCCCGGCGGCGAGGGGCGGACGAGTCGCGCCGACCGGAAGGTCCGTCCCGCCTCGGCGGTTAGCCTGCCCGCCCCGCCCCGCGGGTTAGCCTGCCCGCCCCGCCCCGCGGGTTAGCCTGCAAGGGCCGCTGCGATGCAAGCGACCTCGACAATGTCGTCCGCGCTGCACCCGCGGGAGAGGTCCATGAAGGGACGCTCAAGGCCCTGGACCAGCGGCCCCAGGGCGGTGGCGCCCGCGAGGCGCTGGGTCAGCTTGTAGGCGATGTTGCCCGCGTCGAGGTCGGGGAAGATCAGCACGTTGGCCTGGCCCGCGAGCGGGGAGCGGGGAGCCTTCCGCTCCGCGACGGCGGGCACGATGGCCGCGTCGACCTGGAGCTCGCCGTCGCTCGTGAGGCCGGGGGCGCGCTCCTTGAGCATCGCCGCCGCCGCACGCACCTTGTCCACGTGGGGGTGATCTGCGGAGCCCTTGGTGGAGAACGAGAGGAGCGCGACCTTGGGCGCCTCGCCCACGAGGCGCCGGTGGCTCTCGGCGGTCGAGATGGCGATGTCGACCAGCTGCTCCGCGCTGGGGTCCGGCACGACACCGCAATCCCCATAGGTCAGCGCGCGGTCCGGGAAGACCATCAGGAAGCACGACGACAGGGTCTTCATCCCCCGCTGGAGGCCGATCACCTGGAGGCCAGCGCGCAGGACGTCGGCCGTCGCGGCCTCCGAGCCGGCGACCCCTCCCACACAGTCGCCGGACGCCACGAGCGCGGCCCCGAAGGTCAGCGGGTCGCGCATGCGCTCCGCGGCCTCTTCCGGCGTCATGCCCTTGGCCTTCCGCCGCTCGTGGAGCGCGGCGGCGAAGCCCTCCGCGCGGCTGTCGCGGAGCGGGTCGATGACCTCGACCCCCGAGGGCACATTGCCCATACCACGGGACGCCACGAGGACGGGCCGCACGAGGCCCTCTCCGGCGAGCCGCGTCGCGGCCTGGACCACGCGTTCGTCCGTGGCTTCGGGCAAGACGACCCTCGCGTTGGAGCGGCGGGCGCGCTCGCGGAGCTCAAGGAGCAGATCCACGGTCAGCTCTCCACGCTCTGGAGGACCTCGTCGGGAATATCCATCTCCATCCGGAGGAGCGCGAGCCCGTGGGTCTTGCCCTGGGCATCTGTCTTGAGCGACGCGGAGCCCCCGCCGCCGAGGCTGTCCTCGAGGAGGAAGTTGAGCACGCCCATGTTGGGGGCCTCGAAGCGACGGACGCCGCCGTGGTTGATCCCCTTGAAGTGGTCCCTGACGACGTCCTCGGTGAGGACCTCCCTCAGGAACTCGTAGGCGGCGGTCGAGCGGGCGATGACGCCGACGTTGGAGCCCTCTCCCTTGTCTCCGGAGCGGGCGTAGGCGATCTGTCCGATGGTGGCGTGGGTCATGAGGGTCCTCCAGGCTGCAGCTCGTGGACGGAGACGGTCGAGCGGACCTTGGTCTTGTCGAGCAGGGCCGGCCAGTAGCCGATGATCTCGGCCGCCTTCGGGCGGCCGCCAGCGAAGCCCGTGACGCCCGGCGGCCCGCTGGTGACGAGCGGCACGAGCTCGGAGCCGAAGCGGTTGACCTTCGCACGGTCGGGTCCCTTCACGCCGAGCCGCAGGACGACCTCGGAGGGTTCGTCGCTCCCGGAGACCGAGACACCCTCGTGGCAGACGTTGGCGCCCACGAACTCCACGAGGCGCTCGTCGGCGGCGTACTCGAACCCGTCGTACTTGAGGCGGTCCCAGACGATCTCACTCGCCAGGCGGGCCTTGGCCAGGGCGTCGGGGCCGGAGATGGTGAGCTGCCCGACCGACTTCCAGCCGTCCTGGAAGCTCATCGACACCTTGTAGGTGGGGGTGGCCGGCGCGCCCTTCACGCCGCTGATGCGGACGCGGTCATTGCCCTCGTCATCGATCTGGAAGGACGTGAAGTCCGCCACAACGTCGGGGGTGATGTAGTTGGCCGGGTCACCCATCTCGTAGCTGAGCTGGTGGACGACGGTGTCCCTGGAGACCCGGCCGCCCGTGCCGTCATGCTTCGTGACCGTGAAGGTCCCGTCCGCGCAGGCCTCGACGATCGGGTAGCCGATCATCGCCATGTCCTCGATGGACTGCCAGTCGGTGTAGTTGCCCCCGGTGCACTGGGCGCCGCACTCGAGGATGTGTCCGGCGACCGTGCCCGCGGCGAGCTGGTCGAGGTCAGCCTCCGTCCAGCCGAACTCGTGGATCAGCGGGCCGATGACGAGGCCAGGGTCGGTCCCACGGCCGGTGATGACGATATCGGCGCCCTGGTTCAGCGCCTCGGCGATGGGGAAGGCGCCGAGGTAGACGTTGGCGCTGGTGACCTTGTCGCGGACGGGGGCGAGGGGCTCGCCGGTGTCCATGTTGGTGAAGGCCTCGCCGCCGGTCATGAGGTCATCGAGCTCATGGAGGATGTCGTCCCCCTCCACCACGGCGACCTTGACGCCCTCCAGCCCGTGCTTGCGCACGACCTCGAGAACGGCGTCCTTGCACGCCATCGGGTTCACCCCCCCGGCGTTGGCGACGATCTTCACGCCCTTCTCCATGGCCTTGGGCAGGACCCGGTCGAGCAGGGTGACGAAGTCCGTCGCGTACCCCTTGGAGGGGTCGCGGGTCTTCAGCTTCTGCATGATGCTCATGGTCACCTCGGCGAGGTAATCGAGCGTCAGGTAGTCGAGGGGCCCCTCGTCGATGAGTCGTACCGGGCCGAGGATCGAGTCTCCCCAGAAGCCCTGGCCGTTGGCGATGAGGACCTTGTCCTTGGATTTCATGGCGCGCAGTGGGTGGGGATCGGGTGGCGTTACCGCGATCCGGGCCGACGAGTCTACCCTCTGGGACCCCGCTCCCCCGCCGCCGCGACCCCCTCTCATGCGCACTCTCCTGCTCACCGGCTTCGAGCCGTTCCTCGACGTCCAGCTCAACCCCAGCGGAGAGGTGGCGCTGCGGCTCCACGGGACGCAACTGGAGGACCGCCGCGGCGAGCTCCTCGAGGTGCACGGCAGGGTGCTTCCGGTGGCCTTCGAGCGGGCCCCTGGGGAGCTGGAGGCGGCCCTGAGCGGGCTTGGAGAGGGGGTCGCGGCGGTGGTCTCGCTGGGCGTGCACCGGGGACCGGCCTTTCGGCTGGAGGAGAGGGCTCGGGCGGTGTTCCAGAGCGAGCAGCCCGACAACGACGGGCGAGTGGGCGGGGGGGAGACCCTCGAGGGCCCGGCGGAGCGCCGTACCTCGCTGGACCTGGGCCGGTGCGAATCCTGGCTGCGAGCTGCCGGCGCCGGTGAGGTCTCGCGCTCGGACGACGCCGGCGGTTATCTCTGCGAGCGGATCTACCGGGCCGGACTGGACGAGGCCTCACGTCTGGGTCTCCAGGCCCTGTTCCTCCACGTGCCCCCGGTGGAGCACATGGAGGTCGGCCTCCAGGTGGACGTGGTCCGGGGCTTCCTCGCCGCGCTCGCACGGGAGCTGTGAGGCCCGACCGGGCCAGGTAGCCAGGCGCCTGAACCGACAGCTCGCGTGCAAGCAAGGCGCCCCCCGCCTCTTGCCGAGGCGGGGGGCGCATGGGCGTCACCGGAGCGCGACCTGCTGGTTCTCCGGAGGTCCTCCGGGGGGCAGCACGCCGCGGTCATCGGCCGCGGGTCCTCACTCGGTCACGAGGCTGGACTTGACGCTGCCGGACATGGCCATTTCCATGCCGAGGTCCATGGACTGGCCGCCCATGTCCATGCCCATCGCCATGTCCATCCCGATGTCGAGGTCTGCCTGGAAGGTCATGCTGTGGATGTGGCCCGCCTCGACGTTCCAGAAGAGCTCGCCGGTCCCCTCAAGGTTCATCGTGAGGTCCATCCGGTCGACGGTCATCTCGGCGGGGAGCTCCTCGGCCCCCATGGTCTCAGCGGCCATCTCGGACATGTCGGCGGAGGCCGCAATCTCCACCTCGATCTCGATCACGGCGACGTTGGTCCCGTCGACGTCGCGCATCTCGAGGAACTTACCGGTGGCGGAACCCTCGACGGCGTCCCCGAAGAACTGGCTCAGGTCGGACATCATCGCCGGGTCAGGGCCCATGCCGGCCTGGGCGCCATCGACCTCCATCTCAACCTTCAGGTCGCCGCCGGGCGCCATGACGTCCACGAGGCCCATGAGGTCGATCTCGTAGGACTCACCCTCAGCGAGCTCGCCGTCGGGGAGCAGTGCGCGGAAGTCCATGTCCTCGGAGAGACCCTCGAGGAGATCGGCGTCGCCCTCCTCACCTTCGGGGAACGAGAGCTCGTACTCGCTGTCCTCGTCGTTCCAGCTGAAGATCACGGTGGACCCCTCGAGCTCGGAGCTGCCGGAGCCGCTGGGCGACTGGCTCTCTTCCTCGCCCATCATGTTCATGACGACGTCCATCTCGAGCTCGGAGCCGATGGCGTCATAGGTGCGGGAGAGCTTCTTCGGCTGACCGGCGGCAAGGGCGATGTACTCGTCGGTGACGGTCGTCGTGGCGACCATCTCGATGCTCATCTCGATGTCCGGCATCATCGGGCTCGGCTCACCGTTCATGGTCATGGCCATGTCGTCCATCTCCATCGTGGTGGTGGAGACGAAGGTCTTGGTGAGGGATGAGCCGGCCTTGGGGGCGAACTCGATCTTCGCGGCCTCGGTGCCGGAGAAGGCGAAGAGGGCGGGGATGGCCACGGCGGTGGCGAGGGCGAACTGGGTGCGCATGCTTGAGGTCGTTGCTGGAGGGAAGAGGGGGGGCGCGGCAGGAGCGCGTCCGACTTGGGGGGGCAGGGGCAGTGAAGCGGCCAAGCCGACCGTCCTACGCCCTTTTTGGCCGCTTATTCATGCGTCGGCGTCTCCTCTTGCGCCTCAAGTTTTTGCCGCAAGTTCAGGGCTGCCGCGCCTGGCGCCGCCCAGACGCTCCGTGAGTGGCGGTCGGGGGCTGCGTGGCTCCATCGGCGTGGGTCTACCGGCGTGAGTCCATCGGGCACTTCGTGGGGGCAAGAGAGAGGCCCCCAGGGAGCCGAAGCTCTCTGGGGGCCGTCCTGTGGGCCGTGAGGCGCCGGCGCCAGCCGGGCTTCAGGTGGGGCCCCACTGCAGGGGCCTCACTCGTTGGGCCTTCAGTCGCCGAAGGAGATCTGCAGGGCGTCCGACGTGTTGGACGTCACCTGCCCCGCGGCGGAGTCCCGGTGCCACATCTGGAAGTTCCAGGTGCTCCCAGCGAGGATCTGCTGACCGTTGGTGGACGGATCGCTGAAGTCGACCTGGTAGAAGGCGAGCCCGAGCAGGGGGTCGGCCTGGACCGGCGGGAGGCGGAACTGGGTTCCGCCCACGCAGAGGACGCCCTGGCTGCCGTTGATCGGCACCTGGGTCTGCTGGTCCCCGAAGAAGAAGAGCCCGAACGAACCCGCAGGCATGCTCGACGCGGAGAGGAAGAAGTCGTTCTCCGACACCCGCACGCTCCCGTTGAAGTCAATGCGAGTGGGCAAGCCCGTCGAGTTGGGGTTGGCCGCGCAGTAGCGCACGGGGTCCGGGATCGAGCTGCCGAGCCCGACGATCTCGATGTCGTCGATGGCGGCCTCGACGATCGAGCCGGTGCCGAGGTCCGAGGCGATGAAGCGAAGCTGCATGGTGGCCGTCGGGGTCACGATGGCAGAGAGGTCGAAGCTGGCTTCAACCCATCCGCCGTCGGTCCCGGCGCCGGTGGGGCCGACCGTCTCCACGTCGACCCAGGAGGCGCCACCGTCGGCGCTGACCTCGACCTCGAAGATGTCGGCGTTCGGGGAGCCGCCGGTGGTGTTGGAGTACCACCGCCAGTAGCTGACCTCAACGGAGTTGAGCCCCGCCGCGTCGAAGACGGGGCTGAGCAGGGTGGTGAATCCGCCGTCCACGTCGTTCTCGCCGAGGCTGCCGCCAGGCGAGCCCTGGCCGGTGAACCAGCAGTTGGTGCCGACGGCCGTGTGGTCGTCCTCGGTCTGGGCTGCGGTGCCGATCGGGTTACCGAGCGTCCATTGGCCCGTCGTGGCCGTGTCGCCCGGGGCCCCCCCCGCAAAGCCGTCGGAGCCGGCTTCGAACTCGGTCACGATGATGGGCGTGATGTCCCCGACGCGGAACACGAGCGGCGCACTCTCGCCGCCCTCCGGGAAGGACTTGCTCGTTCCGGTGCTCTCCGTCGCGTTCACGTAGTACTCGACGCGCGACGGGGAGATCTGGCCGGGGATACCGGCGGAGAAGGTGTCGCCGACCGTGCTCGACATCGGAATGGCGGTGAAGTTCCCCACTCCGTTGACGCGGTAACGCAGCTCGGCGCCGGTGAGCGCTCCGCCGAAGTTCGAGACGATGTCAGCCTCGACCACGTAGGGCCCGGCCTCGTCAGGGGTGTCGCCCAGGGCGGTCACGTCGCTGATCGAGATGAGCTGCAGGGCGACGCCGGGGAAGCCCTGCTGGGTGAACCCACCGTCAATGTCAGCGTAGTTCGGCGTGCCGTTGTTGATGTTGCCGTCATCGTCGTCCAGCGTGAGCCACTGGGTCTCGATGATCGAGTTGATTTGCGTCTGGTTGTAGCCGTTCAGCCACCCGAGGAAGAGGGAGTTGGCCTGCATGCCACCGGCGGCCGTCCCGAGGGAAGCCTTCAGGTTCTGACGGATCTTCCAGGCAGCGCCCATCCAGACCTCGCCGTTGGCGTGCACGCCGCTGTAGCAGCCCGGGTTGCTGTCGCCGCAGAACTGGCGGGTGTTGTTGCCGTTTCGCACGGAGCCCCCGCCGGTCGTGAAGAAGCGCCCCACGACGTTGTCGTCGTAGCAGTACATGGCGAACACGTCCGCGTTGCCCTCGCCCATGCCGTCGTTGCCGTTACCGGTGCCGTAGCGCACGTTGAGCCAGTGCCCTTGCTCGTGGGCGACCACGGTGCTGAAGGCCGTGTTGTTACAGCCACCGCCAGCGACGTAGTAGTTCGTGGACGAGCCGTTGAAGAACGCGTTGCAGTTGCTGTCGAGGTTGACGTTGGCCGTCGCGCGGAAGTCCGCCGTGGGGTCCGTCGGGAACGTGTCACGGACGAAGTCGCGCAGCACGTTGAGGTGCAGCTGCGCGTTGGCCTGGGAGGTCAGGTTCTGGGACGGGTTCGGGTTCATCAGCAGGTCGTTCTGCTGGTTCGGCTGCACACCCTGGAACGTGATGGAGTAGTCAGCACCCGCGTCGTTGTTGATGTTGGTGAACGCCCCGAAGTAGTCCACCGTCAGGTCGATGGGGGTGTTGACTCCGGTGATCACGAAGTCGCCGTTGCGGTCGGTCTCCACGGTGCCCGCGCTGCTCGTGATGCGCGTCCGCGGCATCGCGATGGGCGCCGGCGGGTTCGCGCCACGGTCTGCGGAGAGCCCCGGCGTCGCGTTGGCGCGGACCGTCCCGAAGACGTCGAAGTTGTGGATGGTGTTCTCGCTCTTGATGACGTCCTTGCCGGTCGCATCGATCGAGTAGCGACGGCCGATGGGCTGGCCCTCACCGCTGTCGAAGGTGGCCTCGAGCTCCCAGGCGAGGTCCCAGGTCTTCACCTCGCCGCGCTCGGAGTGAGCGTGGACCAGGCGGGCGTCGCCCATCTGATTCGGCTGAACGCCGAACTCGTCCTTGAACGCGCGCGCCGCCACGAGGGCCGCGAAGCCCGCGCCGGTGGTCGGCTTCCCGCTCGGGTACGTCACACCAGGCGCCGCGGTCGAGTGCACGGAGAGGAGCCGCCCGCTCGTGTCAAAGAGGACGTTGACGGCGCCGTCTTCCACGGGGACCCCGTTGACGACCTGCTCGAACCGCACGGTGATCTTGTCCGTGGAATTCACCTGCCCGAGGGGCATGAACCGGAAGCGCTCTTCCACGAGCTGGTCCGACTCCACGCCGTGCATCTGGTAGGTCTGCTCGATCCAGTAGCGACCGAGGGAGAACCAAGCGCCGGGCTCGGAGGTGTTCGGCTCCACGGGGGACACCGCGTTACCGCCGAACAGCATCTCTACGGTGCCGGTCTTGGGGTTGGGCAGGAGGCGCCAGGAGTCACCGTGCTGCGCGCGCCAGTTGGCGAGGAGCGTCGCCGGACTCGAGGTGAATTCGGTCGGCTGGTTGGGGGTCTGGGCCGGCGCAGGGGCGGCGAGGAGTGCCGCCGCGAGGGCAGCCGTGGAGAAGGGAGCGATCATGCCTGGTTGCAAAGAGTTCGGAAGGGGACGAATCTGCCTACCTCGCGGGGCCTCGGAGGACCGCTACGACAGGAAGTGGATGGATTCCGTGAGGGTGACGGGGGGGTGGCGTTTGGGGTTCCAGAAACGGGGAATGGCTTCGTTCGGAGATCGTTAAGCCAAGACCTCAGGTGAGGGCTGCGACGGAATGGCGCATGTGGCGGCGCCTCCCGCCCAAGTCTTCCCGCACTACCGGGGCTGTGTCGTGGCTCTCGCCGAGCATCTCTGCTTCAATCCCACGCCGAGGCAGCACCAAGGCCTCCGCGGCTGACTTCTGGCCAGATCTGAGCCTCTCGGCCTGCGGGAGACACCTCTGCTGCCCCACTGCGGAGACAGCCCGGACCATTGGCCGCGCGGCATACGGACCCTCGAAGCCATCCCACCCGAGAACCCAGCGGAGCACCCAGCATGGACGTCCAGATCGAATACTGCACCCAGTGAAACTACTCCCCTCAGGCGGCCGGTCTGGCCGCTGAATTGGAGCGCTCGTTCGACGGCGCAAGCGTGACTCTCATCGAGGGAAGCGGTGGCAGGTTCGAGGTGACGGTCGACGGGAAGCTCCTCTTCTCAAAGGCTTCACTCGAGCGCTTCCCCGCCTACCAGGAAATCCCGAAGCTCATCTTCGAAGCCGCCCCCTGACGGACGCAATCCGCGGCGCGACCCGCTAGGGTCTCGCCCCGCTTCACTCGAGGCCGCCGCGGCGTGTCTCGAGGGACAACCCCGAACCTTCGACCCATGCAGACAGCCCAATCGCCGCGCCGGCGGCGACTCCCCGCTCGCTTCCTGAGCTCCTCAAAGCACGCGGCCCCGCCCCGGTTCACCAAGGTCGTGGCGACCATCGGGCCCGCTTCAGAGGACCTGTTGGTGGAGCTGATCGAGGCCGGTATGTCCGTGGCTCGGCTCAACTTCAGTCACGGCACGGCGGATGAGCACCGGAGCCGGATGGAGAAGATCCGAGAGGCCTCCACGGCGCTGATGACGCCGGTGGCCGTGCTCGCTGACCTGCCGGGACCGAAGATGCGCACGGGCATGTTCCCGGACGGCGCGATCCAGTTGAACGACGGCGATGTCGTCCGGGTCAAGCCGGGCCAGGGGTTGGCCGACGCCGGCGAGGTCCTGGTCGGCGTGGATGACCTCCTCGAGGCCGTCCAGCCCGGGCACCGGATCGTCCTCGCCGACGGGCAGGTACTCCTCGAAGCCCTCAGCGTGGGGGCCGAGTCGGTGGAGGCGCGGGTGCTCCGCGCGGGTCCAGTGGGGAATCGAAAGGGCGTCCACCTGCCGGACTCCAACGTCCGCTACGACCTGCCGACGGACGAGGACAGGGAACTGATCAAGCTCGCCTGCGAGCTGGGTGTCGACATGCTGGGGATCAGCTTCGTCGGCAACGCCAGTGAGCTGGAGGAGATCCGGGGCCTGGCCCCGGGGATCCAGCTTGTCTCGAAGATCGAGCGGAAGGCCGCGCTCAAGAACCTCGACTCGATCCTCGAGGCCACGGACGGCCTGATGGTGGCTCGGGGAGACCTCGGGGTGGAGCTCGACCTCGAGCAGCTGCCGCTCGTGCAAAAGGAGATCCTTCGCCGCTCCGTTCTCGCGGGTGTGTACTCCATCACCGCCACCGAGATGCTGGAGTCCATGATCGAGGCTGGCCGACCCACCCGGGCGGAGGTCACTGACGTGGCCAACGCGGTGTTGGACGGGACCGACGCGGTGATGCTCTCGGCGGAGACGGCGGTGGGGAAGCACCCGCGCGAGGCCGTGGCGACCATGGCCCGGATTGCGAGGGTTGCCGAGCAGTCCGGGATCTATGCGCGCCGTCCGAGGCTGTCCGCAGCCCCCGAGAAGAGCTACTTCTCGCGTGCCACGGCCATGGCCGCCGTCCACGTCGCGAACCAGGTCGATGTGGACCGAATTGTCTGCTTCTCGGAGACGGGGAACACGGTTCGACTGCTCTCGAGATTCCGGCCCGATGCGGAGATCGTTGCGCTGAGCCCGCGCCCGGACACCGTCCGGCAAATGGCCGTTCTGGCCCACGTCAGGCCGCTGCTGTTCCGCCAGGAGCCGACCCTGGAGGCGATGATCGACACGGCGGCGGACCTGCTCCTCGCACGGCAGATCGTCAAGATGGGAGACCGGGTGGTTTTCGTGGGGGGCGTGCCTGTAGGCTTCGCTCGCAGCACCAACGTGCTCAAGCTCCATCGCATCGGCGAAGACTCTCGCTTCGCCTGACGCTCCCTCCGCCCGCAGGGCTTTCTGCGGACCCCGGATCGGGTCGACACGCTTCTCTCCGGTGAGGTCGGCCTCGGGGTCCCTGCATCCCGGTTATCCCGTCCGTCGCCTTCATGCTCAATCGCTTCCAGTTCGCCCGGCTGCGTGGATTTCGTCGCGGGAAGAAGCGTGCGGCAGAGGCTGAGGCGGCTCGGAAGGCCAAGGAGCGGAGCGAGGAGGCGGCGCTGGACCGGCCTGCCGTTCAGGAGCGTGGGGCGAGTTCAAGCGACGCCGGCGGCGGCGGCTCGCTGACGGCGCCCTCTGAGACTTCAGCCCGCTCCAGGGGCGGGGTCCCCGGCGGGCTGCCCGGAGAAGATCGCATCGAGGGGCTCCTCCGCCGGCACCAGGAGCAGCGGGGCCTCGCGGCGCCAGAGTCTCTTCTCCGTTCGGGAAGTCCGGCGACCGGGCCCTCCCAGTCCCGACCCGCCGCGGACCCGCCCGTGGTCGAGTCGCCGAAGGGGCCGGCGGAGGAAGCGGTGGTGGAAGCGGTGGAGACGTCGACCGCGACCGAGCGGCGGGCGGAGGCCCGGACGCGAACGGTCGAGGCCATCCGGCCCGCGGGGTCCGGTCCCAAGGGCGTCGCCGCCCGCGAGCAGGAGCGTGACCCGGCACGGGAGCGTGACCCGGCACAGGGGACCGCCATCGCGGAGCAGCGGGTCCGCCTGGTGGAGGGGCTCGAGGCGACCACCACGGCCCGGGTCGTGTGCATCGCCAGCGGCAAGGGGGGCACCGGCAAGAGCGTCATCGCCTCGAACCTCGCCCTGCTGCGCGCCCGGCAAGGCGAGCGGGTGCTCCTGATCGACTTCGACGCGGGCCTCGCCAACGCGCACCTGCTCCTCGGGTTGGCACCACCCCACGACGTTGGCCACGTCATGGAGGGGACGGTCTCGGCGCGTGAGGCGCTCGTGGAGGGGCCCCATGGTCTGAAGCTCCTCGCCGGCGGCGTCGGGCGCCAGTCCCTGATTGACCCCACACGCCGTGAGCTCGACCGACTCTTCAAGGCCCTCCGGCCTTTGGAGGATGACTTCGACCTGATCGTGATCGACCACGGGGCCGGGCTCAGCTACAGCACCGTGGCGCACCTCGCCGCGGCGAGCACCTTGGTACTGGTCACCAACCATGAGGTGACGGCGCTCTCGGATGGCTACGCCCTGTACAAGCGGGCCAAGCTGGTGAACCCCGAGATCCGGGTGGGGCTGGTGGTGAACCGGGCTCCCGACGAGCGTCTCGCCATGGACGCCTGGAATCGCTTCCGAGGCGCCTCGCACAAGTTCCTCGGGCACGCCCCCGA
>CBFHHK010000099.1:5881-15241 GCA_965655435.1 Planctomycetota bacterium | reverse complement strand
GGCCACGGAGGCCGCACACCTCGACGCGTCGTCCGCGCCCTTCAACGCCCTCATCTTCGCCGACGCGGACATGCTGCACGACTCGGTCTGGGCCCAGCCCATGCAGGACATCTTCGGGAACGTGCGGCTCCAGCCGCAGGTGGACAACGCCTCCCTGCTGGTCAGCGCTCTCGAGAACATGTCCGGCAGCAGCGACCTGATCAGCCTTCGGAGCCGCGCCGAGTTCAGCCGGCCGTTCACCCGCAAGCAGGCGCTGATGCTCGACGCACAGGAGCGCTTCAGGGCGGAGGAGGTCGAGCTCGAGGCCAAGCTCGCGGATACCCAGTCGCGCCTCGATCAGCTCCAGCGGGACAAGGACCCCTCGAGCGCCCTCATCATCTCGGAGGAGCAGGAAGAGCAGATCAGCGCCTTCCGCGCTGAGCAGGTCGAGACTCGCCGCAAGCTGCGGGAGGTCAAGCGCGACCTGCGCGCCGAGATCGACGCCCTCGGGACACGCCTCAAGCTCCTGAACATCTTCCTCATCCCCGCGATCCTCGCGGCCCTGACGCTCAGCGTCCGCATGGGCCGCGCGGGCGCCCGAACCGCGCGCAGCGGAGGAGCCAGCTCATGAACCAGAAGACCATCCTCGCCCTCGGCCTGGCGACAGTCGCGGCCGTCGTCGCCACCGTGGCGCTTCAATCCGGGCGGGACCGGGACACCCGCCCCGCCTCCACCGACGGGCGGCTGCTCCCAGCCCTCGGCGACCGGGTCAACGAGGTGCGCGAGATCCGCATCGATGCCGCGGGGGGGTCCGCCACCCTGCGCGCCGACGGCGCAGGCTGGCTGCTCGCCGAGGCGGCCGACTACCCCGCCGACGGGGAGAAGGTCCGGACGTTCCTCCTCGACCTCCGGGACGCCCGACGGCTCGAGCCTAAGACCGCGAGCCCAGCCCGGCACGCCCGCCTCGGCCTGGTGGAGCCCGACGCCGAGGGGGCGACCTCCGTCCGTGTGACCTTCCGCGACGAGCAAGGAGCGGCGGTCGACACGGTGCTGATCGGCAAGCAGCGCACCAGCCGCGCCGAGCCTGCCGCCGCGCAGCTCGGAGTGACGCCTGAGACCCAGTTCTACACCCTGCCCGGCGAAGGGCCCCAGACGTTCCTCGCCGCGGGGCGTCTCCAGGTGGACTCGAGGCCCCTGGGGTGGTTGAACCAGGAGTTCCTCAACATTGACCGGAGCCGGATCGCCTCGGCGACCATCACTCACCCCGACGGCGAAGAGGTCCTCGCGGTCCGAGAGGACATGGCGCAGAACGAGATGGTCGTGCAAGGCATCCCGGACGGGATGGTCGCCAAGTCCCCCTCGGGCACCGCCCAGCTGGTCGGAGCGCTGCAGCGGCTCCGCTTCGACGACGTCCGCGAGGCGAACTCGCTGGACTGGCCGGAGGAGACCATCTCCAGGGCGGCCTTCACCACCGAAGGCGGCCTGAAGGTGAGCGTGGAGACCATGAAGGTCCCGGACCCAGAGGACCCCGAGACCATGGTCACCTGGTCGCGCGTGTCCTTCGCCCTCGAGCCGGAGGACCTGGACGCCTCCCCCGTCACCGGCGAGGATGCGACAGGCGCACCCGAGGCCGAGGGTCGCTCACGCGAAGAGCTTGAGGCCGAGCTCGCCGAGCTGCGAGCCGCGACCGAGGGATGGGCATACGCCCTCCCCACCTGGAAGGAGACCAGCTTCCGCCTGCGCCCGGAGGGCGTGATGGAGCCGGCCCCCCAGCCGGCAACTGAGCCGGCAGCTGAGCCGGCAGCTGAACCGGCAGCTGAGCCTGCAGCTGAGGAAGGCGGCGTCCCGTCTGGCGAGGCAACGGGCGGGGTCATCGACCCCGCGCGACTGAAGATGACGCCGCCCCCCGAAGGCGGCGGCATCTGACGGCCTCCCCCAGGCGAACCCGGCCCGCGCAGCGCGCGCGTCGGGTTCGCCTTGCTTCGGGGCCGGCGTCGATGCACCCTCGTCGCCCCTTGAGCTCCGCCGCCCCGCCCGACCACCCTGTCCCGGGCGATGAGCCGGTGGATGTGCGTCGCGTACTCCGCCTCTGGGCCCCCCTGGCGGCGAGCTGGGTCCTGATGGCGATGGAGCCGACCCTCGTCATCGCCTCGGTCTCGCGCCTCCCCGAGGCCAAGATCAACCTCGCCGCATGGAGCTCGGTAGTCTTCCCCATCAGCCTCGTGATCGAGGGCCCCATCATCATGATGCTGGCGGCCTCCACGCGGCTCTCCACCTCGTGGCGGCGCTACACGGCGGTCCTGCGCTACGGGGTGGTGCTCAGCGCGCTGCTCTCCCTGCTCCACGCCCTGATCGCGTTCACACCCCTCTACGACTTCGTCGCGACGACGCTCCTCGGCTGTGACCCCAGCGTCCTCGAGCCTGGCCGCGTCGGGCTCCAGATCATGACGCCCTGGACGTTCGCCATCGGGTACCGGCGCACCCAGCAGGGGGCCCTCATCCGGTTCGAGCGCAGCGGCGCCGTGGGCGTGGGGACCGCCGTGCGCCTCGTGGCCACCGCGGGAGTCCTCGCCAGCCTCGGCATCTGGACCGGCCTCTCGGGGATCGCGGTCGCGGGCTTCGGCGTAGCGACCGGAGTGACCGCCGAGGCCCTCTATGCCCACTGGCGCGTGAGGGAGATCCACGGCGCCCTGCGCCAGGAACCCGAGGGCGAGGTCATGAACCTGGCGCGCTTCATGCGCTTCTACACGCCCCTCGCCCTCACCCCGCTCGTCACGCTCTTCATCCAGCCCATCGGCGCGGCCGGGATGAACCGTATGCCGCGCGCCCTGGATTCCGTGGCCGCCTGGGGCCCCGTCCACTCCCTCGTCTTCACCACCCGCAGCGTGGGCATGGCGTTCAACGAGGTCGTCGTGACGCTGGTCGCCCTCGGCGGCGGGCCGAGGGCGCTGCGCCGCTTCGGGTGGGGGCTCGCGGGCGTGACCTCCGCGGTGCTGGCGCTCATGGCCTTCACCCCGCTCTCAGGGATCTGGTTCGGTGAGGTCCAGCGCATCCCGGCAGAGCTCGTCCCCATGGCGCGCTTCGGGGCGGCGCTCTGCCTGCTCATGCCCGCCTATCAGGTCGCCCAGAGCTGGTTCCAGGGCCTGCTCGTCCACGCCCACCAGACACGCCCCATCACCGAGGCGGTCCTGATCTACTTCGCCCTCGCCTGGGGCCTGCTCGAGCTCGGGGTCCTGAGAGCGGAGGAGCTCGGCGTCTCCGGCCTGAACTGGGCCCTGGTCACGTTCGTCATCGCGGGCCTCGTGCAGACGGCCTGGCTCTGGCGACGGAGCCGGAGCGCCTCGCGCGCCCTCGGCTGACCCACCGTCAGCGGGCACCGTCAGCGGGCACCGTCAACGGCCACCGTCAGCGGCCACCGTCAGCGGCCACCGCGCGTGGCACCACGCTCGGCACCGCGCCGGGCAATGCCCCGGGGCGGGGCCGCGATCACTGCGCGGAGCGGCCGACCGCGTCCACCACGTCCCCCGCCACGTCGTTGGGCACGGTGAAGGTCATGCTGTAGTGCGCCACCTTCCAGGCTCCGCCGACCCGCTCGAGGACGCCGGTCCCACGGAGCTCTCCATAGCTCTCGCTGGCGAGCCGCTCATCGAACCAGGCGGACACCCCTGAGGTGGACAGCCGCAGGACCCGCTCGTCCGGCTGGAACGTCCACCCGTTCCCCGGCTCGAAGTGCTCGTTCACGTAGCCGGTGAACTGCGCGAGGTCCCAGCGCTCCGTGGAGTCGGTCCCCAGGAAGCGAGCGTCCGGCGCCATGCTCCCGAGGTAGCCGTCTCGATCGCCACGCGCCGCTGCGGTGTGCCAGTCGTCGATGACCTGGTTGGCCTCCTCGCGGAGCTGCTCCGTGGAGAAGGCGGCGTCGGCGGCAGCGACGGCGAGGGCCTGCATGTACTCGGCGACGTCGTCAGGATTGGCTCGCTGCAACTCACGGATGAGCTTGCTGCGGAGCTCGGGCTTGAGCCGCACCAGGATCTCGGCCGCGCCGTCGACCCCGTTCGCCTCCGCATAGGCGGCGATCAGCGGCGCCCCCTCGGTCTCCTCCAAGAGCCCGATCATCTCCGCCATCTGCCGCGCCGCGGCCTGGGGTCCGGACTCCACGGGAACCACCGCGACCTCGACGGGTTCCGTGGCAGCGGCCTGGCCCGGACCTGCGACCGGGTTTGAAGTCGTCGCTGGAGCGGGCGCCTCGCGCACCGCCGGCTCCGCAGTTGGGCTCGCCTTGGGCTGGACGCTTGGGGCCACGCAACCGAAGAGAGAGAGGGCGAGGGCCGTCCTGAAGAGGCCCGAGGCGGTGGCGGTGACGCGTTGCTCCATGGTGCGCAATTGTAGACTTCGCGCCATCGGCTCCGAAGGGAGCCCCGTACCTTCCATCCCGTGATCGCCCGCAAGTTCCCCGCACCCTCCCTGGGCACCGCCCTGAGCGTCGTCCTCCTCGCCCTCGCGGCACTGGCGAGCTGCGGCGATGGAGCGCGGGAGGTCACCTCGTCGACCCCCGCCCCCCCCGTGAGCCCCGTGCTCGACCTGGAGCGGTCCGAGCCCGAAGCGCTCCGCCTCGAGCAGGACCTGCGCGCGCTGCTCCTCGAGCCCCTCGCCAGGGGCAACGTCGAGCGGGCCGCGAGGGCCCTGGCCAACCAGGGCTTCGCGGGGACCCTCCCTGGGCCCGGGCCCGCCACCGCAGCCGCCGGGCTGAGGCTCCGCTGGCTCACGGGGGAGCCGTTCTTCACCCAGGACCCCATGTCCTTCGCCGCGCAGCTGAGGGACCTCGGCGCGGCGACCGACCGCCCGGAGCGAGTCGAGCTGGAGCTCGACCGCTTCGAACTGGCCCCCTCCGGCGAGCGAGCCACCGGTCGTGTTCGCCTCCGCTGGGCCGGCGTCGAGCCGCCCCCCGATCCCCGCGAAAGACAGGAGGCGGACCCCACCGCCGCCACGTCGCGCGCGCTGGACCCAAGACCGACCGCGCCCCCGTCCGCCCAGCGCGTGGACGTCACCCTCTATGCGGAGATCGAGGCGCGCACCGCGCCGGGAGAGGACTGGCGGCTGTCGCGCTTCCACCCCTGCGAGCCGAGTGACCTCCACCCCCTGGGCGCGGGGGTGCGGCTCCAGTGCGATGACCCGGCGCGCTACGTGGACCGGACCATGGAGGTCGGGCTGACCTTCGGGACCAGCGCCGAGAACGAGCGCCTGCTCCAGGACTTCGTGGACCGCCACCGGACCCTGACCCTGGGCGGCCTCTCCGTGGTGGACTTCGACCGCGACGGTTTCGACGACCTCATCGCCACCCGCAGCAACGAGTCGACGCTGCTGTTCCGTAACGACGGGGTCGGCGGCTTCGTGCCGATCCCGCTCCCCATGGAGCGCCTCGCGGACCGCCCCGCCTTCGTGCTGTTCGTGGACCTGGACGGCGACGGGCTCGAGGAGATCGTGGCGTCGGAGACGAGCCGCTACCGCGGCGCGGAGGCCTTCGCTGGCCTGTGGACCCGGACGGACGCTGAGCCTGGGACCTGGCGCCACCTCCCCGAGGCGTTCGCCCTCCCCAACCCCGTGGGCCTGCGCCGGCTCGCCGTGCAGACGGTGGCGCCCCTGGACGTGGAGGGCGACGGCGACCTGGACCTGTTCTTCGCCGTCTACGGCAGCGGCGAGTCCCGGGGTCCGGACTACAACACCGTCGAGGCCCACGACGGCGCGGACAACCACCTGCTCATCAACCAGGGCGGCCTGCGCTTCACGGAGGAGAGCGAGGCCCGCGGCATCGAGGGGACCGGCTACACCTACGTGGCCCTGGCCTTCGATGCGGACCACGACGGGGACACCGACCTCTTCGAGGGCAACGACTTCGGGCCCAACGTGCTCTGGCGCAACGAGGGCGGCCGCTTCGTGGCGGACGACGCCATGGGGCTGGGCGGCGTCAGCGCGTACACCATGGGCGCGGCCCTGGCGGACCTCGAGTGTGACGGACGCTGGGACCTCTACGTGTCGAACATGTCCAGCGAGGAGGGCATGCGCATGGTCCCCCTCGCCGAGGGCCTCTCCGAGAACATGCGGAGTCGCGTCGACACCATCGCCCGCGGGAACGCCCTCTACTCCGAGCCGGCCGAGCCTGGCCCCTGGCCCGACCGGGCCCGCGGCCTCGGGGTCAACGAGGCGGAGTGGGCCTGGGGGTGCCAGTTCGTCGACGTGAACGGCGACGGGGCCCAGGAGCTCGTGGTCACCAACGGCTTCGCCTCCCACCGGGACCAGGGGCTGGGCGACTGGCAGACCTACTACTGGCGCCAGGTCATCGACGACGGCCGACGGCTGGAGCGGGGCGAGCGGAGCGAGGACGTGAACGAGTCCCTGCGCTTCCAGGGATCCTTCAACGGCCACGAGCGGGACCGACTCTTCGTGCGGGCCGACAGGGGGCCCGCCGATCGGCCCTGGGTCGACGCCGGCTGGTGCCTCGGGATCGACGCCTCCCACGACGGCCGCGCCATCGTGCCCTTCGACCCGGACGGGGACGGCGACCTCGACCTCGCCCTGTGGACCCTGGGCGGGCTGGTGTACTACGAGAATCGCGGCGTCCAGCTCGCGGTGCGATTGAAGCTGGTGCCCGAGCGCGGCCCCCGGGTCCCCCTCGGCGCGCGCGTCAAAATCTCGGGACGCACCATGGGGGAGGCGCAGCGTGCGTACGCGCGCCACGTCTCGCTGATCGAGGGCTTCCAGTCGCAGGTCTCCCCCGACCTGCTCCTTCCGACCGCCCACCACTGGGTCAAGCCGACGCTCGAGATCACGTGGCCCTCCGGACAACGACAGGAGCTCCGTGGCATCAGGATGGTCGGGCGGTGGACCATCCAGGAGGGCTCGAGGGAGTACCTCCACGAACCTGCGCAGCTCTGGCCCCGTCGAGGAGACCTCATCGGAGACGCGCCGTGGCCCGCCAACATCGCAAGGACGGCCCGCACTCCCGCCGCGCTCGGGCTCGCCCCGGCGCCCCTGGTGGTGAGGATCCGCGAGGGCCGCGACGTCCCGGTGACTCCGCTCGTCCTCACCGACCCCGAGGTCCGCGTCGTCGAGGCGCTCCTCCGGACGGGCGGCCCCGAGGACCGCGACCTGGACCCGACCCGGGAGGTGCTCCTCGAGTTCGCCGAGGTCGCCGCGGCGCTCGGCGAGGCGGACCAGGCCACCCTCGTGTACGACGCCGACGGACGCCTCCTACGCGTCTTCCGCGGCCCGGTGGGTCCCGCCGACGTCGAGGCCTTCTGTGACCTGGGCACCACCGAGGCCCGCTTCCCCCACCTGCTCATCGAGCACGGCCGGCTCGCCCTCGACGAGTCCAGGTTCCGCGACGCCCTGAACCTCTTCCAGGAGGCCGTGCGTGGACGCGCCGACCTCGCGGTCGAGGACGCCGCCGCCTTCGAGGGCATCGGGCGCAGCCACGTGCTGCTCGGCCGGGTCGACCTGGCGGAGAAGGCGTACCGCGCCGCGGTGGACCTGGACCCGGACTACGCCATCGGTCACCTGAACCTGGGCGCGGCCCTCGCGGAGCTCGGGCGCTTCGAGGAGGCCACCGGCTCACTCCTCGAGGCGCGGCGAATCGAGGGGGATTCCCCGAGAGTCCTGGGAGCCCTGGTCGAGGCCGCGGGGAGCGCGGGCAGGAATGACCTCGCCCGGGAGTGCGCGCTGGCCTGGCTCCAGCAGAACCCCGGCGATGTGCCCATGACGCTGTTGCTCGGCAAGGTGGAGGCCCGGGCCGGCAACCTCGAGTCCGCCGTCCAGTACTTCGAGGAGGTGCTCGCTCAGCAGCCGCGGAGTCGCGCGGCACGCGAGGCACTTGAGGCGGCGAAGGCGCTGCTCATTGGAAATCCACCGCGCTGACCGGCTACAGTCTCGCTCTATGACCGTAGAGCAGCACCGCAGCCAACTGGACGATCGCGCGATCGCGCTCCACGAGCAGCACCGAGGCAAGATCTCCATTCGCCTGGAGGCGCCGCTCGAGACCCGAGACGACCTCTCGCTCGCCTACAGCCCTGGCGTCGCCGCGCCGTGCCGCGAGATCGTCGACGACCCCTCCCGCCTGAGAGACCTCACCGTGGCTGGCCGCGCGGTCGCCGTCGTCACTGACGGCACGGCCGTGCTCGGGCTGGGAGACATCGGGCCCAAGGCTGCCATGCCGGTGATGGAGGGCAAGGCCGCGCTGTTCCGCCGCTTCGGTGGCCTGGATGCCTGGCCCATCTGCCTCGACGCCTCCAGCCCCGACGAGGTGGTCGACGCCGTCCGAGCCATCGCCCCTGGCTTCGCTGGGATCAACCTCGAGGACATCGCCGCGCCGGAGTGCTTCGAGATCGAGGAGCGGCTCCAGGACCTCGGCATCCCGGTCATGCACGACGACCAGCACGGCACCGCCGTGGTGCTCCTCGCCGCCATGATCGGCGCCTGCGAGCTCACCGGGCGCAAGCTCTCGGATCTCAGCGTGGTCATCGCCGGCGCCGGCGCCGCGGGCACCGCGATCGCCAAGCTCCTGACCTGCGTCGGCTTCGACTCGAACACCTGCGAGCCCGTGCGCGACATCATCGTCTGCGACTCCCGCGGCATCATCCACGGCGGGCGCACGAACCTGACGCCCGAGAAGCGCGCGCTGCTCGAGTACACCAACCGCGGCGGCCGCGAGGGCTCGGTCCACGACGCCCTCGAGGGAGCGGATGTTTTCGTCGGCGTGAGCCGCGCCGGGCTCCTGAGCACCGCGGACGTGGAGCGCATGGCGCCAGCCCCCATGCTCTTCCCCATGGCCAACCCCGACCCCGAGATCGACCCCGCGCTGGCCACAGCCGCCGGCGCCGCGGTGGTCGGCACAGGCCGGAGCGACTACCCGAATCAGGTGAACAACGTCCTCGCCTTCCCCGGCATCTTCCGGGGTGCGATCCAGGCCGGCGCCACCGCGATCACGCCGGAGATGAAGGTCGCCGCCGCCTACGCCCTCGCCCACAGCGTCGGCACCCCGACGCGCGACCGGGTCCTCCCCGGCCCCTACGACGAGGGGGTCGCCGAGGCGGTGGCCGAGGCGGTCGCCGACGCCTGGCGTCGCGGCCGCTGAGAGCTGAGGGAGGGCCCGCGCTGGCTCTCGCTCAGTGCCAGGTCACCCGCCAGGCGCTGGAGAGGTTGAAGCTCCCGCCGCAAGGTCCAGCGTCGCGGAAGGCGAACTGGTAGTGGACCGTGCTCCCCGCCAGGGAGGTGAAGCCGAGCTGAGAGTAGCTCGCCTCCCCCAGGGCATCGAGCTGGACCGGCGCGTACCGGACCTGGGTCTGCAAGCAGAGCAGGCCGTCACCGAGCGGCGCTGAGGTCGGGGCGAGG
>CBFHHK010000099.1:2721-5782 GCA_965655435.1 Planctomycetota bacterium | reverse complement strand
CCAGAGACCAGCAGCCCAGGCCGGCCAGGCGGGCCGCCCTGGACCTCGAGCCGGAAGGAGTCCGCGGCCACGTTCGCATATCCCGAGCCGGCGAGCCTCGCGCCTGAGCCCGCGGAATGCAGGCACCCCTCACCCGCCCCGCCAAAGTAGAGGCACGGGCAGAGCCCGCTCGAGCCGTCCCCCGCGCAGTAGAGCTCACCTGGCCCCTCCTCGATCTCAGCCACCCGCGCGTCCAGCTGAGCCCGGAGCCCCACGAGGGTCGACGCGAAGGCAGGATCCCCCGCGAGGTTGGTGAACTGGAGGCGATCGCCGGAGGGGGCAGGCCCCATGTCGTACAGCTCCTCCGCCCCGTTGCTATATCGCATGTAGGCGAAGGAGGGCGTCCGGAGGAGCTCTCCGCCGGCGACACGGGAGTAGGCGCCGGTGCGGAGCTCCACGTTGGAGCCCTCTAGGATCCCGCGCAAGGACTGCCCCGCGCAGTGGGTCGGGACGGGGAGTCCAGCGAGGTCCGCGAGGGTCGGGAACAGGTCCACCAGCTCGGCCACCTGACCGCGCCGCCCGCTCTGAATCCCCGGCCCCGCGGCGACCAGCGGGACCCGGGCCGACTCCTCGTGCAGGCTGAGCTTCTGCCAGAAGGTGTGCTCGCCCAGGTGGTAGCCGTGGTCGGAGGTGAACACGACGATCGTGTCGTCCTCAAGACCTAGCTGCTCCAGCCGATCCAGGAGCCGCCCGAGCTGACGGTCCATGAACGACACGGAGGCGTAGTAGGCCCGCAGCACCTCCCTGCGGTCGGCGTCGCTGTTCGGCCCCCGGGCCGACTCATTCCAGAAGACGCCAGCAGCAGGAATGTCGGCGAGGTCGCCGGGAACGCTCTGGGCGAGGGTGAGTTGCGCGGGGTCGTAGAGATTGAATTCCGACGCGGGCGCCACCAGAGGCACGTGGGGGCGGACGAAGCCGACCGCGAGGAAGAAGGGCTGGGCTCCAAACCCGTCGAGCAGCGAGATGGCCTCGTCCACGGCGACGGAGTCCGCTTGCTCCGCGCCGCTGGTCGAGGCCTCCACCGTGTAGAACGCCGTGCCGAAGCCGAGCCCGTAGTGCAGGTTCGGGTCGAAGTTGAGGGTCTCGTTGGTGAAGTGCCCGGCCGTCCCTGGCGTCCGCCACTCCGGCGCCTGGACGTTCACCGCCACGTCCCAGGAGGGCGTGTGGTCCGAACCGGCGGCGCCGTTGGTGATGTCTCCCGGGACCCGCATGTGATAGAGCTTGCTCACCCGCGCGGAGGTATAGCCCGCCTGCCGGAAGTGCTCGGGGAGCGTCACCCGGGGCCCGAGGACGCTGTCGAGGTTGGTGAAGCCGCCGTTGGAGCCCGTGAGTTGCTGCACGTACAGGCCGCTGAGCATGGAGGCCCGCGAGTGCGCGCACACCGGGTACTGGCAATAGGCCGCATCGAAGACCGTCCCGCGCGCCGCGAGACGGTCCACGTTGGGCGTCAGCACCTCAGCGTTGCCATAGGCACCGAGCGCTCCAGCGGCGAGGTCGTCCGCGACCACCAGCAAGACGTTCGGCGGCGACTGTGCGGGGGCCTGGCCCGCCACCAGGACGGCGGCGAGCAGGCCGAGGGAGAGCGCCTTCAAGGGTTCACAGGAAGGTAATGGACACCGCGTCGGTGAAGTTTGAGGTCACCGAGCCCCCCACCGCATCGCGGTGCCAAGCGGTGAAGTTCCAGGTGTCGCCGGCGACCACCGTCACGAGCCCGGTCGGCGTCGGCGTCTGGGTGAGGTCGAGCGCCAGCTGGAACACCCCGCCTGCGCCTGAGTTCTTGATCTGGCCCGGGCCCACGTAGCGGCCGATGCCGCCGCCGAGGCACAGGACTCCCTGGCTCCCGCCCGGCTGGGCGATCTGCCCCTGGCTCTGGCTGGTCAGGAAGAAACCGAAGGCGTTGGCAGGCAGGGACGAGGCCTCCAGGGTGAGCGCGTTGGTCGAGGCCTGGAGGCTCCCCAGGGCGTCCACCGTTCCCGGCGCTCCCGTGGAGTTGGGCACCGCCGGCGAACAGTAGCGCTGAACCGGCCCGTTGAAGTCCACCGGCCGGAGAGCTCCGCTCGCGAGGCCACTGGCGTCGGCGGCGGAGAGGGCCCCGCGATAGAACGCCAGGTCGTCGAGCCCCTGGGACTGGGCGCCCCCCGCGCTGGACCCGCCGTTGATGGCGCCGATCAGGAGGTCCTGGGTCGGCGCGACGTTGCCCGCCATGTTGTTCCCCGTCTGGGTGTCCACGAAGGGGATAGCCATCACCATGGCGCCATCCACGAAGAGGGTCGTCGTACCGCCGCCCGCTGGCGCGCGCTCCACCACCCCGACCACGTGGTACCACTGGTCCCGGGGCGCTTGGTACTGGAACGTGACGTTGTAGATGTGGACGGCGCCCTGATCATCATCCACGCGGAAGTTCCAGTCGTTCGCGAGGTTGGTCCCCAGTTGGATCCCCTCGTCGGTGTTCAGGAGGTTGTCGAAGACCCGGACGCCCCGCGCGTCGCCGTCCCCCGCGAAGTCATCCCACGCCCAGTAGCTGAACGAGAAGCTGTCCTGCCCGAAGTCCATCGCCGAGCCGCCCCCAGCCAACACGCTAGCCTCCAGATGCCCGCCTCCGCCGGAGGTGCCGTCCACCAGATTGTTGAGACTTGGACCGGCCCCGGGGAAAGCCTCGCCGTAGGTCGCGTCGACCCCGAGCACAGGGGAGCCGACCTGGGTGGTGACAAGGCCGCCGACCACGTCAGTCGTCGAGCTGAACTCCCAATAATGCTCACAGGTCTGCCCCAAGGCGCTGGAGGAAACGGCGATCATGGAAGCGGAGAGGAAGATGATTCGCATGGCAAGCTGAGGCTAAGGGAAAGGACCGCGCCCACCCATATGGAGGGGAGGCTTGGAGAATTTCACCTTAGCTGGGTTTGGAGACCTCGCTAGTCGAGGGGCCTTCCTGCCACCGCAAGAGCCGGAGAGATCGAATCGCGAGTGAAGAGACCGATTCTCATTGAGTACCGAATAACCTCCGCGACCAAAGCCCTGCCAG
>CBFHHK010000099.1:0-2711 GCA_965655435.1 Planctomycetota bacterium | reverse complement strand
AAGAGTCGCCTCCACCCCACCCGCTGCCGGTGCTCAAATGAAGAACCTCCCCTCCGCCCTGTTCCTGCTCACCGCCGCGCTGATTCTCGTCCTGGGTGGCTGGTGGATGGCGGGTTCCGGCTCCGAGGAGTCGGGGGCGACACCCAGGAAGCAGAGCCCGCAGGAGCCCGCCACGGAACGAGCCGCCGCGCTGGAGGCGGTGACCGCTAGTGACGGCCGCGCGGAAGTGGCGCCCCCCTCCGCTGAGGACCCGACCAGCGCCTCCGCGGACAAGGAACCTGAGGTCGCCCCGACCGCGGCTCCCAGCCCGACGCTGTCCGGGAGGGTGGTCGACGAGGAGGGGTTCACCGTCACCGGCGCCGAGGTGCGTATTTGGACCAATTCCTGGTCCCTTGGCGACCCCGTCATGACCGTGGCCTCGGCGGCGAACGGCGAATTCTCCGCCAGCGGCTTCGGGCCCAAGTTCGTGGCCGCCGCCTTCCGCCCGGACATGGTCTGCATCAGCGGCCTACGCGGCGACCTCGCCGAGGGCACCGTGTGCGAGGGCCTCGAGCTGATCCTCGCGCCCGCTGCGGACCTGTTCGGGAAGGTCGAGGATGCGAAGGGGAGCCCCGTGGAGGGCGCCACCCTCCACCTGGTGAACCCGCTGAGGAGATCCGACAGCACAGATGGCACGGAGACCCCGGGGGTGACCACCTTTGGCTCCATCGCGGGTGCGATCCTGCCCCCGCAGGTCACCGGCACGGACGGTCGATTCCGCTTCCAGGGTGTCGAGGAGAGCCGGGTCCAGGTCTCCGTGGAGGCCACCGGCTTTCTGGACCAATCCCTCCAGCACTCCCCTTCGGACGGCGCGCTGACCATCACTCTTGATCGAGGTCGTCAGCTCTCAGGGCTGGTCCTTGACGCCGATGGGAAGCCTGCGGCAGGAGCGCAGGTTCGCTGCGGGGACAGGCGCACCCGTACGAAGGCAGACAAGTTGGGCCGCTTCACGATCGTCGGGATTGGGGACCTGAGAGAGCGGGAGGGCGCACAGGTGTTCGTTGCCGCCCTCCATCAAGGGCACGCAGTGAGCCTGATCCAGCCGGCGAACCTGACCGGCGAGGGACGGGGCAACGTCCTGCGACTCGAGCGCGCGGCGCCGCTCACCGGCCGCGTGGTCGATGGCGACGGCGAGCCCGTCTCAGGCGTGCGAGTCAGGCTGCGATCCGAGCGGATGTACGAGAGCTCCGACCTCGTCTCGGGGACGCCGCCGAGCTGGGAGAGCCTGTTCGGTGAATTCGACCGGCGCACCGGCGAGGACGGACGCTTCGAGTTCGCCCACCGCTTCCTTGGCCCCTGCACACTCAGGGTCACGAGCCCGGAGACTCCAGAGCAGGGGCTGATCGTCCCGGTCGGGCCAGCCGAGTCCGAGGTCGAGGTCCGGCTGGACCGCGCGGCCTTGCAAGGCGTGGTCATGGAGGGGCGCCTCGTGGACGAGAGGAGCGGCGACCCCATCTCGGCGTTCCAGCTGCTGACGTGGTCTGAACTCGTGGG
This sequence comes from Planctomycetota bacterium, assembly GCA_965655435.1. GTDB lineage: Bacteria > Planctomycetota > UBA1135 > UBA1135 > Saltatorellus. Next base: position 1,178 of record CBFHHK010000099.1, on the reverse strand, counting down.
CGGGAGCCGCACGGCCAGCCGCCACGGCGCCAGCGCCGGACCGGACGGGAGCTTCCGGATCGAGAGGCTGGACGAGGGGACCTGGGAGTTGGAGTTCGAGGCCGAGGGCTACGCCTCGAAGCGGCTCGCCCCCCGCGCCTTCGAGAGGGGCGTCCACGACCTCGGCGAGGTGGCGATGGCTGAGGCCGTCCAGGTCCGGGTCGAGGTGCTCGACAGCTCAGGAGAGCACTGGGCGGAGGGCTCCCTCGAGTTCCTGGACGCGACCGGGAGGCCGGTCGAGGTGAAGGCGGGGCCGTTTGAGTCCGCCGGGGTGACCCTGAATGGCAAGCCGCAGCTGATCGAGGGCCTCCCGGCCCTCCCGTTGACCGCCGTGGTCCGAGGCGCGGGCGAGCGCTGGGAGCAGTCGGGGATCCACATGCGCTCGTACGCGGGCCAGACCTTGACGCTCGTCGTCCCCCGGCCAGAGATCGGGCACCTGCGGGTCACCTTCATCAACCGGGCGGGCCTCGGCGCGGACGCCGACCGGTTCCTGAAGGGCTTCCGCCGGGCAACGGCGACCGTGGGCCAGGTGGACCTGGATTGGCTCACGGAGAACCGCGACGCCCTCCTCGCTGCGTTCCCGAAGCGGACGCTCCACGTACGCCTGGTCCGAGGCGGAACAACCATGGGGTCTGGAGAGGTCACCTGGCTGCCCGAGACCAGGAGGTATCGCGCGTCCGTATCGGGAGGGTCCAGCGCGTCCGAGAGTGAGGCCTCGCTCTTCCCCAACCTTCAATGGGAAGGCCTCCCAGCCGGTGAGTACGAGATCGTCGTCACGACCGAGTCCGGCGCCACCACGGCGCGGGCCGCGACGGTCCGCAAGGCCGCCCAGGGCGACGAGGGCCCCGCGCCGATCATCTTCGACTACTAAGACGCCTGCCGGCGGCCCGGCAGGCGTAGGGGATCACCAGCCGAACACGTTCCGCGCGAGCCAGATGGCGGGGAGTTGCTCCGCGTTCGCGGCGCCCTCGAGGCCGAGCTCCTGGACGTCTGATTCGAGCTGACGCACGAGCGGCCCCTCGAGCTCGGCCAGGGTTGTGATGAGCTCCGCGAGGCGCTCCTCCTCGGGGGCGCGCCCCTTGCCCGCCTTGGCGGCGGCCTTGGCGGCGCGCTTCCAGTGGGAGGCGGTCTTGCCCTTG
>CBFHHK010000098.1:0-15243 GCA_965655435.1 Planctomycetota bacterium | reverse complement strand
GGCGACGCGCTCCCGCGGCGCGCGGCCGGCACGCCGCCAAGGGCCTCGCGCGCGCGCCAGCGAGTGACTTCAATGGCGGAAGTGTCGGGCGCCGGAGAAGAGCATCGGCACGCCCTTCGCGTCGGCGGCCTTCACCACCTCGGCGTCCCGGACAGAGCCGCCCGGCTGAACGATCGCCACGACGCCCGCGTCGATGGCCGCCTCGACCCCATCGGGGAACGGGAAGAACGCGTCGCTCGCGAGCACGGACCCCGAGGCTCGGTCTCCGGCCTTGTGAGCGGCGATCCGCACGGAGTCCACGCGGCTCATCTGCCCGGCGCCGACACCGACGACCGTCCGGCCGCTCGTCAGGACAATCGCGTTGGACTTGACGTGCTTGGAGATCTTGTTCGCGAAGGCGAGCTCGGAGAGCTGATCCGCCGAGGCGGAGGCCTCGCCCGCGGACTCGAACTCGGTCTCGATCGTCAGGTCACGGTCCTGGACGAGGAAGCCGCCCGCGAGCTTCTTCACCTCGTACTGGTCACCCGCCCGGGACGACGGGCCGAAGGGTCCGCAGGCCAAGAGCCTGACGCTCTTGCCCCACTTCGGCTTCCGGGTGAGCAGCTCAAAGGCATCATCGTCGAAGTCCGGCGCGATGATCGCCTCGACGAAGCGGTTGCCCTCCACCAGGAAGGTCGCGGAGGCCAGATCCAGGGGCCGGGTGAACGCGAGCACCGAGCCGAACGCGCTGATGGGGTCGCCGGACCAGGCGCGCTCGAGCGCCTCCGAGATCGACGCACCCTCGGCCGCCCCGCACGGGTTGGTGTGCTTGATGACGCTCACGAACGGCCCCTCGAACTCCGCCGCGAGGGCGTGGGCCGCGTCCAGGTCCACGAGGTTGTTGTAGGAGAGCGCCTTCCCGTTCAGGACCTCGGCGTGGGCCGCGCAGGGCTCCGCGCCCGGCTCCGTGCGGTAGAACGCCGCCTTCTGGTGAGGGTTCTCCCCGTACCGGAGCTCCATCTGCTTCGAACCCGCGAGGGCGAACGTCCCGGCGAAGGCCTCTTCGGCCTCCGGCTCGTGGTCCTGCTGGAACATCCAGGTGGAGATGGCCGTGTCATAGGCCGCGGTGCGAGCGAAGGCCCGCTGGGCGAGCTCGCGCCGGAAGCTGTCGCTCAGCCCGCCTTCTTTGGTGGCGAGCTCGTCCAGCACGCGCCCGTAGAGCTCGGGTTCGGTGACGACGGCGACGAAGCGGTGGTTCTTGGCGGCGGAGCGCACCATCGCAGGGCCGCCGATGTCGATCTGCTCCACGCACTCGTCCCGCGTCGCGCCCTCGCGCGCGATGGTCGCCTCGAAGGGGTAGAGGTTGACCACGAGCAGGTCGATCGGCGCGATCTTGTGCTCGTCCATCGCCGCCACGTGCGCGACGTTGTCCCGCACGGACAGCAGGCCGCCGTGGATCCGCGGGTGGAGGGTCTTCACCCGACCGTCCATCATCTCCGGGAAGCCGGTGTGCTCGCTGACCTCGGTCACGGCGATCCCCGCCTCCGCAAGCGCCCTGTAGGTCCCCCCTGTGGAGAGCAACTCGACGCCGTAGTCAGCGAGCTGACGGGCGAAGTTCTCGAGGCCGTTCTTGTCCGAAACGGAGATCAGTGCGCGGTGGATCGGTCGTGACATGTGTGTTCCGGGCCCACCCGGGCCGCGGGCTGTGGTGAGGGGGTCAAGTAGATCGGGGCGAGGGACCATCGTAGCGCCGCCCGAGGATTCGGAGCGCCCTGATCTCTCTGCCGGCGGCATCGGCCGTAAGTCGATACCTGTTCGGTGGGTGGTCTCCGGTGGGCCCTCTCCCGCCGGGACCGTCGAACGCATCGCTCCACTGGATCCGACGCCGGATCTTCCGAGCCCGTCCGCCAAGTCTGGATCGTCTGGGCGGCGAACTCCGGTCTGGAATCTGCTCAGCGGCGACGGGCTCGGGAGTGGCCCTCGGGCGTGAGCCCGAAGTGCCCAGCGGTCCGCTCTGTCACGAGGCCCGCCGCCTGGAGTTGGACGAGCGCTCGGCGCGCTGCCCGCTGCCCCACCCTCGACGCCCGGGCGAGCTCCTTGAGGTCCGGTCCTGCGGTCCCGTCCTGCGCGCGAAGGCGAATCTCCCGCAGCAGCCGGCGCCCGCGCGCATCGAGGGTGACGCGAGACGCCCCACGCGACCACACTCGCTGGATCGCGCGCGGCGCGGGGCGCGTCGAGGAGCCGTCGCGAACGAACGGCCCAAGCTTGCCGTCCCTGCCGGGCGCGAGCACCGGGCGGACTTCGGAGGCGCCCACCTCGGCGACCACCAGCGTGACCCCGGCGAGGCGGACGGCTCGAACCTGAAGCCTCGGGGAGGGCGCGACGAGGTCGCGGGCGATCCGACGCAGCTCGCCGGTGGTCTCGACAGCGTCAGCGACGCCGACCACGGCGCCATCGTCCCGCACCCCCACCCAGATCTTGCCGCCGACGCCATTGGCGAAGGCCGACATGGTCCGAGCGATGCGCTCCGCGCGCGGGAGCCGCTCTTTCCACTCGGACTCCGGGCCCTCGACATCAAAGGGCGGCGGCTCACTGCCCGGTGCTCCATGCTCGGCTGAGACCATCTGCCCCTCAATCTAGCCCCCCTCGGTCCACATCCACACGGGGAGAGCCCTCGATCGACGGGAGCCCTCCCCTGAGGGGCGCCGGTGGAGGCGCCTGCGACACCCTGATCCCCGACCGTGAATCACCCACCTGTTCGACCTATCCTCGGTTCATGTGGAGGGTGCAGGCAGAACGGCGGACGCAGGTCAGGGGCTCGAGCCCACTCAGGGGAGGGCCCAGGCCATGACGGACTCGGCCCTTTGCCGCGACACGCTGGTGCTGAACCGCGGCTGGCTGGCCATCGCATCCACGCCGGTGCGGAACGCTTTGCGGCTGCTCTACTCCGAGGCCGCCATGGTGGTCCAACCTGACACCTATGAGGTCCACGACTTCGAGAGCTGGTCTCACCTGGAGGTCCCCGAAGGCGAGCCGAGCATCTCCACGGTGCGGCTCGAGCTCCGAATCCCGGAGGTGATCGTCCTGAACTCGTTCAGCGGCATCCCGAGGCAGTCGCTGCCTTTCACCCGCAAGAACCTGATCCGCCGCGACCTCTCGACGTGCCAGTACTGCGGGAAGCAACCCGGTCAGGCGCAGCTGTCGGTGGACCACGTCATCCCGCGGTCAAGGGGTGGTGAGACGTCCTGGGCTAACTGCGTCCTCGCCTGCTTGAGATGCAATCACCGGAAGGGCAACAAGCTGGCCTCGGAGGTCGGCATGATTCTTCTCCAGGAACCCAAGCCCCCGGCCTGGTCGCCCATCTTCGAGGTGGCTGGCGCCGAGAAGCCCGCTGCCTGGCGGCGCTTCGTCGGGGAACAGAACTGGGTTGAAGCATCATGAGCCTGCGAGCCCACCCCATCCGCTACACCCTCCTCCCCGCGCTCCTCATCGCGACAGCCGTCGGGTGGGTCTTTCACAAGTACGTCGGCGGGGCCCTGCTGATCGGCTGGTGGATCGGGATCAACCTGGTGACCTATCCGGTCTGGTGGGTCGACAAGCGCCAGGCCCGGCGAGAGGGCTTCCGGGTGCCCGAGTGGACGCTGCACCTGCTCTCGCTCCTGGGCGGGGGGCTGGCGGGGGTGCTCGCCATGCAGTCGCTCCGGCACAAGACCCGCAAGGCGATCTTCCGCATCGGGCAGCCCCTGCTGCTCCTGGCGAGCGCGGTCGCCATGGGCTGGTGGATGAACCGCTGAGCGCGGGGCCTCCAGCCTCAGCGGCGGCGGCTCGCCCGGTCGACTCGGTCGACTCGGCCGACTCGGCGAACCCCGCTAACCCAGCTTGAAGCTGAGGGCGAGGGCCGTGGACAGGATCGGGTACTCGACCCGGAGCCGGTAGACGTCGAACTCGGCGGGATCCCAGCCCACGCGCTCGAAGACGTAGCCGCGCATCTCGTCATAACGGGGCACCTCCGCCGTCCTGATGATGCCGTCGGCTGGCCCCATGAAGGTCGGGGTCTCCGAAACCGGCAGGGGGTGCTGCTGCCCCTCGCCGAGCCCGATATTGCTCCGGACGACCACCTCCGGAGTGACGCCGGGAAAGAGGCTACGGTGGACCAGGACGTCGAGGATGAGCAGGCGGACGGGGCATGAGATGGTCGCCATCGCGCCCCCCTCTCGGCTCCCCTCCTCTGCGGTCAAGGCGCCCACCGGCCGGACCACATCGCCAGTGACGCAGGAGATCGCGCCCGTGGCGCCGACCTCTCCAGTCGAGACCATGTATTGCAGCCCGCCCTCGTCGCTGTTCCGTGACTCCACCCGGAGGGACGGGTCACTGAAGAAGAGCGACGCGACCTCTTCCGACGCGTCCCCCATGTCGAAGAGCGGCTCGATGGACGCCTCCCTGGAGGTCCGCATGTCGTCCTGTCGCGGCCACGTGATGCCCACTGGCCACGACATGGCGGGGCGCAGGAACTCGAGCCCGAGGAGCCCGCGCAGGTTCGCCATGTCCGCGAACCCGTCCTTGGCCGAGGGAGCCAGGAAGGCGCTGCGAAGCTGGACGTCTGACGAGGCCCCCCAGATGTAGGTATTGCCCTCGAACGCGGTCCGGCGATGCGCCAGATCCGCCTCCCGCTTCCCCTCCACCGAGTGCGAGGCGAGCAGCATGTCGAAGCGCTTGCGGTCCCCGGCATGGGACTTCACGACACGATCCAGCGCCTCCACTGCGACGCTGACCTGCTCCAGCGCCGCCGGATCGACGCCCTTCTTCCGCGCGGCCATGAGAAATGAGCGGATGCCAGCCGAGCGCGGGAGGTAGCGGGCGGCGGTGAACGCGTCGGGGCACTCCACCGCGTTGAACACCCGCCACGCAAGCGCCTTGTCCACCTCGAGCGCGTGCTGGAGTTCGGAGGCCCGGCTGATGGGCCCTGGGAGCAGATTGATGACCGCATCCAGGAGCCTCCGCAGCTCATGGACGGCCTTGGAGGTCTCTGACCCGAAGCTCGAGTCCAAGGTTCGAGGTTGAGGGGGGCTCGGCACGGAGCGCTGAGTTTGGCGACTGCTCACCCCTGGATCATCCTCCTTCGACCCAAGAAGCGGCTCTCAAGTTTCTAGAAACTTCTGCAGATCCCCAGATTGCTGCTACCCTACGCCACCATCGATTGCGACTCCCTTTCCTCCATCGCGACCCGCGCTGGGCACAGGACCCCCCGCACTTCTCCATCATGAACCACAAATTCAGCCTCGCCGGCGCTTCCCTGCTGGCCCTCAGTCTCTGCGCCCCGGCCTCCGCCCAGCTCTACGGTGGCTTCTCCTTTGGAGAGTCCTACCTCGAAGACGTCGAGACTGGCACGGCCTCGCCACTGCTCCAGTTCGACCTGTTCGAGGTCTTTGGCGCTGCTTCCAATGACGCCGAGCAGTTCATGTGGCTGGTCGGCGGAACCCCCGGCCGCCTCTCCACGTGGGAGTACGGGAGCCCCAACGGGCCGGTCGACGTCGGTCCGATCGTGACCGACACCGGCGGCCTCTACCGCTGGGATGGGATGGGCTACGACAGCATCAACGACCGGTTGATCCTGGCGCTCGCCTTCCCGCCGTTCGGCGCTCCGCCGACGGCCCGCGGTCTCTATGAGCTCGACCCCGACACGCTCGTGGCGACACAGGTCCTCTCCTACAGCTCGAACGGCATTTCAGCCTCCATCAGCGGCCTGGGCTTCAACCGTGCAGACGGCCTGTTCTACGCCCCTGAAGACATCGCCCTGGAGGTCGTCGCCATCGACCTCGCGGCCGGGACGGTCACCCCGGTCCCCGGCTCCTCCTACATCTCTGGCTCGGCCGACGTCGACGGGTGCACGGTCGGCAACAACAAGGTCTACCTCATCGACGATGATCCGACCTTCCCGCCACAGGTCTTCAACCTGGGCACTGGCACCTACGATGCTCCCCACAACATCAACGCCTCCGGCGCCACCTCCACGAGCGCCGCGGCCTGGCTGCCGCGCTCGCTCGACCCGGGCGCCGAGTACTGCATCGGGGCCATCAACTCCACGGGCGCTAGCGGCGAGATCGAGGCGGACGGGAGCCGCTTCATCGGCGACCATGACATGACGCTCCGCGCGTCCTCGCTCCCGCAGAACGCCTTCGGGTTCTTCCTCGTCTCCAACACGCAGGGCTTCGCCGCGAATCCGGGCGGCAGCCAGGGCGACCTCTGCCTCGGCGGCTCGATCGGTCGCTATGTCGGCCCCGGCCAGATCCAGTCTTCTGGGTCCACGGGCGCCTTCAGCCTCGAGATCGACCTGGGGGCCCTCCCGACGCCGAGCGGTTCCATCTCCGCGATGCCGGGTGAGACCTGGAACTTCCAGGCTTGGCACCGTGACTCCATCGGCGGCAGCGCGGTGTCCAACTTCACCGGCGCCGTGGCTGTCCCCCTCCTCTGATCACTGCCTGACAGCGACATCCTCCTGCCCCACGGAGACTTCAGGCGCAGCTCGCAGGCCCTGAAGCATCCAGGAGCGCCCCCGCGCTGGCCGATCTGGCCGGGACGGGGGCGCTCCTTTTGGACCCCCCTCCAGACGCCTCCCCTCAACGATCGCCGGGACGATCCGCGAGGAGCCCGGCCAGCGCCGCGAGCGTGGTCACGGGCGCGGCACATGTGAAGTCACTGCACACGTAGGCCGTGGTCGTTCCGTCCACCTCGACGAGAGGTCCGGTGAAGGGAGAGGCGGCGGCCAACGCGCTGCCCTCCTCACCGGGCGGACGGAGCAGGACCACATCGTTGGGCGCGTAGCGACCCGCGAGCAGGGCCAGCATGGCCTGGGTCTCCGGCGCTTCCGGGCGGCCCACGATCACGATCTCGCGGGTCGTGGAGGTCTGGAAGTCCACCGCCGCCAGCAGCTGTGTCGAGTAGCTGGGGCTCCGCTCCACCTGAGCGCTGAACGCCCGGATGGTCCCGGCGGCGAGCTCCTCGTAGCCGGTCTCCCCGGTCATCCGTGAGAGCCGCTGGAGCGTGCAGGCCATGACCGAGTTGCCGGAAGGGCGCGCGCCGTCATAGATGGTCTTGGAGCGGACCAACAGCGCCTCTCCGTCGTCGGGGCTAAGGAAGAACCCGCCGGCGTCGGGGTCATGGAAGTGCCGGACGGCGGTGTCCACGATCTGACGGGCAGCCACGAGGTAGGCGACCTCATGGGAGGCCTCGAAGAGATCGAGGAGCCCCTGGGCCAGGAACGCGTGGTCCTCGAGCATCCCTTGGAGCCCCGCCTCTCCGCCACGCCAGCGCTTCAGGAGCCGCCCGGAGTCGGTGCGCAACTCGGAGAGCACGAAGTCCGCCGCCCGCCGAGCGGTGGCCACCAGGGACTCGTCGCCGAAGGCGCGGCCGGCCCGCGCGAAGGCCGAGATCATCAGGCCGTTCCAGTCCGTGAGGACCTTGTCGTCCTTGAGCGGGTGGACCCGCCCCTCGCGGGCCTCGAAGAGCTGCGCCCTGAGCGAACCCCAGCGCGCTCGCTCCGCGTCGGAGAGGGGCTCCTTGAGGTGCAGCACGTTGCGGCCTGTGCGCTCCCCGGTCGCCTCGTCCCGGTAGTTGCCCTCGCCGCTGGTGCCGAAGCGCGCCCGCACGAAGGTCGCATCCTCAGCGTCGAGCACCTCTCCGAGTTCGGCCTCGGTCCACAGGTAGAAGAGCCCCTCCTCGCCCTCGCTGTCTGCGTCCTCTGCCGAGTAGAAGCCCCCCTCCGGCGAGGTCATGTCCCGGCTCACATAGGCCAGGATCTCGCGGGCCGCGCGCTCGTAGGCCGCGTCACCAGTCACGAGCCAGGCGTCGACGTAGGCCAGGCAGCAGAGCGCCTGGTCGTAGAGCATCTTCTCGAAGTGCGGGACGAGCCAGTTCGGGTCTGTGGAGTAGCGGTGGATCCCCAAGCCCACCTGATCGAAGACGCCGCCGAGGCGCCAGGCGGCCAGGGTCCGCTCGACCATCTCCAGGGCGCGAGCCGAGCCGGTGGCGCCGTGGCGCCGGAGCAGGAAGGTCTGCTCGTGTGGGACGGGGAACTTGCGGGCGGCCCCGAAGCCGCCCCGCGCGCTGTCGAAGCGCCGGGAGAGCTCCGCCTCGCCCTCCGCGAGGTGCTCCACCGTCAGGTTCTCTCCCGGTGCGCCGGCGACCCGCGCCGCGAGGTCCTCGGTGATCGCCGTCGCGGACTGCAGCACCTCCTCTCGACGTTCGCTCCAGGCCGACGAGAGCGCCGGGACGAGTTCGAGCATGCCGAAGCGCTGACCGATCGACCGCTTCGGGAAGTAGGTCCCCGCGAAGAAGGGGCGCTTGTCCGGCGTCATCACGACGGTCATGGGCCAGCCTCCGCTGCCGGTCAGCGCCTGGGTCACCGACATGTAGAGCTGGTCGATGTCCGGGCGCTCCTCACGATCGAGCTTGACGCACACAAACGCCTCGTTCATCAGCCGCGCCACCTCAGCGTCCTCGAAGCTCTCGTGCTCCATCACGTGGCACCAGTGGCACGTGGAGTAGCCAATCGAGAGGAACACCGGCACGCCGCGCTCCGCCGCGAGCTCGAACGCCGCCGGGCCCCACTCGTGCCAATCCACGGGGTTGCGGGCGTGCTGAAGGAGGTAGGGGCTACCCGAGAAGATCAGCCGGTTGAACTCGTCACCACCGTCCGAGGGGAGCGCCTCGATCTGCTGCGGCGAGGGGAGCGCTGCCCGAGCGCCGTGCGCCGGCTCCCCCTCCTGCGACGTGAGACCTGTCATGGTGGGAGAGGAGAGGGCGACGCAGGCGCAGAGGGCGAGGAGCATCATGCGCCGGAGTGTTCGTTCAGCTTCTTGATCAGGTACGGCGGGGTCACGACCCCCGAGTACCCGTCGAGGTACTTACCGTCCGCGTCAGCGAAGAGGATGAAGGGCAGCATCATCGCGTCCTCCACCTGCTGAGCGAGGGCGATGACCTCGTCCTCGGGCTCATCGCAATCCGAGGCCACCGCGACGAAGCCGCCTTGGAGCATGGGCGCCACGTCAGGGCGCGGGATGACAGCCTCCACGAGGCTGCGGCACTGGCTTCAGAGTTCGCGGCCGAACTCGATGAAGATCTTCTTCCCCTCCGCGGCGGCGGCGACCTTCGCCTCCGCCATGGTGGTGTACCAGGTCAGGGTCCCGCGGTCGTCAAAGTGAGGGTGGCTGGAGGCGCTCATGCGGGGAGATTAGTCCTCGCGGCAGGGCTTGCCACCCCACCGCCGCCGATTCCGGCTGCGCTGTGGCGCCTACCCCTTCTTCAACTTGAGGTAGGCCTCCATGAAGGGATCGAGCTCGCCGTCGAGCACCTTCTGGACGTTGCCCTCCTCCACGTTGGTCCGGTGGTCCTTGACCATCTGATACGGGTTGAGCACGTAGGAGCGAATCTGGCTGCCCCAGGCGATCTCCCCCTTCTCGCCGTAGAGCTTGCTCATCTCGGCGTCGCGCTTGGCCTCCTCCATGGCGAGGATCTTGGCCTTGAGCATGCTCCACGCCGTGGCGCGGTTCTTGTGCTGGCTGCGCTCGTTCTGGCAGCGGACGACGATCCCGGTCGGCAGGTGCGTCAAGCGGACCGCCGATTCGGTCTTGTTGACGTGCTGGCCACCCGCTCCCCCCGCGCGCATGGTGTCCACCTTGACGTCCGACTCGTTGATGTCGATCTCGATCGAATCATCGGTCGCAGGGGTGACGTCCACCGAGGCGAAGGCCGTCTGGCGCCGGGCCTGGGCGTCGAAGGGGCTGATGCGGACCAGCCGGTGCACGCCGGTCTCGGCCTTCAGGTAGCCGAAGGCGTACGGACCCTCGATGTGCAGCGTCACGCCGCGGATGCCGCCCTGATCCTCTTCGCTCAGCTCGACCTGGGTGAGGTCAAACTCGCGGCGCTCCGCCCAGCGCACGTACATGCGCATGAGCATCGAGGCCCAGTCGCAGGCGTCGACCCCACCGGCCCCGGCGCTGATCTGGAGGAACGCGCCCATCTGGTCGCTCGGTCCGCCGAGCATGACCTTGAACTCGAGCTCATCGAGGGTGCCCTTGGCTCCCTCGAGGGTGGCGTCCAGGTCCGCTGCGACATCCTCGAGCTCGCCGCCCTCCTCTGCCATCTCGAGCAGGAGGTCGACCTCCTCGAAGCCGCCCTCCAGGCTCCGCACGGGTTCCACCACGTGTCGGAGTCCCTTCAGCTCCCGGACGAGCTTCTGGCTCTGGTCCTGGTCATTCCAGAAGTCGGGGCTGGATTGCAGCTCCTCGATCTCCTCGAACCGTTTCAGCTTGATGGGGTAGTCAAAGACTCTCCGTCAGCAGACTGAGTCTGCCGCGGAGCTCCTTCGTACGGTCGCGGTAGTCGGCGGGCGTGGGTGACATGGGCGCAGAGGATAGTGAGCGCCCCGCTCCTGGACCACCGCCGAACGGTCCTTTCGGGGCTCAACTCGTCGCGGGTCTCGGCGCGAGGAGGAGGGTGCCCGCCACGGCGTCGTGGACGAGGGCTGATCCGGACACGCCCCGGGCGACCACGGCCTCGAAGCGGTGCGGCGGCCAGCCCAGCTCCCCCCGCACGGACTCCTGATCCCTGGCCGACCCCGGCCGGAGCCGCGCCGCGACCAGGTCGATCTCCAGGCGCGCCAGGACCTCGCGGTGCGCCCGCCCCTTCATGAGGATGCCCCGCGGCGCGAGGGCCAGCGAAGCCAGGAACAGGACCCCGGCGGAGGTGGCCATAGGACCCGCGGGGGCGATATCGAGGGCCATGCCGAGCTCGTGCCCGGCGAAGGCGCTCGCCAGGGCGAAGACTCCGGCCAGGCCAAGGACGTGCCGCACATCGTCCACCCACAGCACAGCCGCCGCGGGGGGCGCGATCATCAGCGCCACCACGAGGATCGACCCGGCCGCCTCGAAGGACGCCACCACCGTGAAGGACACGACCGCGAGCCAGGCCACGTGGACCCGGTTCGGTCGGAAGCCGAGGCTCGCCGCCAGCTCGGGATCGAAGGTCAGGAGCTTGAGCTCCTTGAAGAGCAGGAGCACGAACCCCAGGACGAGGAGCAGGGCGGCGGACACCGACCAGAAGGCCCGCGGGCCCAGGTCACGGCCGCCCAGCTCGAGGCGGTCCAGCGGCGCGAGGGCGAGGTTCCCCTCGATGATGCAGTCGGCGTGGAAGTACGTCCCGGCGAGGTCCATGCTGGTCAGGAGGACTCCGACGCTGAAGAGCGCGGGGAACACCACCCCGAGGGACGCGGTGGAGTCCACCATGCCTGTCCGCCGAATGGCCTGCACCACGAGGACCATCACGAGCCCCATGGCCGCGGCGCCGACGAGCAGCAGCGGGGAGGTTCGATCTCCGATCAGCGCGTAGGCGATCACGATGCCCGGCAGGACAGCGTGGGCGAGGCCCTCGGAGACCAGCGCCTCGCGCTTCAGCACGAGGAAGCTGCCCGAGAGGGCGCAGGCCAGGGCCGTCACCGCAGCGATCGCCAGGGTCCAGAACTCGATCACGAGGCCCCCTCCGGCGCCTCGGGCGGCACGTCGCGCAGGGACCGCCGCGCGCGCGCGCGGGCGATGATCCCGCGCCGGGGCGCGAGGAGGAGAGACAGCGTGAAGATGGCAGTCGCGAGGAGGACCACGACCGGCCCCGTGGGGAGCCCCGCCTCGGAGGCGCTCAGGAGCGCTCCGCCCGCGCCCGCGACCGCGCCGAAGGCGGCAGCCAGCAGCGTCATGGAGGAGAGGCGCGCCGTCCACTGACGCGCCGCTGCCGCGGGGGTCACGAGGAGGGCGATCATCAGGATCACCCCCACCGTCTGGATCCCGATCACGACGCCCGCCACGAGCAGCCCCATCATGAGCGTGTCGAGCAGGCGCGAGGGGAGCCCCAGGCTCCGCGAGAAGTCCGGGTCGAAGGTGAACACCTTGAGCTCCTTCCACATCAGAAAGAGCGCCGCCAGCGCGCCGCCTCCGAGGGCCAGGATCATCCACAGGTCGGCCCGGGTCATGGCCGCCGCCATCCCGAAGATGTAGTCCTCGAGCCCCGTATGCCCCGGGATCGGGGGGCTCTGCCGCTGGATGAGGCGGAGCAAGAAGAGCCCACCACCGAAGAAGATCGAGAGCATTACCCCGAGGCTCGCGTCATCGTTGAGCCGGGTCCGGATCGACACGGAGCGGGCGAGCATGAGCGCGGCCGTCCCCGCGATGAGCGCCCCCGGCACGAGGATCACGAGGGACCGCGTGGCGCTGCCGGTGACCGCGTAGGCGAGCGCGAAGGCGCCGACGACGCCCAGCAGCGCCGAGTGCGAGACCACGTCCCCCACCAGCCCCTGGCGACGGAGGTAGGCGAAGCAGCCGAGTGCTCCGCTGACCGCCCCGACGGCCGTGGTGCCCGCTGCCACCACCACCAGGGTCGGGTCGAGGTCGACCCACGGCGCGCTCATGAGGAAGCGAGCTCGGGGACGTGCGCGGGGACGCGGCCCCCGTACAGACGATCGAGGTTGCCTCGGTGAAAGACCTCCTTGACGGTCCCGACCGCCTGGACGGCCCGGTTGAGCAGCACGGCCTGTTCGAAGTAACGCGGCACCGTCGCCAGGTCGTGGTGCACCGAGAGGATCGTCTTGCCCTTACGGGAGAGGACCCCCATGAGGGAGGCGATGCTCTGCTCTGTGACGGCGTCCACCCCGGCGAAGGGCTCGTCCATGAAGTAGACCTCGGCGTCCTGCACGAGCGCCCGCGCGAGGAACACCCGCTGCTGCTGGCCGCCCGAGAGCTCGGCGATCTGCCGGTCCGCGAGGTCCGCCATCTCCATCTGCTCCAGGGCCTGCAGGGCGAGGGCCCGCTCCTTGCGACCTGGGCGACGGAACCACCCCAACTGTCCGTAGGTGCCCATCAAGACGACGTCGAGGACCGACGTCGGGAAGTCCCAGTCCACGCTCGCGCGCTGCGGGACGTACGCCACGAGGCGGCGCCTGCGTGCGGGGTCCTCACCCAGCACGCGAACACGGCCAGAGACGCGGGGCACGACCCCCAGCGCGGCCTTGAGCAGGGTGCTCTTGCCGGCTCCGTTCGGACCAACGATGGCCGCGAGCGACCCCCTGTTCAGGCGGAGGTCCGCGTTCCAGAGCGCCGGCTCCTTGCCATAGGTGACCGTCAGGCCCTCCACGTCGAGGGCGGGCTGATCGGCGGAGGCGCCGGCGCCATGACGCGGAGTCACGACGTCCCCAGGGCTTCGGAGATCACCTCGACGTTGGACCGGAAGGCACCGAGGAAGGTGTCGACCGGCGCCTCCACGCCGAGGTCGTCGGAGTACAGGGGCTGATCGGCGATCTCCGCCTTCCACCCCCTCGCCTCGCAGGCCTCGAGGAGCGCCTGGGTGAGCCGCGGGTTGGTGACCGACTCCAGGAACACAACCGGAACCCTCTTCTCCACGACGCGCTCTGCGACGCTCCGCATGGTCTGAAGGTCCGCCTCGGGGTCATTCCCCACCCCCAGGATGGCCAGGGTCTCCAGGCCATAGTTCCGGGCGAAGTAGCTGAAGGCGTCATGCCCGCTCACCAGCACGCGGCGCGACTCCGGGAGCGCTCCGAGCTGCTCCCGCGCCCACTCATCCGCCGCGAGGAGCTCGCGAGTGTACGCGGCGGCGTTGGCCTCGATTTGCTCTGCGCTCCCGGGGAAGAGCTCCGTGAGCTCTGCCGAGAGGGCCTCGACGCAGCTGGACCAACCCTCGAGGTCGTTCCAGATATGCGGGTCGAAGCCGTCCGTCTCCACGCCGTCCTCGCTCCAGCCCAGGCGCCGCTCGGCGGGGAAGGCGCCAGCCATCGGCCAGCTCTTCGCCGCGATGGCCTCGCGCTCGAGGAGCTCGGAGAGCTGCGCCTCCAGGTGGAAGCCGTTGAAGATGATGAGGTCAGCCCGGTCCATGGCCATCACGTCGCGGGTGCTCGCGCCGTAACTGTGGGGATCCACGCCCGGCCCGCACAGCAGCTTCAACTCGACCGCAACCCCCTCGACGAGGGCCTGCGTGGCGTCATGGATCTGGCCGGTGGTCACGACCACCAGCGGCGCCTCGGATCCGCCCGAGACCTCGCCGCAGCCCGCGAAGGAGAAGGCCAGGCCGAGGGCCATCGGGGCGATGGACCACGCCCCGGTGGAGCGCATGGACGCCCCTTGGTTGAGAATGAGTCTCATCATCGGCGAAAGAGTGTAGTTCTGATCTCGACCGATGGAGAGGGGGCAACCGGTGCAATTCTGGATTGGGTCCAGGTCCTCTCCGCACTGAGACGGCCCCCTGGCTCGGCCCACCCCCTTAAAGCCCCTGGGGCAGAGCAGAGCGAGCGGCCGGGTCCTAGAGTCCTCGGCATGCAGATCCAGCAGCCGGTCGTCGTCGGGACCTTCATCAAGCGCTACAAGCGCTTCCTCACGGACGTGGAGCTGGAGGACGGCTCCGTCCTGACAGCTCATTGCCCGAACACCGGCTCCATGAAGGGCTGCCTCGAGGTGGGGGCCCGCGTGGCCCTGAGGGACAGCGAGGATCCCAAGCGAAAGCTGCGCCACACCTTCCAGACGATCGAGGTGGGCGGCACCTGGGTCAACGTGGACACCGGCCTCCCCAACGCCCTGGCCTTCGAGGCCGTGGAGGCGGGCAAGATCGAGCCGCTCCTCGGCTACGCCACGGCGAGGCGCGAGGTGAAGTACGGCAAGAACAGTCGCATCGACCTGCTGCTCGAGGACCCCGAGCTCGGCCGCGCCTATGTCGAGGTGAAGAACACGACCCTCGCCGAGGGCGAGCTCGCGCGCTTCCCGGACGCCGTGACGAGTCGCGGGCTCAAGCACCTCAACGAGCTCGCCGACGTCGTCGCCGCGGGCGACCGGGGCGTCATGCTCTATTGCGTCTCGCGAGCCGACGTGCAGGCCTTCTCGCCCGCTGATGACATCGATCCGGCCTACTCAAAGAGGCTGCGGGAGGTCGCCGAGGCGGGTGTCGAACTGCTCGCCTACTCGACCGTGGTCACACCGACGAGCTTCGAGCTGGGCGAGCGGCTCGAGATTCGACTCTGACCCTCAGCCGCCCGCGCTGCCCTCAGAGGCCCTCAGAGGCCGCGACCAAAGCCGCCGCCGCTGCTCTTCCGGGCCGGGGAGGCGCTGGATCCGCCTGATCCTCCAGAGGAGGACCGTGACGCAGGCCGCGGGAAGGCCTTGGGTGCAGAGGAGCCCCGGCCGCCGCCGCCGCCCCTGCGCTTCCCGCCGCCACCGC
>CBFHHK010000097.1:0-15292 GCA_965655435.1 Planctomycetota bacterium | reverse complement strand
ATCCCCGAACGGCTCGCCGCGACCGACGGCGTGGAGCTCACCGTCGAGCCGGGGAGCGGCGTCGTCGTCGCAGGCGGGGCGAACCCCCACAACACCACCTACACCATCGACGCCTGGGTGCCGCCGGGCCAGATCGAGGGGCTGCGGCTCGACGCCCTCGTCCCCGAGGGGCAGACCCTGCCCGGCCGGGCGAGCAACGAGAACTTCGTGCTCACCTCCGTGGAGGTCCTCGCCGCCCCAGCAGACCGACCCGAGGAGCTTCAGCCGGTGGGCCTCGGCGCCGCCGTCGCCACCCACAGCCAGGACAGGTTCCCGATCACCGGCGTCCTCGACCCCTCCTCCGCGAGCGGCTGGGCGGGCCTGGGGAAGACCGGCGACCGGTCGGCGCTGCTGGTCCCCACGCGCGGCTTCGGCTGGGCCGAGGGCACCGAGCTGCGGGTCAAGCTGGTCTTCGCGTCCGTCCACTCCGAGCACGGGCTGGCGCGCTTCCGCCTCGCCGTTCGGCGCTCCGACAACCTCGAGCCAGCCCTGCGCACGGGCACGTGGCACCGCGCCCACTTCCCCGCGTCCGCAGCAGCGGGGCTCTACGACAAGGGCCACCCGCCCCAGGACCAGATCGGGGGCGGCGTGGACCTCTCCCTCGACGCGGCCCCGGGCGTCCCGTGGACGGCCCACCCCGAGTATTCCGAGGGCCGCCGTCACCTCTTCGAGAGCGGGCTCGGCGTGCACTTCCTCGTCCAGCACATCGAGGCCCGTGAGGCCCGCAGGATCGAGCTGCTCCTGGGCAGCGACGACGGCGTCGAGGCCTGGCTCAACGGCGAGCTCGTGCACTCCAACCGCGTGGCCCGCGGGGTCAACCTCGACCAGGACCGCATCGAGCTCTCCCTCGCGGCCGGCGACAACGAGCTCGTGCTGAAGGTGGTCAACACCGGCGGCGCCGGCGGCTTCGCCTGGCGCCTGGTGGACGGCGGGAGCGAGGACGGTCTCCCGGCGCCGCTCGAGCTCGCCATGCAGACACCGCTGGCCGAACACAGCCAGGCGACCCGTGACCTGACGCGCATCTTCTGGCGCCGCCGCCACGCCGAGGAGTGGGCCGCGGCCTTCGACGAGCGCGAGGCCCTGGCTGCCGAACGAGCCACCATCGAGGAGGCGCTCCCCAGCACCATGGTCTCCGAGGAGCGCGCGACCCCGCGGCCCGCCCACATCCTCATGCGCGGCGCCTACGACAAGCTGGGCGACGTGGTGGAGCCGGCGACCCCGTCGATCCTCCCGCCCCTCCCCGCGGATGCCCCGCGCAACCGCCTGGGCCTCGCCCGCTGGATCGTCTCGGGTGACAACCCTCTCACCGCGCGGGTCTGGGTCAACCGGGCCTGGCAGCACTTCTTCGGGACCGGCATCGTCGCCACCCCGGACGACTTCGGGAACCAGGGCAAGTGGCCGAGCCACCCCGAGCTCCTGGACTGGCTCGCCGTGACCTTCGTGGAGAGCGGCTGGGACGTGAAGGCCATGCACGAGCGGCTCGTGCTCAGCCGGGCCTACCGCCAGCGCTCCACCGTGACCCCGGCGCACCTCGAGCTCGACCCCGAGAACCGCCTGCTCGCACGCAGCTCGCGCTTCCGTCTCGACGCCGAGGTGCTGCGAGACCAGGCCTTGCACGTCGCCGGCCTCCTGGACGAGACCATGGGCGGCCCCGGCGTCCGGCCGTATCAACCCGAGGGCATCTGGTTCGCGGTGGGCTACAGCGGCAGCAACACCGTCCGCTACGCCAAGGGTCCGCAGGAGCACCTGCACCGCCGGTCGCTCTACACCTTCTGGAAGCGCACAGCACCGCCCCCCAACCTCACGACCTTCGACGCCCCCATGCGCGACGCGTGCACCGTCCGCCGGGAGCGCACCAACACGCCGCTCCAGGCGCTGGTGATGCTGAACGACCCGACTTACGTGGAGGCGGCGCGCTTCATCGCGGCCCGGGTCCTGCGCGAGGCCGGCCCGTCCGACCGCGAGCGCGCTGACCACCTCTTCCAGCTCGTCGTGAGCCGAACGCCGACCGGCGGAGAGGCGGACCGCATCACAGCGCTGGTCCGCTCCCTCACCGCGGACTTCGAGGCGACCCCCTCCGACGCCGTGGAGCTGGTGGCCATCGGAGACCTCGAGGTCCCCGTGGACGCCGACACCATCGAGCTCGCGGCCTGGACGCTCACGGCCAGCGCCATCCTGAACCTGGACGAGGTCCTGACGAGGAACTGATGCAGCACCCCCTCCACGACTCCCCCATCGCCGAGCGCGCCGCGCACCTCACCCGCCGTCAGTTCTTCGGCAAGACCGCGACGGGCATCGGCACCGCCGCCCTGGCCTCGGTCCTCGGGCCGCGCGCCCTCGCGGCGCCGGCCATCGGCGATCGGACCGGTGGCCTCCCGGGCGTCCCCCACTTCGCCCCCAAGGCCAAGCGGGTCATCTACCTGTGCATGTCTGGCGCGCCCAGCCAGTTCGAGACCTTCGACTGGAAGCCGCGCCTGCGGGACATGTTCGACCAGGAGCTCCCCGACTCCATCCGTAACGGCCAGCGCATCACCACGATGACGTCCGGTCAGACGCGCTTCCCCATCGCGCCCTCCAAGTTCGACTTCGCCCGCCACGGCGAGGCGGGGACCGAGGTCTGCGAGACGCTCCCCTGGACGGCCAAGATGGTGGACGACCTGTGCGTGATGCGCAGCGTCCACACCGACGCCATCAACCACGACCCGGCCATCACCTTCATGCAGACCGGCTCGGAGCAGCCCGGCCGCCCCAGCTTCGGCGCCTGGCTCTCCTACGGGCTCGGCTCCATGAACCGCGACCTGCCGAGCTTCGTGGTCATGACGCCGCGCTGGAAGGGGCGCAGGGAGGCCCAGGCCCTGTACCAGCGCCTCTGGGGCTCGGGCTTCCTGCCCTCCGAACATCAGGGCGTCGCCCTGCGCGCGGGCGGCGACCCTGTGCTGTACCTGAACGACCCGGACGGCGTCGACCGCAAGAAGCGGCGCGAGATGCTCGACCTCGTCTCCGAGCTGAACTCGAAGCGCGCGGACGAGGTCGGCGACCCGGAGATTCGGGCGCGCATCGAGCAGTACGAGATGGCCTTCCGCATGCAGTCGGCGGTGCCCGAGCTCACCGACCTCTCTGGCGAGCCCCAGTCCGTCCTCGACCTCTATGGCCCGGACGCCAACGTCCCCGGCACCTTCGGTGCCTCGTGCCTCCTCGCGCGCAGGCTGGTGGAGCGCGACGTGCGCTTCGTCCAGATCTACCACCGGGGCTGGGACCAGCACGGCAACCTGCCCAATGACCTGGGGAACAACTGCCGCGACATCGACCAGCCCGCCTACGGGCTGATCCAGGACCTCAAGAACCGCGGGCTCCTCGAGGACACCCTGGTCATCTGGGGCGGCGAGTTCGGCCGGACCACCTACTGCCAGGGGGCCCTCTCCAAGGAGAACTACGGGCGGGACCATCACCCGCGCTGCTTCTCCATGTGGATGGCGGGCGCCGGCGTGAAGACGGGACAGACCTACGGCACCACGGACGACTTCTCGTACAACATCGTCGAGGACCCCCTGAGCGTGTACGACCTGAACGCGACGATCCTCCAGCTGCTGGGCATCCAGCACGACCGCCTCACCTTCCGCCACGCTGGCCGGGACCACCGGCTGACCGACGTGCACGGCGAGGTCGTCCAGGCCCTGCTGGCCTGACCCCAGTCTCGAAGATGCCCCGACCCAATTCCCGCCGCATCGCCGGCGCGCCCCTCCCCCTACGCACCACGCTGCTCTGGCTTCCGCTGGTGGTGGGCGCCTGTAGCACCGGCGCCGACCTCGTCCAGGCGGAACAGGCCGCCGAACAAGCGGAGATCCGGCAGGCCGGGCTCGACGCGCTCGAGGCGGCGGCCGCGGAAGGCGACCTGGCCTCGCAGATGCGGCTGGCGTCCATGTACTACGACGGCAGGACCGTTCCAAGGGATCGCGGCAAGGCGGCCGTCTGGTATCGCGTCGCAGCGGACCAGGGGTCGGCCGAGGCCTACTTCTCCCTCGGGGTGATGCTCGAGGACGGCGACGGAGTCCCGCAGGACGCCCCCGCCGCCGTGGCCGCGTACCGCACGGCCGCGGAGGCCGGAGTCGCGGAGGCGCAGACGAACCTGGGCCTCATGGCACTCCGGGGGGCCGGCATGGAGGCCGACACGGACGAGGCGTACCGCTGGCTCTCCAGCGCCGCCGAGCTGGGCACCGCCAGAGCCCAGTTCATGCTCGGCTCGATGATCGCCAACGGGCGCGGGACGAGCCCCGACGCCGCTGCCGCGGTGGAGTGGTACGAGCGCGCCGCGAGGCAGGGGCTCGGCCCCGCGCAGGAGCTGCTGGCCGCCGCGCTCTTGGCTGGTGAAGGGGTCCAGCGGGATCCTGGCCTCGCCGCACGCTGGCTGGAGCTGGCGGCGGACCAGGGGTCAGGCAGGGCACAGGAGCGGCTCGGGTTGCTCCTCGTCGCGGGGGCGTACGGGATCCCCAAGGACGCCCCGGCGGGAGCCTCCTGGCTGCTGAAGGCCGCCGAGGGTGGCACCTCCACGAGCCAGTTCAACCTCGGCCTGCTGTACATCCGGGGCGACGGCGTTCCGGCCAATGATGGCGAGGCCTTCCGCTGGTTCTCGGCCGCGGCAGCGCAGGGCCTGAGCGAGGCCCAGACCCGGGTGGGCACCATGTGCGAGGCCGGCCGCGGCACCCGCCAGGACCTCGCCGCCGCGGCGAGCTGGTACATGATCGCCGGACGGGAGGGGAACCTCGGCGCCCTCCGCCGGCTCGAGGCCCTTGACCAACGACTCTCACCCGCCCAGCGCAAGGCCGCCCAGGAACGCGCCCTTGCCTGGGAGGAAGCGCGGGCCCAGCGGATCCCCTGAGCCGAGGTCGAGGCGCGCCGCTGAGGTCACCAGGGTTCGCCCAGGGATCGAGCGCACCGCTCCAGCGCCTGCAACAGGGACCTGCTCGGCACCACGCCCGAGGCCGCCACGGCGATGCTCGCCTCGACGAGGTCCTCCACCCGCGGCCTTGAGTTCGGGTTCACCTGGGCCTCCACGAGGGCTCGCTCGAACAGGTCTCCCGCGAGCAGCCCCTCCCCCAGGGTCTGATCGGCCCAGGGGCCGCGACCGTCGTCGACCCGCCGCGTTCAGGCGACGCCAGTGCGCCGGACCACCGGCGCCGTGGCCCTGATCAGCTGGCGATCGCCCGCGCCCATCCCGCGGAGGATCTCCACCGCGACCCTTCGACCACCCGCCGCGACCGCGAGCGTGCTCTGCCCCGGGAAGACACTGTCCCCCACAAGGTGGAACCCCTCCGGGAAGCGTTCGCCGAGGACTCCCGCGTACGCCGCCAGACCCGCCCGCCGCGGGATACCGCCCACGAGCCCCTCAGACCTGCCCGTCCAGCGCTTGAAGGTCCGCGCCGAGCCCGTGAACTCCCGCCCTATCTCGCACCACTCAGGCGCGAGCTCGGCGACCGTCCGGCGCATCCGGTCCTGAACCTGCTGGACGTACTCGCGCCCCGCGTCCTCATCCCCGCGGATCCGATCCACGGAGATGTGCGTCGAGAGCGTCACACGCCGCAGGCTGGGATTGCTCACCCCCTCGCGCTCGGCGCCGATGGACATGAACACGTGGTTCCCCTCGAGGAACGGCTTCGAGGGGTCCGCCACCATCTCCAGATGATGGGCGCCGGGCCTGCAGCCCTCGGGGGGTCGCACCGTGCGGAAGAGCATCCCCGCGCTCCAGCCGCCGGACACCCGCCCCGAGAGCCTCTCGAGCACCGGGTCGTCGAGCCCCGCGATCCGCGCCGCGTCCTGCGGCAGGGTGTTGAACACGACATGCGGCGCGCTCACCTCCTCACCGCCACCGGTCGCGCTCCAGAGCCCGCGCGGATCACGATCCACGCCGCGCACCGGTGCGCCGAAGTGAACGCGTCCGCCGAGGGCCTCGATGGCGTGCACCATCCCCCAAGCCAGCTCCCCGATCCCGCCCTTCACGTGCACGGCCCCGCGGTGGTGATAGTCGAGGGCCGCCAGGGCGAAGGGCGCCTCTGCCTCCCGCACCCCGCACTGGACGGTGATCTGACACTGGGAGTCGAGCCAGTGCAGGAGGGGTTCAAAGCCGGTCAGGCCATAGCGCTCCAGCACTCGCCACAGGGGCCGGCCGACGAGCCCGGCGAGGGGCAGGTACGAGCCGAGCCGCGCCGCGTGCCGCGCGAGAGCGCGCGCGTTGAACGGAGGCAGGAGCTCGGCGTCGTCGAGGAGCGGCCAGAGCGCCGCCGCCACCCGCTCCTGAAGGTCGAAGAAGCGGCGCAGCCCGCGGACGGGGGCGCCGTCCATGCGCTCGAACTGCTCCCGCAGCGCGGTCCGATCCCGGTGGGCCAAGATCGAGGCCCCCGGCGTCCGCAGCTCGAGGGCCGGGTCGAGGCGCTCGAACTCGACCGAGATGCCGTGACGCTCGATCCACTGCCCGAACAGCTGCTCGTCATCGAAGCCCGAGAACAGCGTCGCGCCGCCCTCGAACTGGTCGCCGTCGTGATCAAACGTGCAGGCGCAGCCGCCGGGGTACGTGAGCCGCTCGAAGACGTGGACCTCCGCGCCGCGCTCCGCGAGGGAGAGGGCCGCACCCAACCCCCCGAAGCCGGCGCCGACGACGATCGCATCCGCCTGGCTCAAACGGACACCTCGCCGTCCAGGAGCCGCACCACGACCCACCCCACCAGCACACCCCGCGCGGTCCACGCGAGGGTGCGCACCAGGTTGCCGGCCATCAGCGCGCGGTGGGTCGGTTCATCGAAGCCCTGCTCGAGCCGACCGTGCTGCGGGACGGCGAAGAGGGCCGTCTCCAGCCACACCACGCCCAGCAGCCCCAGCCCGACGAGCCACACGCGCCCGTCCGTCCCCGCGGGAGGCGAGAGCGAGAGCGCGATCGCGGTCAGCAACTCCACGAGCATCAGCGGCCCGACCACCAGCGAGATCCGCTGCATGTGCGACTCGTGGTAGGCACGGAAGCCTGAGCCGACAGATGCAAAGAGCGGGTAGTGGACCGCGTGGATCGTCCAGATCAGCCCTACCAGCGCCCAGGTGGACGCGGCGTGCGCGGCGAGGAGCAGTCCACCTGACAAGGCCGGTCCCTCAGCGTGTCCGCACGGAAGAGAGGCCGCCGTCGACGCCGAGGATCTGCCCGGTCACCCAGCCCTGGCTCGGGTCCAGCATCCACTCGATGGCGCTGGCCACCTCGTCCGGCGTACCGATGCGCCCCAGGGCATGCATGGCGCGGGACGTCTCGAGCGCCTTCTCGGAGCTCGTGATCGGCGCGGCGAGCGGCGTGTCGACGAGGCCGGGGGCGACGACGTTGACGCGGATCCCCTGGGGGGCGTACGTCGCGGCGGCCGACAGGGCGAGGCCCTGGACGCCGGCCTTCGCGGCGGCGATCGCCTCGTGGTTGGGCAGGCCAGTGCGTGCGGCCGCCGTGCTGACCAGCACGATCGAGCCGCCGCCTCGACGCAGGGCCGCTGCGGCCGCGTGGACGGTGGCGAAGGCTGAGCGCAGGTTCGTCCGGACCGTCGCGTCGAAGTCCTCGACCTTCGTCATGTGCGCGGGACGGAGGAGGATCGAGCCCACGCTGTTGACGATGCCGTCGAAGCGACCGTGGGCCTCCTTGCAGCGTTCGATCGCCGCCTTCACATCGGCGGGCTCAGCGGCGTCCAGGGCCATGTGGGGGGCGTCGAGCTCCCCCCCCAGGGCGGCCAGTTTGCTCTCGTCGCGCGCGGCCAAGAGCAGGCGGCCGCCGCGTCCGGATATGCGACGGCAGAGCGAGCTGCCGATGCCCCCGGTCGCACCGAGGATGACGTAGGCGTGTTCCTTCACGGGGGAGATTTCGCCCCGCCGCCGCCTCGGGATGCGCGACAACGGGCTCTCTCGGGCCTCGGGAGAGCTCCGCTGAAGGGCCCTGGAGGGCCCGAAGAGAGGCCCCGGGCGGCGACGGGCGCCCCTCCAGTCCGACCTAGGTCACTCCTCAGCGGCTGCTGCGACGCCCTCCGGCGTCAGGCGCTCGCCTGCCTCCAGGGTCTCACGGACGTGCTCGAAGATGCGCTCGTCGGCCGCGCGCTTCTCGGGGGCGCGCTTGGCCAGGGAGCGCAGGGGCATCGACACCCGCTGGTTGCCCTCGAGTGAGCCGGCGTGCCGCTGGAAGTAGGCCCAGTACAGGCGAGTGATCGGGCAGGTCTTCTTCGGGTGGAAGGCGCAGCCTCCGCAGAAGTCGCTCATGCGATCGATGTAGGCGGCGCCGGAGATGTACGGCTTGGTGGTCATCGCCTCCCCGACGCCAAAGGTGCCCATGCCGAGCACGTTGGGCTCCACCACCCAGTCATAGGCGTCCACGTAGCAGGCCCAGAACCAGTCGGTCAGTTCGCGCGGGGACACGTCCAGGAGCGTCCCCAGGTTGGCGAGGACCATCAGCCGCTCGATGTGGTGGCCGTAGCCGTCCCGCAAGACCCGGCCCGCGGAGACGTCGAGGCAGTCGAGGCCCGAGGTCTTGCCCCAATACGCCTCCGGGAGCGAGCGGGACGCGCCGAGGGCGCTGGGGGCTGCCCCGCGCAGCTCCGCCGGCGGCCGCTCGAGCCGCACGCTGTCCGGCAGGTCGCGGAAGCCGTCTGTGGCGCGGTGTACGTGCCGCACGAACTCACGCCAACCGAGGATCTGACGGATGAACCCCTCCCGGGACGCGATCGGCGCGTCCATGGACGCGACGTCGTCGACGACCTCCCGGGGCAGGAGCCGGTGCAGGTGGAGCAGCGGCGAGATGCGTGTGTGGAAGAGGTTGTCCTCCGCCCGGCTCATGGCGTCCTCGTAGGGACCAAAGGAGTCCATGCACTCCTCCTGCGCCCACGCCCAAACCTTGCTGGCGTGGGTCGCGCGGGTCGGGATCGAGCCGGGGTCAAGCGCTCCCGGATGGTCCGCGTAGTGCTCCTCGATGAGCTCGGCGACCTCGCGCTCGATGTCCCCGTGCCGGAACCGGGGCACGTCAGGGGCGGGGGGGTCCCCTGGCCAGGGGAGGCGGTTCTCCCCGTCAAAGCTGGCCTTCCCTCCCTCGTACTTGCCGGCCCCGTCCATGAGGATCCCGGTGCGCTTGCGGACGTGGCGGTAGAAGCGGTCCATGCGCCAGGGAGCCTCGGCGCCGGTCCCCTTCACGAAGTCCTCCGCGGTGGTGAGCCACCCCTCGTGCGGCCTCGTCTCGAGCAGCCCCTCGACCACGAGGGTCTCGAGCTCCGCCCGCAGCTCCCGCTCAGCGGGCTCCATATGCAGGAGCGGACCGAGCTCCGCCGCCGCGGCGCGCAGGGGCTCCGCGTACCCCTCACCCTCACCTGCGACCAGGTAGCGCACCTGCACCCCGCGCCCCGCCTGCTCGAGGGCGAAGCGCCGCTGGTTGGCGAGCACGAGGAAGAGCTTTTGCTTGTGGTACGGGCGGCGGCGGGCCTTGCCCGGGCACTCCACCATGACGATGCCCGTCTCGGAGGGCTTCAGCTCGGCGAGGGGGCCGATCCGGTGGCTGAGCTGGTCGTAGGGCACGTACACCCAGGTCCGCCCCGGGCCGTCGCCGGTCGGGCTGGCCTTGGCGAGCTGCTCGAGAAAGGCTCTCAAGATCTCCCACCGGTGATCAGGGAAGCACGCCAGATGCCTCCGGCCTGCTGTCCGCTTCGAACGTCGTCCCGATGGTCGTCTCGATTGAAATCACGCACGGCGGGCTGTTCGAGTCGCGCCTTCCCATGGAGGCGCGTCGATGAGCCGCGGCCCCCTCGTCCTCGGCGACATGGGCCACTCGCTCTCGCGCCTGAACCGGGCTCGCGCCACGTGCCGCGGCCTGGGATTTGACCTCAAGGAGGTCCTCTATCCGGGGTTCGAGGGGCGGCCCCTGGCGCCCACCTTCGACGCCTTCATGGAGCAGGTGGAGCTGCAGGTGGACGTCTATCGCCTCTCCCACGCGAAACCCCTGATCTACGCCACGGGGTTCGGGAGCCTGGTGCTCCTCGCCCTGCGCGCCAGGGCCAAGGTCCCCGACCTCCCCTCCATCATCCAGGGCGCCGTCCCCTGGGAGACCGTCCGGGCCCGCGGGTCCGGGGACGCCAGCAGCGGCGTCCAGGACCAGAGCCGCCTGGCAGACCCTGAGGAACAGGAGCGCTTCATGCAGGAGCACTTCTTCTCCCCGCTTGATGCGGACGAGCGCCGGTCGTTCTTCTCAGGCATCGCCACATGCTCTGCCTACCCCCACCTGTACGAGTGGGTCGACGCGGGCTGGCTCGCGTCCCTGGAGGGCACCCTCGCAGGCCGCCCCCCTGCCATCGATGACATCCGGGTCTGGCTCTGCGGCCAGGACGAGCTCACGGACGAGGAGGAGCACGACGCCGCCCTGCGCGCCCTGGGAGCAGAGTGGCCCACCGAGCGGGCGGAGCACTGGGGCCACTTTCCCTACATCGATGACCCCGGCCCCTGGATCGGAGCGATTCAGGCCGCTGGAGTCTGAGTCCGGCGGCGTATCCTCTCCCCATGACCGTCGGAGGGGAGCCAGAGTTCATTGGACGCAAGGGCGAGCTCAAGGTCCTGGAGGAGCTCGCGGGCTCGGGCCGGCCCGAGTTCTTCGTGCTCTACGGCCGCCGCAGGGTGGGCAAGACCGAGCTGCTGCAGCGCCTGTGCTCCGGAGAGCACCGCGCGGTGTACTTCCTCGCGGCCCAGGTCCGCGAGAAGGACAATCTGCGGTCCTTCAAGGAGGCCCTCAAGGAGGGCCTGGGCGGCGACTCCCTCCTCGACGGCATCGAGCTCCCCGATTGGAGCGCGGCCCTCGGCTTCGCTGCGGAGCGCGCCGGCGACGAGCGCCTCATCCTGGTGCTCGATGAGTTCCCCTACCTTTGCGACTCGACCAAGGGGCTCCCCAGCCAGCTCCAGCAGTTCTGGGACACGCGCGGCAAGCGCTCGTCGCTGATGCTCGTGCTGTGCGGGAGCCAGGTGTCCTTCATGGAGAAGGAGGTCCTCGCCGAGCGCTCGCCGCTCTTCGGACGGCGAACCGGTCAGCGCAGGCTCGAGCCCCTGCGCCCCACCGAGGCGCTGAACTTCTTCCCCGGCTGGTCTGTCCGGCAGCGGGTCGAGGCCTTCTCCATCCTCGGCGGCATGCCCGCCTACCTGCGGCGCTTCGACGACAGCAAGAGCGTCGAGGACAACATCATCACGGAGATCCTGCGCCCCGAGGGGTACCTGTTCGACGAGGTCCAGTTCCTGCTCCGCTCGGAGCTGACGACCCCGCACACCTACAACTCGATCCTGGCCGCCGTGGCCAAGGGCGCCAGCCGCATCGGCGACATCGCCGTCAACGTGGGGGTCGACTCCCCCACGGCCAGCAAGTACCTGCACGTGCTGCGGGAGCTGCGGCTCGTGGACCGCGAGGTCCCGATCACCGACCCAGATCCCCTGCGCTCGCGGAAGGGCCGCTACCGCATCTCGGATCGCTTCCTCGCCTTCCACTTCCGCTTCCTCCAGCCCCACCTCTCCCTGGTCCACGCCGGCCGCGGCGAGCGCGTCCTCTCCGAGTTCGTCCGGCCCCAGATGGACGCGCTCTTCGACGACGCCCGGGTGGACTTCGTCATGGACCACCTGCGCCGGGAGGCCGCCGAGATCGTCGGCTCCGAATTGGTCGAGGTGGGCCGCTTCGAGGGCAAGTACGTGCGCGCCGTGGGCCGGACCGCGGACGAGCGCACGGTGGCGGCGGTCGTCGTCCCCAGCGGCGCCCGCTCCACCGCGACCCTGGAGAACGAGCTGGGCGGCCTGAAGGCGGTCTTCGGGGATGACCCGGTCAAGCTCGTCTACGGGATCACCTCGCGTGCGGATCGCCCGCTCGAGGTGGAACGGGTCCCGGACGGAGAGCTCCTCTGAGGACGGGTCCCGCTCGGGGGCTCGACGGGGGTAGACTCCCGCCGTGTCTCTCGAGGATGAGTTCCAGCGTTACTTCGACGCCGTCGGCGACGGCCAGGACCGCTGCTACCTGTGCCGCCGGTCGCCCAAGGAGGTGAAGTTGTTCTTCGGCTTCGATGAGGACGGGGTGCCCTTGAAGGCCGCCGCCCACGGGATCGAAGATGTGGTCCTCGAGGAGATGGACATCATGAGCTACCGCGGCCCGCGCCCTGTGTGCGCCGTCTGTCAGCTCAACGTCGACGCCATCACAGCCCTCGGCGAGGAGGCGGTCTTCACGCAGGTGGTGACCCGCATGCGTGAGAACCGCGACGACCTGTGGCCGGGGACCTCCGGCCCATGAGCGACGCCCCCAGCAAGCCAGACCCCGTGTCGACCTCGCCCGACCGAGCGCCGGGCCAGCGCTCGGGCACCGGGGAGTGGCTCCAGCTGCGCGGCTTCACCAAGTGGATCGCCCTCGCGGCGCTCATCGGCGTCCTCGGGGGCGTCGCCGCCTCGGCCTTCACGGAGCTCGTGGACGCCGCGACCGAGCACGGCTTCGGCCGCGTGGCGGGCACCACCGAAGGCGGCGTGCTCCGAAGCGCGAACCCCCTGCTGGTCCTCGCCCTCCCCGCCCTCGGCGGCCTGCTCGTTGGCCTGACGATCCGACTGAGCGGGACCGAGCGGGATGGGGCCGGCACCGACGCGGTCATCCGGGCGTTCCACCGCATGAAGGGTCGGGTCCGCGGGCGCGTCGCGGCGGTGACCGCCGTGGCTTCGACCCTCACCATCGGCTCGGGCGGCTCCGGCGGACGCGAGGGCCCCATCTCGCAGATCGGAGCGGCCATCGGTAGCACCATCGCAGATCGCCTGAACTTCTCCGACCGCGACCGACGCCTGATGCTGATGGCCGGCGGCAGCGCGGGCGTCGGGGCCATGTTCGCCTCGCCCCTCGGGGGCGCCCTGTTCCTGCCGGAGGTGATGTACCGCCGCGGGGAGTTCGAAGGCGACGCGATCATCCCCTGCGTCGTGTCCTCCTCCGTGGCCTACGCGACCTTCGGCGCGATCCTCGGGGAAGAGCGCGCGGTGATGATCCCCCGCGAGGTGGCCGAACACCTCTCCTTCGGGGGGCTGAAGCAGATCGGCGGCTACCTCGTCCTCGGCATCCTCGCCGCCGCGATCGGCTGGCTCTTCGTCCACGGGATCCGCGCCGTGGAGCGACTCTTCCGGAGCCTGCCCCTCGTCCCCGGGGTCATGAGGCCCGCCCTCGGGGGCCTCCTCGTCGGCGCGATCGCCCTCGCGCTCCGCCCCGTCGTCGAGGGGCCCGGCGTGGCCTTCAGCGGGTACGCGCTGGTGGAGTCCACGCTCTCCGGGGCCCTCGAGCTGAAGGTGCTCGCGCTGCTGATCGTGGCCAAGGTCCTCGCCACCGCGGTCACCGCCGGTTCGGGAGGCGCCGGCGGGCTCTTCGCGCCAGCGCTCAGCCTCGGCGCCGTCCTCGGGGCAGCGGTCGGGGTGGGTGCGGACACGATCTTCCCTGGCCTGGACCTGGACCCCTCCGAGTTCGCCCTCGTCGGGATGGGCGGCTTCTTCGCAGGCGTGGCCAAGGTCCCCATCGCGGCCGTGGTGATGGTCAGCGAGATGACCGGGAATTACGACCTGCTCGCGCCCCTCATGATCGTGGCCGTCGTCCACATGACCCTCTCCACGAGGTGGTCCCTGTACCCCTCCCAGGTCGGCGGCCCCGTGGACTCTCCGGCGCACGTGGGCGAGTACATCGTGGATGTCCTCCAGAGCCTGAAGGTCTCGGACGTGCTGGACTCGTCGATGGAGCCCACCCTGATCCACGAGACCACGACCCTGCGCCGAGCCATGCGGATCGTCAGCGACTCCCGGGAGACCCACTTCCCCGTCGTGGACGATGACGGCTACCTCGTCGGCATCTTCTCCCTGAGCGATCTGCGGCGGATCTTCCTCGAACACGAGGTCCAGGACATCGTCGTGGCCCGCGACTTCATGCGGGAGCAGGTCGCGACCGTGACGGCCGATGACTCCCTCCACGACGTCCAGAGGCTGTTCACGCGGCGTGGGGTGAGCGCCCTCCCGGTGGTGGACGGCTCGGATACGAGGCGGGTGGTCGCGTTCCTGAAGCGAAACGACGTGGGCAAGGCCTACGCCGAGCGTCTCAAGGAGCTGAAAGGCGCCTCGAACGCGGTTTCAGGCCCGCGCCCTGGGGCCTAAGATCTCCGGCCAGCGGGCGGCCATCCGTGCCTCCCCTGGAACTGACCTCCCCACCAGCCCGAACCCAGCTAACCCCCGAGAGCCCCATGTACGACCCGCAGATGGTCCAGCCTTTCCGCGACGAACTCACCTCGATCGGAGTCAAGGAGCTCCTGACCTCCGAGGACGTGGACACCGCGGTCAAGGCCGCCGGAACGACGCTCGTCTTCGTCAACTCCGTATGCGGCTGCGCGGCTGGTTCGGCCCGGCCGGGCCTGCGCCTCTCGATGATGAGCGAAGTGAAGCCCGACAACGTCGTCACGGTCTTCGCCGGCATGGAGCGCGAGGCCACCGAGCGTGCGCGCGAGTACTTCAAGCCCTACCAGCCCAGCTCGCCCCAGATCGCGCTCATGAAGGACGGTCAGCTCGTCCACATGATCCAGCGCCACGACATCGAAGGCCAGCAGGCCGACGCCGTCGCCAAGAACCTCTCCGAGGCGTACGCCAAGCACTGCGAATGAGCGGATCGGCAGGACCGGGCGAAGAGCGCCTAGCCCTCGCTCGGTCCTTCCTCCAGGAGGCGGTCTACCGGTCACGCGGTGACCAGGCCGGAGCCGCGTTGTTCGCCGCCGCCGGGACCGGGACCGAGGGCTGCGGGCTCGGCAAGGGTCCGAGCGTGGTGCTCGACCTGACCCCTCGCGCCGAGGCGCTCTTCCGCGACCTGGGCGCCTCCCCGGCGACCGCTCTGAAGCCCGTACAGGAGTGCATGGCCGGCTGGGTCCGTCGCCAGGATGCCCTCGACCGCAAGCGAAACCACTTCCTGAAGGCCTTCAGGGGCGAGCATGGCGCCGATCGGCGCGGCTACTCGGAGGAGGTCTTGCGGGCCTTCGAGGAGGGCCTCGACGCCGTGAACACCCAGGTCAGCGAGGCCCTCGAAGAGGCCGCAGCGTCCCTGCTCCTCCTGATCTGAGGAGGCGCTCGGCCGCCGCCTGGCGCGCCCGTCCGCGCTCCTGCTGAACGTGAGGCCGCGCTCCTCTCGAGCGTCCTCGCGGGCGGGGGTCGCGCGACGTCCCGCGGGGCCGGTGCGATCACTGGCGCAGGG
>CBFHHK010000096.1:0-15295 GCA_965655435.1 Planctomycetota bacterium | reverse complement strand
CCGCGACGACATCGAGAGCGCGCGCGCCGCCGGCGCTGTGCCCGTCGCCGTCCTCGCGCCCGGCGGCAGCGACGACGCCCGGCGCACCCTCAAGGCTCAGCTCTGCGCCGCAGGCGCGGGCGTTTGCCTGGACCGTACCACCGACCTCGAGGAGCTCCTCCCGTGACTGACCCCCTGCCCATCGCCAGCGCCCCGCGCGTCACCACACGCCGCCGCGACACGGGCGAGACCTCCGTTGAGCTGCGGCTCGACCTGGACGGCTCTGGCCGGACGGAGATCTCGACCGGGCTGCGGTTCCTGGACCACATGCTCGACGCCCTCGCACGCCACGCGCGCCTGGACCTGACCCTGAGGTGCGAGGGGGACCTCGAGGTCGACGACCACCACACCGTGGAGGACTGCGCCATTGTTCTCGGTAGCGCCCTCGACGAGCTGCTCGGCGAACGGCGCGGGATCACCCGCTTCGGGAGCGCCTACGCCCCGCTCGACGAGGCCCTCGCGCGGGTGGTGGTCGACCTCTCAGGTCGTCCCTGGCCCGAGGTCAACCTCGGCCTCCGGCGCGAGCGACTCGGCGCCGTGGCGTGCGAGAACCTGACCCACTTCATGCAGACCTTCGCCATCGAGGGCCGCATGGCGCTGCACGTGGACGTCCTGCGCGGCGCCAACGACCACCACCGCGCCGAGGCCGCCTTCAAGGCCCTCGCCCTCGCCCTCCGCGCGGCCCTCACCCGTGACGGCGCCGACGCCGTACCCAGCACCAAGGGGGTGCTCTCATGAGCCCTGACGTTGTCCTCGTACGCACCGGCGTCGCGAACGTCGCATCCGTCACGGCCGCCCTCCGGCGCCTCGGCGTCGAGCCACGGCTCTCGGACGACCCCGCCGAGATCCGCGGGGCGGCCGCGGTCGTCCTCCCTGGCGTGGGCGCCTTCGGCGCGGGCATGGAGCGGCTTGAAGCTGCCGGGCTCGTGACCGCCCTGCGAGCTCGTGTGGAGCGTGGCGAGCCGACCCTCGCGGTCTGCCTCGGCCTGCAGCTCCTCGGCCTTGAGAGCGAAGAGGAGCCCGGCATCTCTGGCCTCGGCGTCGCGCCGACGCGCACCCGACGGCTCACGGGCGCCCCCCGTCTCCCCCACTTCGGATGGAACCAGGTGGAGCCAGATCCCGGCTGCACCATGCTCACCGCAGGCGAGGCTTACTTCGCCCACAGCTTCCGCCTGGACGACTCCGCCAGCCTCGCGGCGGAGGGGTGGTCCGTGGCCCGCTCACTGGAGGGCGAGCCCTTCGTGGCGGCCATCGAGCGCGGGGCCGTGCTCGGGTGTCAGTTCCACCCCGAGCTCTCCGGGGCCTACGGCGCAGCGCTGCTGGAGCGCTGGCTCGAGCGCGCGGCGCTCACCCTGTCCGGGGGGGCCGCCTGATGGTCCGCCTCAGAGTCATTCCCTGCCTCGACGTGAAGGACGGCCGGGTCGTCAAGGGCGTTCGCTTCCAGGGCCTCCGCGACGCGGGCGACCCCGTGGAGCGTGCGGTGGCCTACGCCGCGTCTGGCGCCGACGAGCTCTGCCTCCTCGATGTCTCCGCGACCCGCGAGGGGCGCGGGAGCGCCGTCGAGACGGTCCGCGCCGTGCGCGCCGCCATCGGCATCCCCCTCACGGTGGGCGGCGGCGTGCGTTCCATCGAGGACGCCGCGCGGCTCCTCGACGCGGGGGCTGACAAGGTCGCGGTGAACACCGCGGCCCTGGAGCGTCCCGAGCTCATCGCCGAGATCAGGGCGCGCCTCGGCGCCCAGTGCACGGTCCTCTCCCTGGACGCCGCGCGCCGCGAAGACGCCGACCGCCCGGACAGCCCTCCGGGCTGGGAGGTGGTCGTCGAAGGCGGCACCCGCCGCACCGGGACCGACGCCATCGAGTGGGCCCGCCAGGCGGTCAGCCTCGGCGCCGGCGAGATCCTCGCCACCAGCTGGGACCGCGACGGGACAGGCGACGGGTACGACGCCGAGCTGCTCCGCGCCCTCGCCAGCGCTGTCTCTGTCCCCCTCATCGCCAGCGGCGGCGCACGCACCGCGGGCCACATGGAGACCGCCCTCGACGCCGGCGCGAGCGCCGTGCTCGCCGCCTCCATCTTCCACGATGGCGTGACCACCGTCCGCCAGATCAAGCTCGAGCTCGCCCGGTCAGGGCGCGACGTCCGCCTCCCTCTCTGCCCCCCCAGCGTCCAATGATCATCCCCAGCATCGACCTCATGCGAGGCTCCACGGTTCAGCTCGTCGGCGGCGAGGAGCTGGCCATCGAGGCCGGCGATCCTCGCCCGCTCCTTGACCGCTTCAGCCGCGTCGGCGAGACCGCCGTGATTGACCTCGACGCCGCCACGGGCGAGGGCTCCAACGAGGCGCTCATCACCGAGCTCTGCCGCCGCGGCCCCGTCCGAGTTGGCGGCGGTATCCGCGACCTCGAGACCGCACGGCGCTGGCTCGACCGCGGCGCGGCCAAGATCATCATCGGCACCGCCGCCAGCCCGGAGCTCCTGCGCGAACTCCCGAAGGAGCGCGTCATCGTCGCCCTCGATTGCCGCGACGGCGAGGTCGTCGTGGAGGGGTGGCGCAAGCGGACGGGCCGCGGCGTCGAGGAGCGTATGGCCGAGCTCGCGCCATTCACCTCGGGCTTCCTGGTCACCTTCGTGGAGCTCGAGGGCCGGCTTGGAGGCACCGCCCTCGACCGCGTCCGCGGCCTGGTCGAGGCCGCCGGGGACGCGCGCGTCACGGTCGCGGGGGGCGTGACCCGGAGCGAGGAGGTCGCCGCGCTGGATGCCATGGGCGCGGACGCCCAGATCGGCATGGCCCTCTACACAGGCGACCTGCCGCTGGTGGACGCGTTCTCCGCCCCGCTGACCTCCGAACGCTCCGATGGCCTCATCGCGACGGTCGTCACGGACGAGGCGGGGCGCGCCCTCGGGATGTGCTGGTCCAGCCGCCGGAGCCTGGAGTACGCGCTCGAGAACGGGGTCGGCGCCTACGAGAGCCGCCGCCGAGGCCTCTGGGTGAAGGGCGCCACCTCCGGCGCCACCCAGGAGCTGATTCGGATCGAACCCGACTGCGACCGAGATGCGCTGCGCTTCGTCGTCCGGCAGGCGGGCGCCGGCTTCTGCCACCTCGACACGGAGAGCTGTTGGGGCCCGGCCAGGGGCCTGCGTGCCCTGGAGCAGACCCTGGCCCGGCGCCGCAGCACCGCCGAGGAGGGCTCGTACAGCCAGCGGCTCTTCGGGGACGCCGAGCTCCTCGGCGCCAAGCTCCGCGAGGAGGCCGCCGAGCTCTCGGAGGCCTCGGGCCCCGAAGAGGTGGTGCACGAGGCCGCGGACGTCCTCTACTTCGCGTCCGTCGCCATGGCCCGCGCGGGCGTCACGCTCTCGGACGTTGAGCGTGAGCTCGACCGCCGGGCGGCCTCGGTCACCCGCCGACCCGGGAACGCCAAGCCGGAGGTCGAGCGATCATGAGCGACGCCATCCGCGAGACTCCCCTGCTGCGGGAGCTCCCCCTTGATCAGATCGAAGCCTCCGCGCCGAGCGCGGTGGACGAGGTCACCCGGGTCACGGCACGGTCCATCGTCGACTCCGTCCGCGCCGGCGGGGAGCCTGTACTCCGTGAGTACTCCATCGGGCTGGACGGCCTCCCGCCGGCCGCCCCCCTCGTGCTCGACCGCGCGGCGCTGGAGCGCGCCGCCGAGCAGCTCGACGTCCCCACGAGGCAGCTCCTCGAGCGAACGGCGGAGCGGATCCGTGCCTTCGCTGTCGCCCAGAAGGGTGCCCTCTCGACCCTCGACGTCGCGGTGCCCGGCGGGCGCGCGGGGCACGAGGTCGTGCCGATCGAGGCGGCGGGCTGCTATGCGCCGGGAGGTCGCTACCCCCTCCCGTCATCCGTGCTCATGACCGCGGTGACAGCGCGGGCCGCCGGGGTCCAGCGGGTCGTCGTGGCCTCGCCCAACCCGAAGCCGATCGTGGTCGCTGCGGCTGCGATCGCGGGCGCCGACTGCCTCTTGACGGTGGGCGGAGCGCAGGCCATCGCGGCCCTCGCCCACGGCGTCCCGGGGCTCCTCGACCCCGTCGACGTGATCGTCGGGCCGGGGAACCGCTGGGTCACCGCGGCGAAGCAGTACGTCTTCGGCGACGTGGGGATCGACCTCCCCGCAGGCCCCTCGGAGCTGGTGGTCCTCGCCGATGCCTCGGCGGACCCCGAGCTTGTGGCCGCCGACCTGCTAGCGCAGGCGGAGCACGACCCTGACGCGCGGCCCGCTCTCATCACCACCGACGCGGGGCTTCTGCCCGCCGTCGAAGCGGCCTTGGAGCGCCAGCTCGCGTCCCTGGACACCAAGGAGGTCGCCTCCCAGGCGCTCGCCGCCGGCTTCGCGGCGGTGGCCCCCACCATGGAGGCTGCGCTCGAAGCCGTGGACAGGCTCGCACCCGAGCACCTCCAGCTATGCGTGGAGGACCCCGACGGGGCGAGGCTCCGCCTCAAGCACCACGGGGCCTCCTTCCTCGGCGAGGGATCGGCGGAGGTGTTCGGCGACTACGGCGTCGGCCCCAATCACGTACTCCCCACCGGCGGGGCGGCCCGCTACTCGGGGGGCCTCTCGGTCTTCAACTTCCTGCGCATCAGGACCTGGCTGCGCCTCGACGACCCCTCGCTGATCGCGGGGGACGTCGAGGCCCTGGCCAAGGAGGAGCGGCTGACGGCCCACGCGCGGGCCGCCGCCGCCCGGGTCAAGGCACCAGGGTGACCTCGATGGCGTTGGTCCAATTGATCTCGCCGCAGGTGCTGGCCAGATCGCGGTAGACGGCCTGGAACGTCCAGGTCTCCCCCGCCGAAGCACCCGCGAGCCTCAGGAGCCCGGGACCGAAGTCCTGGGTTCCGGGGCCCCCGATCGCGAGCCTGCGGGCCCCGATGCCGACGCAGGCGAGGCCGCCGAAGCTGGTGCGGACCTGTGCGCTCCCGGGCATGCCCCAGAGGACCACAGCCATGGAGGGGACCTCGCCGTTGAGGTTGAGGCGCAGATCATCGCTGAGGGCGCTCGGGGAGCCGCTGCCCACCAGCATCGCGCCGTACCCGAGTGAGCTCCGGCAACCGGAGGGGACCCCGACGCCAGGGTCATTGCCGCAAGGGCAAGGCATGCTGGCTCCAGGGACACAGACGATGTTGCCGGTGGTCTGGTACGGCTCATCGTAGATCCGGACCACGCCCGCGCCGGTCACGACGATGTCGCTCCCGGGGTTCCCAAGGACGGTGTAGTCCGGGCCGAGGGCCGCGACATTGGTGACGTCGTTCCAGGGCGCCTGGGGCACAACCACCGCCTCGGTCACCCAGTCGCCGCTGGCCTGCTGGCGGTAGATCCAGGTGCGGGGCTGGGTGCGGGGGGAGATGAGGAGCCGGTCCCCATCCAGGTCCACCTGGTGGCCCCAGCGGAGGTCGTTCGTGGCGGGGTCCGGGGCGTCGACCGTCGACTGGAACAGCCACAGCCCTCCGACGCGCTCGTAGAAGTGCACGCCACCCGACGGCGGGCCGCCCGCTGCCAGCGAGCCCTGCTCGGCGAGGACGATGCGCTCTCCGTCCACGGCCATGTCCACGGGGATCTCCCGTCCAGCGCCGCCATCCGGCGCCCGCAGCTTCGCGGTGTGGGTCCAGCCCGCACCGGTGAGCTCGTAGACCCAGACGCCGCCCCAGACCACGGGGTTGCGAGAGGGAGTGGTGGGCCGCCCCACGACGACGTAGTCCGGGCCGATCCCCACGCTCGCGCCGAAGCGCTGGAAGGGGGCCGGGTTGTCCGCGAAGAGCTGCGCGGCGAGGGTCCAGGCGCCGCCACTGAGGTCGTAGATGTACGCGGTACCCGCCTCGGTGCCAGCGGTATCGTCGCCCGGGACGCCAACCACGAGCCGGTCCCCCTCGATGTCAACGGACACCGTGGTCGGCACCCCAGAGGGGGCCGGGATGATGGCGTCGAGGTTCCACCCGAGCGCGTTGCGCTCGAAGACGTGCACGAGGTCCCCGCCTCCACCGCTGCAGACCGCGAGCCGATCTCCGTCGAGGTCCAGGCTCCAGCCGAAGTCCGGGGCGCTCCCCTGGACCTGAAACTGAGCCTGAGAGGAGGCCGTGCCGATACCGCGCTCAAAGACGCGGACTTCGCCCACGGTGCCACCAGGAGCCCCGTCCCGAAGGCCGACGGCGATCAGGTCCCCGTCGACGGCCACCGAGCGTCCGAACTGGTCCCCAGCGCTGAGGTCCGAGGGCGCGAGGAGCGCGCTCTCCACCGAGGCGGTCTGGGCTGTGGCTGATCCGGCGAGGATCAACCCGGTCATCGTCACCAAGGAAAGGGCGAAGGCACCGTGCTCGGTGCCTGTGCTGAAGCGAGGCCTTTGGGTCATGTTCCGAGTCTGCCGATCTGAAGGGGGCCGATTCCAGCGTTCCCGCCTCTCAAGACGGACATGACTGCTGGGCCCGACCCACGGCCGAGGCCCAAGCAGTTCTCCCTGGGATCCGGCCGACCGACGGGACAGCATGGACGGAGACGGGGCGGAGCAGCCATCGCCCTGCCTCCCCTGCCTCCCCTGCCTCCCCTGCCTCCCTGCTCTCCCGGCCCTCCCTGCCAGCGATGACCACCCTGCCCCTCGACTCCGCGCTCACCTCCGACCAGCTCCACGCCTTCTGGAAGCCCACGCGGGACCGACTCGTCCGCGAGGACCGGGAAGAGGAGCTCCGGATCCGGATCCATCGTGCCTGCGCGGCCCTGCGACAGGCAGAGCGCGTGGAGGCCGACGCGAGCCGAGCGGGACAGGACGCCGCGCTCGTCTTCCGCTGGGTCTCGCTCAACGCTCTGTACGGCGACTGGGACTACGACAGGGGAATGCCCACGGGCGACCGGCGGGCGCTGGACCTGTTCACCAGCGCGATCTGCGGCGCCGACGCTGCCGGCCGGATCACCCGCGCCCTGACCGCGCACGCCGAAGAGGCGAGGGCTCTGGTGGAGAGCCCCTTCCTGATCGAGCGCTTCTGGAGCGACGGCGAGTGGGATCAGGTTCGCCCTCGGCGCGGCCGCGCCCGCAGGCTCCAGGACGACCTCGACGGCCAGCGGCCCAGCGCGGCCCTCCAGCAGGTGCTCATCGCGGTCTACTTCCTGCGGTGCCAGATCATCCACGGGGGCGCGACCTTGGGGAGCGGGATGAACCGCGTCACGGTGGACCCCGCCTCCCAGCTCCTGCGCGCCCTGTGCGGACCGATCATCGCCGTCAGCATGGAACACGGGCTCGAGATGTCCTGGGGTGAGCTCTGCTACCCCCCGGTCCGCAGCGCGGACCCCTCCTGAGACGCCCCGCACCCGAGGCCCCCTCGCCGAGCCGCTGCGGGCATGGAACGCGGCTCCTCGCCGCCTCGTTCTCACGCAGGAGGGGTATCTTGGGGGCATCCATGCGCTCCAGTGAACGACCCCGACCCGCCCGCCTCTCGCCCAGCACACTCCTCGCGGCGGGGGCAGCGCTCGCGACCGCTGCGCTCGGCTGGGCCCACCCCTCCGTCGCGCTGGCGCCGACCGCCAGCGCTCAGGATGAGGTCTACGACCAAACCATCGCCCCGATCTTCGAGGCCACCTGCGTCCAGTGCCACGGCCCCCTGAAGCAGAAGGGTGCCTTCCGCCTGGACGAACTCGACCGGGACTTCGTGGCCGGCGAAGACGCGGAGGAGTGGGACTACATCCTCGACGTCATCCGGAACGGAGACATGCCGCCGTCGAGCTTCGAGCGCCAGCTCTCCACCGAGGAGCGCGCGGCGGTGACAGGCTGGATCGAGGCCGGGCTCGAGGCCGCCGCGCGGGCCAAGGAGGGCGACGTGCGCCCGGTGCTCCGCCGCCTCAACCAGGCTCAGTACCGGCACACGCTCCAGGACCTGCTCCAACTCCCCGTCGACTTCGGCCAGGACCTCCCCGGCGACGCCAAGTCGAAGATGGGCTTCACGAACAACGGCGCGACCCTGCAGGCGTCCACGCTGCACCTCGAGACCTACCAGGCCATCGCGCGTCGGGCGCTGGACGAGGCCATCGCCCCCGGGCCACGGCCTGAATCCACCACCTATCGCGTGCGCTTCGGCGAGGGGATCGGCAAGGGCAAGGTCGGCGGCCGGACCGGCGGCTACCAATCGGTGATCCTGAACCCCGACCAGTTCACGGTCGAGATCATCGGCGCCGACGGCGAGCCCAAGGGAGCGGCGGCTTCCGCTGAGGAGCGCGAGGCGCTCGACGCGATCCGCAAGAAGATCAGCGTGGGCCTCCGGGGCTCTCAGCAGAACCGCTTCCACATCGCCTCGGACGGGCTCGTGCTCTACGGCGCGGTTCCCCACAAGGAGAAGGCCCCCGGCGCGTGGCAGGGCCCCTCCCCCAACGCGAAGCTGGAACTCCAACGCGTCTTCCCCGAGCGGGGCGACCTGGTCATGCGTGTGAGCGCGGCGCGCGGCGGGGTCAAGCGCACCAGGGACCCGGTGCTGCTCAAGCTCGAGGACGAGGTGAACCATGTGCAGGTCTCCGTCTCGGAGGCCGAGCAGGCCAGCGAGACGATCGACGGCGAGGAGGCCGAGGTGCGCGAGCGCGCGCTCTCGATCGCCTCCGCCATGGAGACGATCACCGCGGAGGCCGCGAAGAGCGACCAGCGCAAGAACGTCCGGCTCGAGGGAGACGTCCTGGTCGCGGAGGACGTGACCCAGCCCGCGGACTCCCGCGTCGCCGTCCAGATCCCGGCGGAGGGCTTCTACCGCGTCCACCTCGTCCACCCGCCAGTGCCCGTGGAGCAAATGCCCTCGGTGCGCCTCTCCTACGCGGGCAAGACCCTCGACTCGCGCCCGGAGATGACGCCCGCAGAGCTCGCCCAGGAGCGGGTCTCCACGGTCATCGGCGCGGCGTACATGCGCGCCGGGCGCCAGCACCTCAAGCTGGGCGGCCCGTTCTTCATCGGCTACTCCCACGTGGTCCTCACCCCCCTCGCGGAGACGCACCCCCTGGTCGCGGCCCTGGGTCAGGCGACCGCCGACCTGGAGGCGCGCTTCGACGGCGTGGACCCGGTGCTGCGGGCCTACGCCGGGACCCGCACCGACGACGGGATGGACTACTCCACCTTCGACGGAGCCGCCGTGGT
Source organism: Planctomycetota bacterium (assembly GCA_965655435.1). GTDB lineage: Bacteria > Planctomycetota > UBA1135 > UBA1135 > Saltatorellus. The sequence goes on along the minus strand of CBFHHK010000096.1, from coordinate 6,145 downwards.
CACCGCGCCCCGCGGGGCGCCCGAGACCTACACCTTCGTCGGCCGGCTCGAGAATCTCCCCATCCCCGAGCCCGAGTCCGGGGACAACGAGATCCTCTCCGGCATCCTGCTGCTCGGGGTCTGGAACGACCACCTCATCAAGGACCGGCGCAGCCCCGGCCCGCCCCTGCTGGTCGAGCAGATCGAGGTCGAGGCGCCCTTCCATCCGGTGTGGCCGCCCGCGTCCCACACCGCCATCTTCCCTGAACGCAAAGACCGCGAGGGCGACGAGGCCTATGCGGAGCGAGTCCTGATCCGCTTCATGTCGCGCGCCTTCCGGCGGGCGGCGGTGGCCGGCGACGCCGCCCCGTATCTCGCGTTCTTCCGCGAGGTGCGCCCGGAGGTCGACACCTTCGAGGACGCCATCAAGGAGACGCTGATCGCGGCGCTCTGCTCCCCGCGCTTCCTCTTCCTCGTGGAGGGCCACGGGGGCGAGGCGGACGGCCCGCTCTCCCCCTTCGCCCTCGCGAACCGGCTCAGCTACTTCCTCTGGAACGGGCCGCCCGACGAGGCCCTGCGGAACGCGGCGCTGTTCGGGACGCTCGACGGAGATCTCGAGGCCCACGTGGACCGCATGCTCGACGACCCGCGGGCGCGGCGCTTCGTGGACGCCTTCGCCACCGAGTGGCTGCGCCTCGACCGGCTCGAGGACATGACCATCGACGCGGACCGGTTCCCGAAGTTCACGCGCTTCGTCAAGCGCGACATGCGCGAGGAGACCCTGCGCTTCGTCCACCGGGTGTTCGCCGAGGACCTCGACGTCATGACGCTCGTGGACTCGGACTTCGCGATGCTGAACCAGAACCTGGCCGAGTTCTACGGCGTGGCGGACGTGGTCGGCCCCCACTTCCGGCCCGTGGCCCTGCCCCGCTCCGAGGGCCGCGGCGGGCTCATGAGCCAGGGGGCCTTCCTCGCCGGTCACTCCGACGGCCTCGAGCCCCACCCCATCAAGCGCGCCGTATGGGTGAAGGAGAAGCTGCTCGGCAGCCCCCCGCCCCCGCCGCCGCCCAACGTCCCCGACCTCGACGCCGAGGCGCCGGAGATGAAGGGGCTGACCCTGAAGGAGCAGCTGGAGCTGCACCGGGACAACCCCTCCTGCCACGACTGTCACGCGAGCTTCGACCCCTTCGGCGTGGCGCTCGAGCGCTACAACGCGGTGGGCCTCCTCGAGGCCGAGCGCAAGGGTCGCCCGGTCGACGCCAGCGTCGCGCTCCCGGACGGCACGGAGGTGAACGGCGCCCCCGAACTGAAGGCGTACCTGGCCGGACCCGCGCGAGAGCGCTTCATGGGCTCGGTCGTCGAGCACCTCTTTGCCTACGCCCTCGGCCGCGACCTTGTGTTCAGCGACGACGAGGAGCTTGCGGCCATCGCCCGCGAGACCGAGGCCAGAGGGGGGACGGGGCGCGCGCTGCTGCGGGCCATCGTCACCTCGCCCTCCTTCCGTCAGTGACCGGTCCGGGTCCCTCCCGGGTCCCTCCCGGGTCCCGCGATGGACCTCGACAAGAACTTCGCCGTCCGTGCCGTAGGGCCGCGGCCGCCCCGCACCCCCCTTGGCGGGCCGCTCAGCTGGCCTCAAGGGGAGGGACGACCTGTCTCGCAATGCCGACCGGGTCACGGCGCGCGGGTCCTGGGAAACGACCCCCCTCCGAATCCGAGGTTCGCCAGCTAGGATCAATGGGCGCCCTCACGGGCGAGCCACCATGAGCCGCAAGTCCTGGCACCTCTCTCGACGCACGTTCCTCCGGGGAGCGGGCGTGGCCGTCACCATGCCCTACCTCCACGGCATGGAGCGGGCCGTGAAGGATTCGGTGAAGCTCGGCACCATCGCTCCTCCCCGGCGCCTGGCCTACGTGTACTTCCCCAACGGCGCGAGCTCACCGCCGATGGACAACGCGGAGGCCATGGAGTGGAGCTGGCTGCCCATCGGCCCGGGCGCCGACTACCGCTTCAGCAACGTCTCCAAGCCCCTCGAGAAGCACCGTGAGAACGTGAGCTTCCTGGGCGGCCTCTCCCACCCCCGCAGCCGTCAGCTCCTCGGGCACCTCGCGGGCGACACCTGGCTCACCGCCGGGGACCTGCGCGGCGACCGGTACCTCAACAACGAGTCCGTGGACCAGGTGGCCGCGCGCTCGCTGAAGAAGCACACCCGCATCCCGAGCCTCGTGCTCTCGACCGACGGGGGCGTCGGCTACAAGTCCCGCCTCTCCACCCTGTCCTTTGACCCCACCGGTCGACCGATCCCCTCGGAGCACCGACAGCGCGCGATCTTCGAGCGGTACTTCTCGGAGGGCGCCGGCACCACCGCCGAGCGGCGCGAGAGCCTGGCCCGCGGACGCAAGATCGTCGACCTCGTCCTCGAGGACAGCAAGCGCCTCCGCCGCCAGCTCGGCGGCGAGGACCGGGAGAAGATGGACGAGTACCTCTCGTCCCTGAACCGGGTCGAGGAGCAGGTGCGGCGGAACGAGGCGTGGCTCAACGTGCCCCTCAAGCCGTTCAGCGCCGAGAACATCCAGCTCGACCCCAACCCGCGCACCGTCCCACAGGACTACCTGCGGGCGACCTTCGACCTGATGGTGCTGGCCTTCCAGACCGACCTGACCCGCGTCGCCAGCTACATGATGGCGCGCGAGGACGGCATGGGCTTCGGGGACAGCTTCCCGAAGATCGCCCTGGGCATGAAGAAGAGCCACCACACCATCAGCCACGAGACCAACTGGAAGGAGTGGGGCACCTTCGACCGCTGGTACATGGAGCAGTTCACCTACTTCATTGACCGGCTGAAGGAGGTCACCGACGAGCACGGCTCCGTCCTCGACCGCACCCTCGTGATGTACGGCAGCTGCTGCAGCACCACCCACAACGCCCGCAACCTGCCCCTGGCCCTGGTCGGCGGCAAGGACATGGGCGTGAAGCACGGCCGCTACGAGCGCTATGGCGAGGAGGTCCCCATGTCGAACCTCCTCCTCTCCACGCTCCACGCCGCCGGCGTCCGCGACGAGGCCTTCAGCGACAGCACCGGCCCCATCCCGGGCCTGGTGAGCTGAGCCCGAAGGGGGTCCGGGCCAGCCTCAGCTGCTGACCGCGCGTCCCGCTTCCACGTCCGCGCGGTACTCCGCGAGGACCTTGCCGAGGAGCGCCACATCGGCCTCGAAGGTCTCGGGCGGCAGGGCTCCGAAGGAGAAGCGGAACCACCCGTGATAGGGCGAGACGTAGGCGGGGTCCTTCCCGTGGGGTCGTGCCATGTCGCAGTCCATCCCCTCGAGGATCGCCGCGCCGTGCTTGAAGAGGCGCCGGTTCAGCTCCTCGGCCTCGAGCCCCTCGGGCAGCTTCAGCCAGTGGTAGAAGCCGCCGTCGCCAGTGAAGACCCCGAGCCCCATCTCGCGGAAGGCCGCGCCGTAGCGCTCGCGCTGCCGGCCGTAGTGAGCGGACACCGCCTCGCGCGCCTGCGCGACGCGCCCGGGCTCCAGGAGCTGGGCGGCGTACAGCTGCGAGGGGTGGCTCACGCCCCCCATGCCGAAGCTCGAGAAGTTGGAGAGGGTCTCGACGTTCGAGCGGCTCGCGATGACCCAGCCGATGCGGATCCCGGGACTCTGGAGCCCCTTGGTGCAAGCGCCGAGCAGGAACACGTTGCTGCGGTCGAGGTCCTTGACGTAGCGGATCCCGCTCACGCCCTTGGACGGGTGGAACATCTCGTAGGCCTCGTCGAGCAGGATGCCGTTCCCGGGCCGCTCGGCGAGCTCCATGAGGTCCTGAAGCTCGGCGCCGCTCCGGGTGTGTCCCGTCGGGTTCCCCGGGTTGCTGATGATCGGGAACACCCGGCCATCGGGGGCCGCCGCGGACCGCTCGAAGTACTCCCTGTTCGGCGGATGAAAGCCGTTCTCCTCGGTGAACGGCACGACCCGCCAGTCCGTGCCGGCCCGGGTCATGATGTCGAGGTACGCCGGCCACTCGGCGTTGCCGATGCTCACCTGGACGTCCCGCTTCAGCAGCGAGAGCACGGCGAGGATGCCCGGCCGACCGCCGGCGAAGACCATCACGTTCTCCGGCGCGATGCTCGATCCATAGAACCCGTTGTAGTGGGCCGCGATCGCCTCTCGCAGGGCGGGGTGCCCCCACGCTTTGGGGTAGAAGCGATCCTCTGCGGTCACGTCGACATGGCTCGGCAGCGGAGGCCCGCCCTCGAGCTGCGTGGTCAGCGGGAAGCCCTGCGACCAGGGGTGAGTGCCCTCGGTCCCCATGAACTGCCCGAAGCTGTCACGGAACGCGTAGAGGGTCTCGTAGATGCCCATGGGCGGGCAGTCATCGGAGAGGAAGGAGTCGTACGGCATACGAGACGGCTTGGAGGAAGGCGAGGGGGAGCGGAACCGTGAACCGAGTCACCCGCAAGGCTAGCTTGCCTGCCGCGCAGCGGCGATACGAGGCCCTGATCTGGGCCCTGATCCTGCTCCACCACCACCGGCCGGCGCGACCTCCACCCCGCGCCATGGCCCCCCGGACCGTGCGTCCATCTCTGGCCGACCTCGCTCCAACCGGTGCCCTCCCCCGCCCCTCGCCTCCCCACCCGACCTCTCGCCGGCACCTCCGCTCGGCGGCGGCGGGCGAGCCGGCCGTCCCCTTGCGCCCCAAGGGAAGAGGGCCGAAGAGGAGATGGGCCCAAGGGAAAAAGCGCCTGTCGGCACCCTCCCGGGCATTGACTAGGTTCAGGGGATGCTGACCACTCTCCGCCTCGCCACCGCTGGCCTGCTCCTCGGGCTGTCCGTCCTCGCCCCGTCACTGGCGCACATCCAGTCCCCGGAGACGCAATCCCCAGAGACGCGGACCCCGGGGACCCAGTCCCCAGGCACCCAGTCCCCAGAAGCCCAGTCCCCAGAAACCCCGCCGCTCGCCTCCCTGGCCGGCGAGTACCGAAGGGAGCCGGTCCAGAACGGGTACCACAGCGGGGTGCTCACCGCCAAGCAGGAGAAGGGCGCGGAGATCCTGGAGTGGACCAACGCCGCCGGCATCTCGTTCAACCTCTACCCCACCGGCCGCCGCGACGTCCTGAAGACCGGACCGCGGGAGCCGTACGGCGACGAGAACCACGCGCGGCTCTTCATTCAGCGCGACGGTGAGCGTGTCTTCGGCTTCACCCTGGCCGACGAGCTCTTCCTGCGCGACGGGGAGCGCCCGCCCGAGCCGCCCGCCGACCTCGCGATCCCCGACTCCGACGAGGGGCTGCCGGGCAAGGGCACGATCCGCCGCTACGACTGGTTCCGCAAGCTGTGGTTGGAGAAGCGGAGCCGATGGTTCCGCCACACCGCGCGGGACCAGGGCGCGGTCGTGTTCCTGGGGGACTCCATCACGCAGGGGTGGGGCGACGACCTGGGCGGCAGCTTCGGCCCGCTCAAGGTCGCCAACCGAGGCATCAGCGGTGACACCACCCGCGGCATGCTGCTGCGGCTCGAGCGGGACGTGCTCGCCCTCCACCCGCGCGCCGTCGTGATGCTGATGGGCACGAACGACCTCGAGGAGGGCGACAGCGCCCGGGAGATCGCCTCCAACGTCCGAGCCATCGTCCGGCGCCTGGTCCGCCAGGACCCGAAGATGCCCATCCTGCTCTGCAAGGTCTTCCCCAGCTCCGAGACGATGCGGCGGTCAGCGAAGGACATCCGGCGCATCAACCGGCTCTGCGCCAACTATGTCGAGCGCGTCCCGCAGGTCACCGTGCTCGACACGTGGTCCATCTTCGCGAACGAGGACGGAGACGCCACGCGGGCGGAGTTCCCCGACCTGCTCCACCCGAACGAGCAGGGCTACAAGAAGTGGGCGGACGCCCTGCGCCCGGCGCTGGCGAAGCTCACCGCGACCCCGTCCTCCCCCGCCGAGGCGGGGGCGCATGCCGAGGGCGCTGGCGACGGCGAGCAGGACGGCCTCGAGCCCTAGCGCGCCGATGAGCTGGGCGCCGTGGCGAGACGACGCCGCGGTCGGATCCCGGGAGCGCGCCTCCGCCAGACGCCATTCGCCGCCCTTCACCCGCCGCCCTCCGATCGCCGCGGTCTCTCCGCAGCCCACTCCAGCCGGGCGCCCTTCGGGAGCCCGGCTTGTGGAGCCCGCCCACACCGCGACC
>CBFHHK010000095.1:0-15320 GCA_965655435.1 Planctomycetota bacterium | reverse complement strand
CACCGGGTGTCACCGCGGCGCGCGGCGGACGATTCTCGCCTCAACGCGAAAGGCCGCGCTCCTCGTTCGAGGAGCGCGGCCTTTCGCTTCGCAGCTGGCCCGAAGACCAGCGGCGCGACTAGTCGCGGCGCGGGGCGCGCTCGCGGGCCTCGCTGATGCGGATGGGACGGCCGTCGACCATCTCACCGTCCATGGTGCCCATGGCGTTCTGGGCTGCGTTGTCGTCCGACAGTTCGACGAAGCCGAAGCCGCGGGGGCGGCCGGTCTCGCGGTCCATCACAATGTGGACGTCGTTGACGGGGTGGCCGCTGGACTCGAAGGCCTGGCGGAGGGTGTCGTTGGTCGTATCCCAGGAGAGATTGCCGACAAAGAGGCGTGAGCTCATCAGAGTTTCAAGATCGAGTGACACTCGCGGACCGATCGATTCTCTGACAGAAGCTCTCGTGGGCGGCGCGGTCGAGCGGGAGGTTCCAGCTCGGCCCCGACCACGCGTGCTGCGTGAGGGACGGTTCGGACAAGAGTCGAATGCGCCAGAGGCGCGGGTGATGCCGTCCCCGTCGAAGACCAGAGGTCCCGAGGTTCGGGCGGAAGTAAGACCCCGCGGGGGAGCGAACTCGTCCCACGGGGCGTAGATCGTCCGTGACTGGTCGCCCGAGCGCAAGCAAGACCCGTCTCAATGCCGGGCGGCGCCCTCGAGGCCCTCCGAGGTCGAGACTCTCCCCTGCATGTCCACGACGATGGCCTCGACCCTGGGGAGCCGGGCCACCAGTTTCAGGCCCAGATCCGGCCCCAGGACGCATACAGCGGTGGCGATAGCGTCCGCCACGGCTGCGTCAGGGGCCATCACGGTGGCGCTCATGCAGCCTGTAGCGGGCTTTCCAGTGCGGGGATCGAGGATGTGGTGGTAGCGGGCGCCTTCCACCTCGAAGAAGCGCTCGTAGTCGCCAGAAGTCACGAGGCACACGTTGGATACAGGGACCGCCGCGATGGCTCGCTCCCGATCTCTGGGGTGCTTGATCCCGATGGTCCAGGCCGAGGCACCGTTGCGTCCGAGGGCCTTCAGGTCCCCGCCTGCGTTCACCAGCCCGTTCTCGATGCCCTCCGACATCATCGCGGCCATCGCCCGGTCGACGCCGTACCCCTTGGCGATTCCGCCCAGGACGATCCTCGTCCCTGCGGGCATGCTCACGGTGCTGGCGTCCACGTCCACGATGACCCGCTCCCAGTTCACGTGGCGCAGGGCCTGCACGAGCACGGCGTCTCCGGGGATCACGGGCGGGTCAGCCTTGAAGTCCCATTGGCGGAGCACCGCGCCGATGGTGGGGTCGAAGGCGCCGCCGGAGAGCCGCGAGATCACGAGGCTCCGCTCGACCAGCTTCGCCAGCTCCGCGGGGACCTCCCTCGCCGTCCCGTCGGCGTCGGCGTTCATGCGCTTGAGCGGAGAGGCTCGCCAGGACGTCATCAGGTCTTCGACCCGCTCGAACTCTTCACGTGCGGCGAGGACGGCGCGACGGGCGACGTCGGCGTCCGGGTGGAGCGCGGTGATCGTCACCTCGGTCCCCATGGCCCCGAACTCGAGGTCCTCGCGGTGGAGCGTCGGCGGCTGCGTAGGTTCCTGCGCAGGTCCCCGAGGGACCTCTCTCGGGGGGGCCTGGGGAGCAGCGGCGCCCATGGGGCTGCCGAAGGCGGCCGTCGCGGCGACCGTGAGCGCGCCGATCAGGATCAGTCGAGCCATTCTGCGGGCGGCGTCTCGGCGCGGTAGACCACCGAACCGCCCGGCTCCACGATGACGATCATCGGGGCGGCGGAGACCTCGAACGCGCGCGTCAACGTGAGGTCTCGGTCTCGGAGGGTGGGGTAGGTGATGCCCCAGTCGAAGATGGCCTCCTGCACCAGGCCCTCGTCCACGGCGCCCGTGGGTCCGGAGACGACGCCGATGACGTCCATGGTGTCGGCGAAGCGCGCGGCGGCGCGCGCCGCGAGCGGGGCCTCTGCCTTGCAGCTCCCGCACCAGGGCTGCCAGAACACCAGCGCGACGGTCCGGCCAGCGCCGAGGGCTTCTCCCAGGCTGTAGGTCGAGCCGTCCACGGCGGGGACCACGGCCGACATGGCCGCGGCTGACGCCTGACCGCCGCCCTCGACCGAGGGCACGGACCCCGTGGCGGCGCAGGCTGCGAGGGTCAAGGCGAGCCAGCCTGAGGTGATCGTCTCGATCCTCATCAGAAGCTCCACTGGTACCCGACCAGCCCGTAGATGTTGTCCAGGTCGTCGCTGCGCAGGGAGTAGTCCACGCTGAACGTCCAGCGGCTCGCCGCGCTCGTTTGCCAGCGCCAGGTGGCGCCCAGGTTGTGGGAGTTGAAGTCCCCGAGGTCGGAGTCCTGCGTGGCGTCACCGGTGGGAGCGACGGCGAAGGCCTCTCGCTGGTAGAAGTCGGCCTCGCCTTGGGTGTAGTAGCGGTAGCGAAGCTCGAGGACGTGCTCCCCGTCCTTGAAGCTGTTGATCCACCGGGGCTCGATGTCGAAGGCCGTGATGCCCCAGTCATCGCTGTAGAAGCGGCCGCCAAGCTCGGCGGACATCCCGGGCCGGAGCAGCCGACGCACGCGCCCGAAGGCTACATAGCGCAATCGGCTGTCCGGGACGACCTCCTCCTGCCGCGTGCCGTTGGCGCCGTTGAAGAGCGGCGGGTCCGGCGGCCCGGGGGCGTCCACAACGACGAAGTTGTAGGGGGTCGCGAGGAAGCCTGACTGGCTGGCGAGGGTGGCGCCGAAGGTGCCGTGGGTGCGCTCGTTGAGGATCTGGTACCAGCTGACGGTCGTGGCCAGTGAGTTGCGGTCCTCGTCCGGGTCCGTGGTGCCGTCGAACCGGATCGGCTCCACCGTGTCGATGAAGGCATCCAGGCTCACGGAGAGCTTGCCGTTCCGGTCCGCTCGCTCCCAGTTGTAGTCCCCGCCCACATGGATGGACTGGTAGTCGTACTCGGCGCTGAAGCCCGCCCGGGCGCCGATGGAGCCCTGGTCGCTGGTCTTCCAGCGCAGGCCGACGTCCGCGCCGATGTACCAGTCTCCCGAGGCCCCGGATTGCTCGGGGTAGTAGGAGAGCCGGTCGATCGAGGCGGCAGAGACGTTGTCGTAGACCAGCAGCGCGGACACCCCGAAGGTGTCGGAGTAGTTGTAGTCAAAGACCACGATCGGCTCGATCACGGTCACGGACTCGTCCAGGAACGGGTTCCCCGCCCCCTGGGCGTCCGGGCGGTCATAGAAGCCGAGCTGGACCTCGATGGACCCCGTCCCCGCCTCGCCGAAGTCGTTCGGGAGGGTGAAGGTGCGGGGCGTGGACGACGAGCTGACCTGGGGCGCCACGGCGAGCGCGAGGGTGATCAGTAGCATCCGCAGCCTCCGCCGGCGGACGTCCCGATACCGCCTGCGGCGCCCTCATCGGAGTACTGGACCTTCTGTAGCCAGTGGAGCTGGGCCGGCGTCTCGGCGAACTCCATGGTCGGGTCCGCGAAGGCGCCCTTCTCGTAGAACTCAACGCTCTGGCAGGAGGCCGCAAAGAGGGGCAGTGCGAGGAACGTGGCGAGGCTCCGCGGGAGGCCTCTCAGTCGAAGATCAATCATGGGTAGCTGGCCTGACCGCCTCCGTGGGGGGGGGCGCCGTCGTCCACCTTTCTATCGCGAAATGACGGTCGATCGGACGGCCAAAGCCGGGCATATCCAGGTGAGACTCGGTCGCACCGCGAACGCGATTCGATCTCATGCATGACGCGCGCTGCACGTCCTGTGCTCCGGCGCCGATGCTCAAGCCGGCGCGGCCGCGCCGGTCGCCGGCGATGACATTTTCGGCGATGACATTTTCGGCGATGACATTTTCGGCGATGACATTGTCGGCGCCACTTGTTGGGAAGAGCGGGCTCGGCGACGCGACGCCGCCGCGCCCTTCGTCGCCCTGCTCGTTGACCTTGATGCGATCTCGGGCCCTTGCTCCCGTCAGGATCGGCGAGGTGGTTCATGAAACGCGATTCATGTGTTCGGCCTTGGCCCCTGGAGCTCCTCCGGAGACGGCAGAAGAACTCGGGGACAAGACTCGGGCAGAGGACTCGGATGAAGGCTGGCGCGCGGCCTGGACCCTGGGCTCGTGCGACCGTGACCAGAACCACCTCGGTCCTCTCCGCAGGCGCATCGGCGGTCAAAGGCTGGACGTGAGCCGGCACAGCACCCTCGATCAGTGCGAGGCGACAGAGGCTCGCCACGGCATCCGGGTGACGACCAGGCCTCGGGGGACGAGGCGCGGATCGAGATCTTCGGCCAGGCCAGAACGGCGCTGCGCCGAGCGGGCTCCCGCGCACGGGGCTGGCGGACGACGGCCTCGGCGCCCCCATGGCGAGGCGAGGGCATCAAGCGCTGGCGCACCCTCCCTGATGGCAAGCTTCTGCCTCGGCGGGAGCTGAGCCCACCGGGGTCCTCGGGGCAAGCAGTTCATCCCTCAAGGGGCGGCGCGTGCGCGGGCGACGCAACCGCCCGGTGATCCCCGGGGGTCGGGGCAGTGCCGCGCCGATCCTGCGGGGGAGCGCGGGTCCTCCCCGTCCTGGTCGCACGGCATGGGGGCAGGCCGAGCACGGGGCTCGCCGTTGCGCTGGGCGTGAGGCTCGCCCTGCGCTCAAGGAAGCTGGCACAGGTGGTCGCAGCGAGTGCGGCGAGCCGTCGCGATGGCGGATCCCGATGACGGAAATCGAACGCGTTCGGAGGCCGGAGAGGCCACCTTGGACTGCCGAGAGGGCGGCTTTCGATCCATACTGGAGAAGTCGGACAGGGAGCCACCGCAGGCCGCGTCCGCGCCCGCACCCGTCACGAACACCAAGGGCCATGATCTCGACCCCCGAACACGACTTCGACGCCATCGTCATTGGCGGCGGGCCCGCAGGCTGCGCCGCCGCGACCGTGCTGGCGAAGAAGGGCCGCCGCGTGGCCGTCCTTGAGAAGCAGCCCCGTCGTCGCTACAGCGTCGGTGAGTCGCTGATCCCCTTCTGCTATGACGCGCTCGAGCGGATGGGGCTCGCGGGGGCGCTCGAGAAGCAGCGCTTCTCCTTCCCGAAGCACAGCGTCCAGTTCGCGAGTCAGGAGGGGAAGGTCAGCCGCTCCTTCTACTTCTTCCAGCACACCGACCACCCCCGCGCCAAGACCTGGCAGGTCGTGCGCTCCGAGTTCGACAAGCTCCTGCGCGACAACGCCGAGGAGTGCGGCGTGCAGTTCTTCGAGCAGACCCGCGCCCGGGAGCTGATCTTCGGCGAGCGCTGCGAGGTCCAGGGTGTGCGGGCCAACGACCCCGCGGGCTACGAGCTGACCTTCAAGGCGCCCGTGACCATCGACGCCACCGGTCGGGACACGTTCTCCCAGAGCCGGCTCGGATGGCGTGTGCCGGACAAGAAGCTCCGGAAGATGGCTATCTGGACCTACTTCGAGGGCGCCACCCGGGACGAGGGTTACGACGAGGGCACGACGACCATCGCGTACCTCCCCAACAAGGGCTGGTTCTGGAACATCCCGCTGCCGGACGATCGGGTCTCGGTCGGCCTGGTCGCGGACAAGGACTACCTGTTCGGGGAGACCAAGGACCTGGAGGAAATCTTCAGCCGCGAGGTCGAGAAGCAGGACTGGCTCCGCGGGCGGCTCGAGGACGCCCGCCGCACCGATGAGTTCCGGGTCACCTCGGACTTCTCGTACCGCTCGAAGCACTGCGCCAGCGACGGCCTCGTGCTGATCGGCGACGCCTTCTCCTTCCTGGACCCCGTCTTCTCATCCGGCGTCTACTTCGCGCTCACCAGCGGCGTGCTGGCCGCGGACGCGGTCGACGAGGCTCTGACCGCTGGGGACACCTCGGCGAGCCGCTTCGCGGAGTACGGCGAGGCGTTCAAGAAGCAGATGGAGCCCATGCGGAAGCTCGTCTATGCCTTCTACGACGACCACTTCAGCTTCGGTAAGTTCCTGAAGGAGCACCCCGACCTGCGACCGCAGGTCACTGACGTGCTCATCGGCGACCTGGAGAAGGACTACGACGACTTCTTTGAGGTGATGGGGAAGTTCGCGGACCTGCCCGAGCCTCTCCCGCACGGCGAACCCATCGGGGCGGACGCAACGCACTCCGAACACGCGTAGTCGAGGGGTCGCAGCCCGCGGGCGCCCGGTGGACCCTAGAATCTCGCCCCGCCCATGTGCCCCTCTGACGTCTTCCTGCCCTTCGAGCGCGCGCGCTTCCGAACGCGCCTCCCCCGCGGGCATTTCTACACGGCCGGTCACATGTGGCTCCACCAGGCGGAGCCGGACCTCTGGCACGTGGGGCTGACGCGCTTCGCGCTCCGCATGCTGGGCGAACCGGTGGACCTCGACTTCGAGATGCCATTGGAGACCGAGGTCCACAAGGGGGACGTCGTCGGTTGGCTCGAGGGCTTCAAGGCGGTCACCGACCTCTACAGCCCCATGGACGCCCGCTTCGCCGGGGCGAACCCCGCCCTGGACGAGGGGCTCGATGCGGTCCACCGCTCCTCTTATCAGCGAGGCTGGCTCTTTGCGCTACGGGGTAAGGTCGACGAGGACTGCGTGGACGCCGAGGGCTACGCGGCGGTCCTCGAGGCGGCCATCGACAAGGTGCTCGGGGAACAGCCCGAGCTCGGCGAGGAGGGGGCCGGTGATGCTTGAGGACGCCCGCGCCAGGTACGTGATGATCGGCGGCTTCCTCGGCGCCGGGAAGACCACCGCCGTGGCTCGCATGGGCGCGGCGCTCACCGAACGCGGCCTGAAGGTCGGGCTCATCACCAACGACCAGAGCTCAGGGCTCGTGGACACCTCGATCCTTCGCAGCCGCGGCTTCGCGGTGGAGGAGATCGCGGGCGGCTGCTTCTGCTGCCGCTTCGGCTCCCTGGCAGAGGCCGCCGAGCGGCTCGAGGTCGACGCGCGCCCCGACGTCTTCCTCGCGGAGCCTGTGGGGAGCTGCACGGACCTCGTGGCCACCGTGAGCTATCCGCTGCGCCGGATCTACGGGGACCGCTTCCGGGTCGCGCCGCTCTCGGTGCTCGTGGACCCCCAGCGCGCGCGCCGCGTCCTCGGCCTCGCGGCGGGGCGCCGCTTCTCGGACAAGGTCACCTACGTCTTTGAGAAGCAGCTCGAGGAGGCGGACCTGATCGTCATCAACAAGGTGGACACCCTCGCTGCGGAGGAGCTTGGGGAGCTCGAGGCGGCGCTGGCCGCGCGCTTCCCGGAGGCGGAGATCCTCGCGGTGTCTGCCGAGCACGGCGCCGGCACCGAGGCGTGGTTCGACCGGATCCTGGCCTCGGAGGCCGAGCCCCAGCCGACCATGGAGCTGGACTACACCACCTATGCTGAGGGGGAGGCGCTGCTCGGCTGGCTCAACCTCACGGCGCGGCTCGCCGCAGCGGCGGAGCCCGTGGATGCGAACCAGCTGCTGCTGGACCTCGCCGCCGAAATCCAAGGCGCGGCGGCGGCGGCGGGGGCTGAGATCGCGCACCTCAAGGCGACGCTCGACGCGGGCGACGCCTCGGGGCGACTGGCGGCCCTCTCGGTCACCTCCGGGGACGGCGAGCTGGACCTGCGGGAGGCCCTCGTGGAGGGCGTGCAGTCGGGAGAGCTGATCCTCAACCTGCGCGCGGAGGGCGATCCCTCCGAGCTGCAGGCCATGGCGCTGGCGGCGCTGGAGGCCGCCGCCCGGTCCCGGCCGGGCTGCAGCCTCACGGTCGAGCACGAGGAGCACTTCCGGCCCGCGCCGCCCGAGCCCACACACCGCGACGAGATCCGAGGGAGCGCCTGACCCATGAGCCGCCGCATCGTTCACTGCCACTGCGTCTACTCGAAGGTGGTCCCCGCCGACGTGAAGACCGCCGTCCTCGAGCGCCTCGCCGGCTCGGACGCGGACTTCGAGGCGGTCCCCGACCTGTGCGAGATGTCCGCGGGTAAGGACCCGGCGCTGGCGCGCTTCGCCGGGGACGGCGAGGTGGAGATCGTGGCCTGCTTCCCGCGCGCGGTCCGCTGGCTCTTCCACTCCGCGGGTCACGATCTCGCCGCGGAGGCTAGCATCCACAACATGCGATCATCGACGGCTGACGAGGTCTGCGGGGCCCTGGGTCTCCCGGACGGGGAGAGCGCCTCTTGAAGCCGCGCGAGGCAGCCCGCCCGGGCCCGAGCGCACCCTTCGGCGAGCTCCACGTCGCGGTGGAGCCCGGGGGCTTCGACGGCGTGGACGCCGCCGGACGGGGTGCCGTGCTCGCGGCGCTGCTGGAGGCGGGGCACCCCGTCTCCCGAAAGGCCGGCGCGGGCGAGGGAGCCCTCGCCCGCCTGGGCGGCGACGTGGGCGTCCTGGATCGCGCGCCCGAGCAGGTGGTAGAGGACGTGGCTGCGCGGCGTGAGGCCGCGGCGGCGCCGGCTCCTGGAGCGTGGACGCCCTGGTTCCCGGTCATCGACTACGACCGCTGCACGAACTGCATGCAGTGCCTCTCCTTCTGCCTCTTCGACGTGTACTCGGTGGACGGCGACGGCCGGATCACGGTCCAGAACCAGGAGAAGTGCAAGACCAGCTGCCCCGCCTGCAGCCGGGTCTGTCCCGAGGTCGCCATCCTGTTCCCCAAATACAAGAAGGGGCCCATCAACGGGGACGAGGTCAAGGCCGAGGACATCGCTTCGGAGTCCATGAAGGTGGACATCTCCTCGCTCCTCGGCGGGGACATCTACTCGGCGCTCAAGGAGCGCAGCGGGTCCGCGAAGAAGCGCTTCTCCACGGAGCGCGACGAGTCCAAGGCCCTGCTCGAGCGCAAGCGCTGCCTGAAGGAGCTCAAGGACAAGCTCGACATCCCCTCGGAGGTCCTCATGAGCCTCCCGAGCGCCGGTGACATCGAGGAGCGCGCGCGCCGCGCCCGCGCCAAGCAGGAGGAGCGCATCGCCCGCTCCCGCTCGGCCCAGGACCAGAAGGAAGCCGACGGCGCCAGCGCCAAGGAGTGGGACATTTGAGCGCCGCCCTCGCCATGCGGGTCCTCCGCACGACCTCGCCGAAGGTCCAGTGGAAGTTCGCCTACAACTTCGGCTGGAAGGGCATGCGCAGCGTGCAGCGCTTCAAGAGCCGCCTCAAGGAGGGGAAGGTCTTCCCGCCCTTCCTGTACATCTCGATCATCAACTCCTGCAACCTGCGCTGCCGCGGGTGCTGGGTCGATGTCGCGGCGCCGCAGAAGAAGATCAGCTTCGAGGACTTCGACCGCATGGTCACCAACGCCAAGAAGCACGGGAACCGCTTCTTCGGCATCCTCGGCGGGGAGCCGTTCCTGCACCCGGACCTGATGCGCATGCTCGCGGCGCACCCGGACTGCTACTTCCAGATCTTCACCAACGGGCAGCCGATCACCGATGAGGTGGCCGCGGAGCTGGCGCGCCTGGGCAACGCGACGCCGCTCATCAGCGTCGAGGGCGACACCGTCGAGAGTGACGCGCGCCGCGGGCGCACCGACGTCTACGACAAGACCCTCGCGGGCATCGAGGCGGCGCTGCGGCACAAGCTCCTCGTGGGCGTGGCGTCCAGCGTGTGCGCCACCAACTACGATCAGCTCGTGCGCGAGGAGTGGGTGGACAAGCTCATCGACCTCGGCGTGCACTACTGCTGGTTCCACACCTACCGGGCCGTGGGGCCGGACGCCGCCCCCGAGCTGGCGCTCAGCCCGGAGCAGATCCGCAGCACCCGGCAGTTCGCCGTGGACATGCGCAACCGCAAGGCGATCGGCTTCGTGGACGCCTACTGGGACGACAAGGGCCAGGCCCTGTGCCCCGCGGCGATCGGGATCAGTCACCACATTTCGCCCTACGGCGACGTGGAGCCCTGTCCCATTGTCCAGTACGCCACGGAGCGTATTCAGGACAACGACGGGGACATCTACAAGACGCTCACCGAGTCGAAGATGCTGGAGGACTTCCGCCGCACCGCGGCGGAGACCACCCGCGGCTGCATCGTGCTCGAGGCCCCCGACAAGCTGGCCGAGGTGGGGCGCCGTCACGGCGCGCGCGACACCACGGCCCGGGGGGATGCCTTCGAGGAGTACGACCGCATGGAGTCGAGGCCGAGCCAGCATGACCCGGGCAACGAGATCCCCGAGAAGCACTGGATGTACCGCTTCGCGAAGAAGCACTGGTTCTTCGGGTTCGGGGCGTACACCTGAGCCGTGCCCGGGGCCGGCCCGCGCCTGTGTACAGGTTGTTCCGCTGGAGCGGCGTTTCGGCGCACCTCCGGCATCGAGGCCCTAGACTCTGGCGAAGCCCTCCCCGCACGCGCCAAAGATGAATCCGCCCCCTGACCCCGCCACTGCCCCCGCTGAAGCGCCCTCCGAGGCTGCTTCGGAGGCTACACCCGCGATCCGGAGCACCCTCTCCGGCGGTGAGACCACGGTCAAGCTGCCCCGCCGGCTGCCCATCGTCCGGGAGCGCACGACCCAGTCGAACATCCCCAACGAGCGGGCCACCCGCGACCGCTTGCGGAGCCTCGCGGCGGCCCTGGTCGCCGAGCGCTCGATCGTCGCCCCCGCCTCGATCCTGCAGCTGCGGGAGCTGGCGCTGGAGGTCATCCGTCGCGCCGACGTGGACGACGTCTTCATCGACTACACGGCGGTGCTCCTGAACAACGAGGTCTGGCGGGACGAGCTGGCTCAGGTGCCCTACGAGCGGCGCCTGCTGCTGCTGCCCAAGTGCCTGCGGGTCGAAGAACACTGCCCCGCTCCCTTCGACGAGTTCGGGATGCTGTGCAAGGAGTGCGGCCTGTGCTCCATCGAGGACTTCACCCGCGAGGCCGAGGAGCTCGGCTACGCGGTCCTGATCGCGGAGGGCTCGGCCATCGTCACGGCGATGGTGGAGACCGGCAAGATCGACGCCATCGTCGGCGTCTCGTGCCTCAACGTGCTCGAGAAGTGCTTCCCGCACATGGAGCGCGTGGCGATCCCTGGCATGTCGATCCCCCTGCTCCAGGACGACTGCATCGACACCAACGTGGACGTGGATCAGGTCCGCGACCTCATCCACCTCACCGCCGAGGACCGCACCTACCGCCTGGACCTCGAGGGCCTCAAGGGCGACGTCCGCGCCTGGTTCACTCGCCCCGCGCTGGACGAGGTCATGGGGCCGGCTGCCGGGGTGGACCCGGCCACCGATGACCTGGCCCGGGAGTGGCTCGCCCGCGACGGCAAGCGCTGGCGCCCGTATCTGGCCACCGCCATCTGGATGGCCCTGGAGAGCGAGGGCCGCGCCGAGGCGCCGACCTTCACCGCCGACGTGCGCAAGCTCGCCGTGGCCATCGAGTGCTTCCACAAGGCGTCGCTGATCCACGACGACATCGAGGATGGGGACGACGTCCGCTACGGCGCGCCGACGCTCCACGCCGAGCACGGCATCGCGGTGGCGATCAACATCGGGGACCTGCTCCTCGGGGAGGGCTACCGCCTGCTGGGCGAGCTCGAGGTGGACGGCGAGACCCGTGCGCAGCTCCTGTCCGTCGCAGCCCAGGGACACGCCACGCTCTCACGGGGCCAGGGTGCCGAGCTCAACTGGGCCCGCGCTCCGCGCCCCCTGACCTCCCTCGATGTCCTCGGGATCTTCCGGGAGAAGACGGCCCCGGCCTTCGAGGTCGCCCTGCGCCAGGGCGCGCTGCTCGCCGGCGCCGCGCCGGAGGTGCTCGAGGTGCTCGGGCCGTACAGCGAGGCCCTCGGCATCGCCTACCAGATCCATGACGACCTGGACGACTTCACGGGCGAGGGCGACTCGGACGACCTGGCCGACCTGCGCCCCTCGCTGATCATGGCCATCGCCCACAAGCGGGCGGCTGGCGGCGATGCCGAGGCCATGCTGGACGCGATCTGGCGCAAGGAGCGCCCCGTGGGCGCGCCCGGATCGGAGGAGCGGCGAGCCCTCGAGGCGCGCCTGGGGGAGTGGGGCGTGGTCCAGAAGGCCCGCGACCTCGCGGATGCCTACGAGGTGGCGGCGGTGGAGTCGCTGACGCCGCTCCAGCACCCCAGCGTCAAGGGCCTCCTGCGCCGGGTCGTGGGCAAGATCTTCGGCGAGGGTGACCTCATCGAGGGCTATTGCTCCGAGTTCGAGGCGCTGAACCGGTCTCGCCAGGAAGAGACTCCGGATACGACCGCTTGAGCCTCCGCCTCGAGATGCTGCAGGTGGCTCGGCTCGCGCCGAGCGTGCTCGGTGAAGCGACGCCAAGGGTCGCGGAGTACGTCCGCTCTCAGCTCACGGTGGAGGGCGGGGGCGCGGACCGCGCCGGCAAGCCAGACCTCTACTACACCGCGTTCCTCCTGGACGCACTGGTGGCGCTCTCCGAGGAGCTACCCGCGGACAGGGTCCGCCCGTACCTCGAGACCTTCGGGGATGGCGAGGACCTCGACCTGGTGCACCGCGCCTGCCTGGTGCGTTGCTGGGCGGCCCTCGGCGAGGGCTGGCCCAGCGAGACGTTCGTGCGTTCGGTCACCGAGCACCTCGCGGCCTGCCGGAGCGCGGACGGCTCCTTCGGCATGGACCCCGGCCGCGCACGCGGCACGCTCTACGACGCGTTCCTCGCGCTCGGCGTCTACCAGGACGTCGGCGTGCCGATGCCGGCGCCCGTGGTGCTCGGCGCCGCCATGGTGGAGCTCCGGACTCCAGACGGCGGCTTCTCCAATGAGAGCGAGCTGAGGTGGGGGATGGGGCCGTCCACCGCGGCGGCGGTCGCGGTCCTCTCTCAGCTCGAGCTCCCGGTGCCCGACGACGTCGCCCCCTGGCTCCTCTCGCAGATCCACCCCAAGGGCGGCTTCAAGGCGATCCCCGATGCGCCCATGCCGGACCTGCTGTCCACGGCCACGATCCTCCACGCCCTGGGGATCCTCGGCGCGGACCTTGGCGGGGCGAAGGAGCTGTGCCTCGACTACCTCGACACGCTCTGGAACGGCAAGAGCTTCTACGGCCACTGGGCCGAGGAGGAGCTGGACGTGGAGTACACCTTCTACGCGCTGCTCGCCCTCGGGCACCTGTCCTGAACCTACGGCGGGTTGCCAGCTGAGTCGCCCAGCGGAGTCGACCAGTTGGCGGGCCAGTTGGCGGGCCAGCTGAGCGGGCCAGCTGAGCGGGCCAATGAAGCGGGCCAATGAAGCGGCTCAGCCGAGTGGGCGCCGCGCGGGCCCTCATCGCTCGCTGCGAAGGAGCAGGAGGGGCCGCCAGGGGCCAGCAGAGGGGGGGGCCTTCTGGTTTCGGCGACCGGCCCTTAGGGTCGAGGCATGAAGCTCCTCGCCTTGGCCCCGTCGGTTGCTCTCTCCCTGGCGGCGATCACCGTCGCGGCTCCAGCGGCTGCTCAGGGGGCGGACCTCTGCGTCTTCGCCCAGCCAATTGCAGGGGCTGGGGCCTTCCCCGTGGACACCAGCTTCGCCGCCACGGACGGTCTGGCGAACGCCTGCGGGGAGAACGGGCAGATCCACAACGACGTGTGGTTCCGCTGGACGTCGCCGGTGAGCGGCCCGATCCAGATGGACACCTGCGCCGCGGCGGACTTCGACACCACGCTGGCGGTCTACCCGGACGAGAGCTGCGCCACGGCGGCGCCGCTGGTCTGCAACGACGACCAGTGCGCGCTCCGCTCCCGGCTCGCCTTCACCGCGGTGGCGGGCGTGGACTATCGCGTCCGGGTCGGGGGCTGGGATGAGGTGGCGCGCGGGACGGCGACGCTGACCATCGACACGGTCATCGGTATCCCCAACGACACCTGCGCGAACCCCGTCTCGATCGCGGGCTTCGGTGTCTTCCCCATGGACACCACCCAGGCTCTCACGGAGGGGGCGCTCGATGGCTGCGGCTCAGGAGGACAGATTCACCGGGACGCCTGGTACCTGTGGACCGCCACCGTGGACGGCTCCACGGAGATCAGCACCTGCCAAGCGACCTTCGACACGACGGTTGCCGTCTACGACGGAGCGGCCTGCCCGACGGGGAGCGCGATCGCCTGCAACGATGACGCCTGCGGGGTTCAAACCAGGGTCACCTTTCCCGCGCTGGCGGGCAGCACCTACCTGCTCCGCATGGGGGGCTTCAACGAGTCGGCGGGCGGCGTCTTCGATGCGACGATCAGCGCGGGGAGCGGGGTCAACTGCTCCTCTCCGCCGGCCGGGCCGGACGTGATCATCGGAGACCTGCCGGCCATCCAGAGCTACGGCGGCGCGGCGGAGATGAGCGCCTTCGCGCTCGCCACCACCGCCTGCAACGTGGGGGACGCCACCATGAACTGGAATGGGAGCAATCGCTTCCACCCGGTCATCGGCCAGAACCTCTACCGCATCGAGGACGGCGCGATCCGCCAGCTCGGGATGTCCTGGCTCAAGCACGGCTTCGCCTCGGCCACGGGGAGCCTGTGCTGCACCTGCATCAGCCCCGGCTCCAACCAGATCATGGGCATCGGCTGCTCGGACCCTTATGGCGCCACCACCAACGGCGCCCAGAGCGGGCTCGGGCCGCGCTCCGAGGTGAACCCCTGGACCGGGCTCTTCGCCTACCCCTTTGGGACCCAGGGCCAGTCGGGCGACGTGATCTACAAGCGCCTGCAGGTGCCCACCCAGGACGTGGACCCGGCGCTTCACCCGGCGGCGCGGTACGTCGTTGAGGGTCAGTACGTGACCCCGGACGACGCCCAGGCCGGGAACCAGAACAACAACTGTTCCTGGGCGGACGCCCAGCCCACGGGGCCCGTCGCGGGAGGTCTCGGGCTCGCGATCTCGGGGGCCACGAGCGTGGGAGAGCCCGCGATCTTCGCCTGGCGCGCGGACGACCCCGAGGTGCAGATCTCGACCGTCGCAGCGGCGGGGGACGGGGTGATCCACGTGGGCTCCCGCGCCCACGACAACGGGGACGGGACCTGGCGCTATGAGTACGCCGTGCACAACGAGACCTCCGCCCGCGCCGCGCGCAGCCTGCGCGTCCCGGTGGCCCCGGGGAGCACCGTCTCCGGCGATGCGTTCCACGACGTGGACTACCACTCTGGCGAGCCCTACGACGGGACGGACTGGGCCTTCAGCGTCGCGGCGGGCTTCATGGAGTGGGCCACGCCGGGGCACGCCGTGAACCCGGACGGCAACGCCCTGCGCTGGGGGACGCTGTACGGCTTCACCGTCACCGCGAGCGCGCCCCCCGTCTCGGGCGCCGTGGACCTGGAGCTGTTCGTGCCCGGCCTCGAGAACCTGCTCACCGCCGCGGCCATCGTCCCAGGGGTGCCGGTGGTGGGTGAGCGCTACTGCTCGCCGGCGGTGGTGAACTCCAGCGGTGC